>NZ_JCAXED010000060.1:0-455 GCF_059758795.1 Pseudomonas sp. GQ91
ACCCATGTGACGGACTCACTCAGCTGTAAACGTTCGCCAATGTCCATATCGAATCCGTCACTCAAGAGAAGCAAAAGTAAAAGCAAATTTAAAAACTAAACGCTAAAGACTAAAACCCTCAACGCACACACGCCACCTGGTTGGAAGTGTCGTCGTTGTCGTAGCTCGCATTCGCATTGTCAATGGTCATGGTGACGACGCGGTGGCCCGTGCCGTACGGCGTCCTGGACCAGTAGTGGCTTTTACTGCCCCCGCACTGGCCTTTGAGCGGCCAGCCATGAACCGAACACATTTCGCTATTAGATGGACGACCTACCGTAGCCTGCCGCCAAAGAGCTCGGAGTTCACCCTCCGTAGGCAGGCGAGCGCCATTCGCCTTGCAATGGGCATTAGCGCTAGGCCAATCCATCACGGCAGGAGTCAGTTGTATCCACCCGACTATCAAAAATTTGGTG
>NZ_JCAXED010000061.1:0-455 GCF_059758795.1 Pseudomonas sp. GQ91
CACCGCGCAAACCCTGGGTTTTGCCTACGACCCGCTCGGCCAACTGCTCACCGAACACAGCGCCGCCGGCAGCCTGCAACATCACTACGACGAACTCGGCAACCTGATCCAGAGCCAACTGCCCGACGGCCGCTGGCTCAATCGCCTGTACTACGGCAGCGGCCACCTGCACCAGATCAACCTCGACGCCCAGGTCATCAGCGACTTCGAACGCGACCGCCTGCACCGCGAAGTGCTGCGCACCCAGGGCCAGATCAGCATCCGCAGCGAATACGACCGCGCCGGCCGCCTGCGCGCCCGCCAACGCCGCCACAGCAGCCAACCCGCGCTGATGCCGGCGGCGCTGCAAAAACACTTCGAGTACGACCCCGCCGACAACCTGATTGGCAAACTCGACCAACAACCCGCCGCGCAACAGCGCCAACTGCTGCACTACGACGCCACCGGCCGCATCC
>NZ_JCAXED010000062.1:0-455 GCF_059758795.1 Pseudomonas sp. GQ91
TACCGCGCAAACCCTGGGTTTTGCCTACGACCCGCTCGGCCAGCTACTCACCGAACACAGCGCCACCGGCAGCCTGCAGCATCACTACGACGAACTCGGCAACCTGATCCAGAGCCAACTGCCCGACGGCCGCTGGCTCAATCGCCTGTACTACGGCAGCGGCCACCTGCACCAGATCAACCTCGACGGCCAGGTCATCAGCGACTTCGAACGCGACCGCCTGCACCGCGAAGTGCTGCGCACCCAGGGCCAGATCAGCACCCGCAGCGAATACGACCGCGCCGGCCGCCTGCGCACCCGCCAACGCCGCCACAGCAGCCAACCCGCGCTGATGCCGGCGGCGCTGCACAAACACTTCGAGTACGACCCCGCCGACAACCTGATCGGCAAACTCGACCAACAACCCACCACGCAACAGCGCCAACTGCTGCACTACGACGCCACCGGCCGCATCA
>NZ_JCAXED010000063.1:0-451 GCF_059758795.1 Pseudomonas sp. GQ91
ACCTTCGGTGACCGTATTGGTGGCGGTGAGGCTCAGGCCAGTGGTATCGACCGAGTCGGTAACGGTCGTCACGGCGGGCGTGGTGCTCGGCACCAGGTTTTCAAAGTTGCCGCCGGTAGCGCCAGTGATGGTGGTACTGACGGTGCTGCCGTTGACGTAGACATCGTTCGCCGGTGTATCGACGACCACGGTACCGACAGACTCACCGGCCTTGATGGTGATCACTGAACCATTGGACAGCGTGACGGTGACCGGCGTCTGCGCCGGGTTGGTCAGCGTCGCGGTGTAGGTGATCTGGCCGCCTTCGGTGACCGTATTGGTGGCGGTGAGGCTCAGGCCAGTGGTATCGGTCGAGTCGGTAACGGTCGTCACGGCGGGCGTGGTGCTCGGCACCAGGTTTTCAAAGTTGCCGCCGGTAGCGCCAGTGATGGTGGTGCTGACGGTGCTGCCA
>NZ_JCAXED010000064.1:0-410 GCF_059758795.1 Pseudomonas sp. GQ91
GCCATTGGCATCGGTCACCGTCACTTGCACGCTGTTGGTGTCGGTGTTGTTTGCAGCCGCACCATCATTCAGAACAATCAGGCTGCCCGCAGTGATTTCAGCCGTACCCGCATCCGCCACGAAGGTGGTGTCCACAGTACGGTCGCTGCCGTTGATGCTGGCTTTCACGGTGCTGCTGCCTGCCTGGGTGCTGGTCAGCGTCATGCTGGCCACGCCCGAGGCGTTGGTAGTAGCGGTTGGGCCGGTCAGTGCTGCCGCACCGGATTCCACGCTGAAAGTGACGACCTGATTCGGGACCAGGTTGCCGTTGGCGTCGGTGATCGTGGCTTGCACCACGTTCTGCGACGTACCGTCGGCTGGCTGGTTATCAGTGATCATCACCAACGCACCGTTGCCAATTTCGGCTGAGC
>NZ_JCAXED010000065.1:0-377 GCF_059758795.1 Pseudomonas sp. GQ91
ATCAGCGTCACTTCGTCCATCGCCGTGTACTTCGGCGGCTCGGTGCCTTTGGTCACCCAGTCGAACATCATCTTCGCGGTGTTGTAGCCCTCGATGTGCGGGCTGGGCAGCATCGAGCCGAAGAAGCCGCTGTTGGCCTTCTTCAGTTCACCGATGGCATCGGTGCCGTTGATGCCGATACCGATCACGTTGGCGGCGGCAAACCCGGCGCTTTCGGTGGCGCGCACGCCGCCCAGCACCGTGTTGTCGTTCATGCCGCCGATAATCAGGTTCTTCACGCCGCTGGGCAGCTTGACCAGGGCCGAGTTGGTGGCGTCCATGCTGCCGGGGACGTCCAGGGTTTTGAGGGCCGTGGTGAGGATATGGTCCTCGGGAAT
>NZ_JCAXED010000066.1:0-372 GCF_059758795.1 Pseudomonas sp. GQ91
CGAGACCACCGTCGCATCGCAGGTGCTGCGATCGCCGCTGCGCACCGCGGGCTGGCCGTTGATGGTGACCTTGTCCGAGCCTTCGGCCATGAACTGCGGCGGCATCGGCGGGTGCTTGGTGCAGATCACCAGGTCTTCCGGCCGGGTCTCGGTGCCGGGGGCGGGTGTGGCGACGGTGGGGCGCCACATCTGCGAGAAGAAATTGCCGGCCATGTCCAGGTAACTGGGCTCGGGTTGTTCTTCCGGTTCGGGCATCTGCAGTTCGGTGCCGGCCGGCGCCACATGCGACATCACGGCGCCGGCGGCGCGGGCCGAGGCGATGTTGTTGGTGAAGGTGTCCTTGGAGCCGGTGAGGATGTTGGCCTGCACCGT
>NZ_JCAXED010000067.1:0-340 GCF_059758795.1 Pseudomonas sp. GQ91
CCAGTCTATCTTTCTATCACATACCCAAATTTTTAAAGAACGATCTAATCAAAGACTAGAAATCAATATTCGCTTGAGAATATTCATTTCTAAACTCTAACAAGTAGAAGCAGTTAATGGTGGAGCCAAGCGGGATCGAACCGCTGACCTCCTGCGTGCAAGGCAGGCGCTCTCCCAGCTGAGCTATGGCCCCATAACAAAATTGGTGGGTCTGGGCAGATTCGAACTGCCGACCTCACCCTTATCAGGGGTGCGCTCTAACCAACTGAGCTACAGACCCAATTTCGAGCGCGTAACTGTTAGCTATGAGCTATCAGCTTGGAGCTTAAAGCTGCTTCTA
>NZ_JCAXED010000068.1:0-335 GCF_059758795.1 Pseudomonas sp. GQ91
TGGCCGTGGGCGTCGTAGCGGTAGCGGGTGACATGCCCCAGCGGATCGGTTTCGGCGATGCAGTTGCCGCGCGGGTCGTAGCGGTATTTCCAGCTGTGGCCAGCGGCGTCGGTGTCTACCAGCGGCAGGGCCCAGTGTTCCAGCCATAATGTCGAATCGCTGCGGCCCAACGGATCGGTTTCGCCGATCAGGTTGCCGGCCTCGTCATAACTGTATGCATAGCGCCCACCTTGCGGATCGGTGGCGCTGAGCATCTGGCGTTCGTCGTTCCACTCGAACAGCCAGGTCTGGCCGAGGTTGTCGCTGTAGCGGGTGATCTGGTGCTGGCTGTTCCA
>NZ_JCAXED010000069.1:0-329 GCF_059758795.1 Pseudomonas sp. GQ91
CGGTACCGACGGTTTCGCCGGCTTTGATGGTGATGGTCGAGTTGTTGTCCAACTTCAGAGTGACGTCGCTGCCTGCTTTGTTGGAAAGCGTAGCGGTGTAGGTGATCTGGCCACCTTCGTTGACGGAGCTAGGCGCGCTCAGTGTGACAGTGGTGGTGTCATCAGTACCCGGTGTGTCAGTGACGGTCGTGGTGACAGTGTCAGTGCCCGGAACCAGATTCTCGAAGTGCTCGCCGCCGGTCACCTTGGTGATTGCAGTGCTAACGGTTTGGTCGCCGGCATACACATCATTTGGCGCGAGAACCGAAACGGTACCGCTCGACTGGTTC
>NZ_JCAXED010000007.1:0-298354 GCF_059758795.1 Pseudomonas sp. GQ91
AGCCCCCTCCCACATTAGAACTGCGGTGTACTTAGGCCTTGAGGGTTTTCACGCCTTCGGCGGTACCCAGCAGCAGCACATCAGCGGGACGCGCGGCAAACAAACCATTGGTGACCACGCCGACGATGGCATTGATCTGCGTCTCCAGCGCCACCGGATTGGTGATCTGCATGTTGAACACGTCGAGGATGATATTGCCGTTGTCGGTCAACACACCTTCGCGGTACACCGGGTCGCCGCCCAGTTTCACCAGCTCGCGGGCCACGTGGCTGCGGGCCATCGGAATCACTTCCACCGGCAGCGGGAAATTGCCCAGCACCGGCACCAGCTTGCTGGCGTCGGCAATGCAGATAAAGGTCTTGGCCACGGCCGCGACGATCTTCTCGCGGGTCAGGGCCGCGCCGCCGCCCTTGATCAGGTTCAGGTGCTCGTCGCTTTCATCGGCGCCGTCGACGTAGAACTCCAGGTCGCTCACGGTATTGAGTTCGTACACGGGAATCCCGTGGCCCTTGAGCCGGGCGGCCGTGGCTTCGGAGCTGGCAACCGCGCCGTCGAATGCGCCCTTGTGCACGGCCAGCGCATCGATAAAGCAGTTGGCGGTGGAGCCGGTGCCGACACCGACGATGCTCTTATCGTCGAGTTTAGGAAGGATTAAATCGACGGCGGCCTGGGCTACTGCCTGTTTGAGTTGATCCTGGGTCATGCGGGCTCCGGAACGGGCGGGGAGTAAAGAGGGCCGCGAGTATAACCCAACAAAACCTCTGGATTCGTGTGGTCGCCCGGCCAAACGCTGGGTTAGACTCCTTGGCCCTGCCCAACCCGCCCAGTGATGCTTGCCGATGCTCGAACAGTACGTCAAAAAGATTCTCACCTCGCGCGTTTATGACGTTGCCGTGGAAACCCCGTTGCAGACCGCCCGCCAGCTCTCCGAGCGACTGGGCAACAAGGTCTGGCTCAAGCGCGAAGACTTGCAGCCGGTGTTTTCCTTCAAGATTCGCGGTGCCTACAACAAGTTGACGCAGCTGACGGTCGAAGAGCGCGCACGTGGCGTGGTCACCGCATCGGCGGGTAACCATGCCCAGGGCCTGGCCCTGGCGGCCAAGGTGCTGGGGGTCAAGGCGACGATCGTGATGCCCAAGACTACCCCGGAAATCAAGGTCGAAGGTGTGCGCTCCCGTGGCGGCAAAGTGGTGCTGCACGGCGACTCTTTCCCCGAAGCCCTGGCGTATTCGCTGAAACTGGTCGACGAAAAAGGCTACGTCTACATTCACCCCTACGATGATCCGCACACCATTGCCGGGCAGGGCACCGTGGCAATGGAGATCCTGCGCCAGCACCCGGGGCCATTGGATGCGATTTTCGTCCCGGTGGGCGGGGGCGGCCTGATTGCCGGGATTGCCGCCTACGTGAAGTACCTGCGGCCGGAAATCAAGATCATCGGCGTCGAGCCGGACGACTCCAATTGCCTGCAAGCGGCCATGGCCGCCGGTGAGCGGGTGGTGCTGCCAACCGTGGGCATTTTTGCCGACGGTGTGGCGGTGGCGCAGATCGGCCAGCACACGTTCGACATCTGCAAGGATTACGTCGACGAGGTGATCACCGTCAGCACCGATGAAATCTGTGCGTCGATCAAGGACATCTACGACGACACCCGCTCCATCACCGAACCGGCCGGCGCCCTCGGCGTGGCGGGGATCAAGAAGTACGTCGAAACCCGTGGTGTCAGCGGGCAGACCTTTGTCGCCATCGACTCCGGGGCCAACGTCAACTTTGACCGCTTGCGCCACGTGGCCGAGCGCGCCGAATTGGGTGAAGGCCGCGAAGCCATCATCGCCGTGACCATTCCCGAGAGACCCGGCAGCTTCAAGGCGTTCTGCGAAGCCGTGGGCAAGCGCCAGATCACCGAGTTCAACTACCGCTATCACTCCGGCAGCGAAGCGCACATCTTTGTCGGGGTGCAGACGCATCCGGAAAACGATCCGCGCAGCGCCTTGATCGCCAGCCTCACCGAACAGGGTTTCCCGGTGCTGGACCTGACCGAAAACGAACTGGCCAAGCTGCACATTCGCCACATGGTCGGCGGTCATGCGGCGCACGTCAGTAATGAAGTGGTGTTTCGCTTCGAGTTCCCGGAGCGCCCGGGCGCCTTGTTCAACTTTCTTAACAAATTGGGCGGACGCTGGAACATCTCGATGTTCCACTACCGCAACCACGGCGCGGCCGACGGTCGGGTGGTCGCCGGCCTGCAAGTGCCGGCAAACGAACGTCATCTGGTGCCGGCGGCGCTGGAAGCGATTGGCTATCCGTACTGGGATGAGAGCGATAATCCGGCGTATCAACTGTTCCTCGGTTGAGCGACTACGCTGACTGAGCGGCCTTCAAGGAATCGAGAACATGGAAACGCTGACTACCCTCAAAGTCATTCACGTGGTGGCCACGGTGCTGTTATTGGGCTGCGGCCTGGCACTGGCCATCCTGGCCTGGCGCAAACGCAGCGTCGGGCCGGCCTGCACCCTGCGACGCCCGTGGGTGTTTGTCTGGTTGTTGATGGGGATAAGCCTGGTGAGCATGCCTTTCACCGGCTGGTGGCTGGTGCACTTGATCGGCTGGCCGTTGGGGCAGACCTGGATCCTGGGTTCCAGCGTGATCTATAGCGTGGCGGCGCTCGCCTGGTTCTGGTTGCTGGCGCGACTCAACCGGTTGCGATTGGGCGGGGGCGGCAACCTGAATTTCACCCTGGTGCTGGCGGTGGTGAGCCTGATGGGGTTCGTGGCGATTGCCGGGTTGATGGGGGCTAAACCGGTTTAAAGGCTTTAGACCGAGTCGACTTCATTCGCGAGCACGCCCGCTCCCACATTTGGAATGCATTCACACATTTTAATTTGTGAACAGCGTCCAATGTGGGAGCGGGCTTGCTCGCGAAGGCACCATCAGCTACGCAAACTAATCACCGGCCACCCACGCTTCTGCGCTTCGGCCCGCAAACTCGGATCCGGATCCACCGCCACCGGATGTGTCACCTGCTCCAGCAACGGCAGGTCATTCATCGAGTCACTGTAGAAATAGCTGTCGTCCAGGCTATATCCCGTTTCCTCCAACCACCGATTCAGGCGCGTCACCTTGCCTTCGCGAAAGCACGGAATATCAGTGCTGCGCCCGGTATAACGACCATCGACCCTCTCGCATTCGGTCGCAATCAGGGTTTCAACCCCTAAACGTGCGGCAATCGGTGCGGTGACAAACCGGTTGGTGGCGGTGATGATCACCAGCTTGTCGCCAGCCGCCCGGTGTTTGGCCAACAGGTCGGCGGCCAGCGGCAGCATGATCGGCTCGATGCAGTCACGCATGTAGTCGCGGTGCCATTCGTCCAACTGGGCCATCTCGGTACGACCGAGGATTTCCAGGCAAAAGTTCAGGTAAGCGGCGTTGTCCAGCTTGCCGGCCAGGTAGTCCTGGTAGAACTCGTCGTTGCGGGATTTGTAGGCGACGGCATCCAGAATGCCGCGCTCGCACAGGTAATCACCCCAGGCGTGGTCGCTGTCGCCGCCCAAAAGCGTGTTGTCCAAGTCGAATAAAGCCAGGCGCATTGCGGTTACTCGCTGAAAAGTCTGTAAAAAGACGTCCAGAATACGGTCTTTTCACAAGAGTGCACATAAGGTAAGCAGCCTCGTTGCCGCTGCAACAAGCTTTGTGGAACAATGCGGCGACATGCGTTTGCGAGGTTGTTGCCGTGATCGACCCCGATGGTTTCCGTCCTAATGTCGGGATTATTCTTACGAATGATGCCGGACAGGTGCTATGGGCTCGCCGTATCAACCAAGATGCCTGGCAGTTTCCTCAAGGCGGGATCAACCCCGATGAAACCCCTGAAGACGCCCTGTACCGTGAGTTGAACGAAGAAGTGGGCCTTGAGCGCGAAGATGTGCAGATTCTCGCCTGCACCCGTGGCTGGTTGCGTTATCGTTTGCCGCAACGCCTGGTACGTACCCACAGCCAACCGCTGTGCATCGGCCAGAAGCAGAAATGGTTTCTCCTGCGCCTGATCTCGAACGAGCAGCGGGTGCGGATGGATTTGACCGGTAAACCGGAGTTCGATGGCTGGCGCTGGGTCAGTTATTGGTATCCGTTGGGCCAGGTGGTGACATTCAAGCGCGAAGTTTATCGTCGCGCTCTCAAAGAGCTTGCCCCGCGCCTCTTAGCGCGCGACTGACGACGGAGTTCGACCCCGAGCCATGCTCAATACGCTGCGCAAGATCGTCCAGGAAGTTAACTCCGCCAAGGATCTCAAGGCGGCGTTGGGGATTATTGTGTTGCGCGTCAAGGAAGCCATGGGCAGCCAGGTCTGCTCGGTTTACCTGCTGGACCCCGAGACCAACCGTTTTGTGCTGATGGCGACGGAGGGCTTGAACAAGCGCTCCATCGGCAAGGTCAGCATGGCGCCCAATGAAGGTCTGGTGGGCCTGGTCGGGACGCGTGAAGAACCTCTGAACCTCGAAAACGCCGCGGATCACCCGCGTTATCGCTACTTTGCCGAAACCGGTGAAGAGCGTTACGCCTCCTTCCTCGGCGCCCCGATCATTCACCACCGCCGCGTCGTCGGCGTGTTGGTCATCCAGCAGAAAGAGCGTCGCCAGTTCGACGAGGGCGAAGAAGCCTTCCTCGTCACCATGAGTGCGCAGTTGGCCGGGGTTATCGCCCACGCCGAGGCCACCGGCTCGATTCGCGGCCTGGGGCGCCAGGGCAAGGGCATCCAGGAAGCCAAGTTTGTCGGGGTGCCTGGCTCGCCCGGCGCGGCGGTTGGCACCGCGGTGGTCATGCTGCCGCCGGCCGACCTGGATGTGGTGCCGGACAAGACCGTCACTGACATCGAAGCCGAAATCAAGCTGTTCAAGACCGCCCTGGAAGGCGTGCGCGCCGATATGCGCAACCTGTCGACCAAATTGGCCACCCAGCTGCGCCCCGAAGAGCGGGCGCTGTTCGATGTGTACCAGATGATGCTCGACGACGCGTCCCTGGGGAACGAAGTCAAGACCGTGATCAAGACCGGCCAGTGGGCCCAGGGCGCGCTGCGCCAGGTGGTCACCGATCACGTCAACCGTTTCGAGTTGATGGACGACGCCTACCTGCGCGAACGTGCCTCGGATGTGCGCGACCTCGGTCGTCGTCTCCTGGCTTACCTGCAGGAAGACCGCACCACCAACCTGGTCTACCCCGACAACACCATTCTGATCAGTGAAGAACTGACCGCGACCATGCTCGGTGAAGTGCCGGAAGGCAAACTGGTGGGCCTGGTTTCAGTATTGGGTTCGGGTAACTCCCACGTTGCGATCCTGGCCCGGGCCATGGGCATCCCGACCGTGATGGGGCTGGTGGACCTGCCGTATTCCAAGGTCGATGGCATCGACATGATCGTCGATGGCTACCACGGCGAGGTCTACACCAACCCCAGCGACGTGTTGCGCAAGCAGTACGCCGAGGTTGTCGAGGAGGAGCGCCAACTGTCCCAGGGCCTCGATGCCCTGCGTGAATTGCCGTGCGTGACCCTCGATGGCCACCGCGTACCGCTGCTGGTCAATACGGGCCTGCTGGCGGACGTGGCGCGGGCGCAACAGCGTGGCGCCGAAGGGGTGGGGCTGTACCGCACCGAAGTGCCGTTCATGATCAATCAGCGTTTCCCGAGCGAGAAGGAGCAGCTGGCGATTTATCGCGAGCAACTGTCTGCCTTCCATCCGCTACCGGTGACGATGCGCAGCCTGGACATCGGCGGCGACAAGTCACTGTCTTATTTCCCGATCAAGGAAGACAATCCCTTCCTTGGCTGGCGTGGCATTCGTGTAACCCTCGATCACCCTGAAATCTTCCTCGTCCAGACCCGCGCCATGCTCAAGGCCAGCGAAGGCCTGAACAACCTGCGCATCCTGCTGCCGATGATCTCCGGCACCCACGAGCTGGAAGAAGCCCTGCACCTGATCCACCGCGCCTGGGGCGAAGTGCGCGACGAAGGCGCCGATGTGCCGATGCCGCCGATTGGCGTGATGATCGAAATTCCGGCGGCGGTGTACCAGGCCAAGGAGCTGGCGCGGCAGGTGGATTTCCTCTCGGTGGGCTCCAACGACCTGACCCAATATCTGTTGGCCGTGGATCGCAACAACCCACGGGTCGCGGACCTTTATGACTATCTGCATCCGGCGGTGCTGCAAGCCTTGCAACATGTGGTGCGTGACGCCCATGCCGAAGGCAAGCCGGTGAGTATCTGCGGTGAAATGGCCGGTGATCCTGCAGCGGCGGTGCTGTTGATGGCGATGGGCTTCGACAGCCTCTCGATGAACGCCACCAACTTGCCGAAAGTGAAGTGGATGCTGCGTCAGATCAACCTCAGCAAGGCCAAGGACATGCTGGCCGAGCTGATGACCATCGACAACCCGCAAGTTATCCACAGCTCGCTGCAACTGGCCCTGAAAAACCTCGGGTTGGCGCGGATGATCAATCCGGCTTCTGCGAAAAACCTCTGAATTCGAGGGCAAGTGGGGCTTCTGTGGCGAGGGGGCTTGTCCCCCGTTGGGCTGCGAAGCAGCCCCTTCACAGCCTCTGTCTGAAGAACGCAGCGATCTTCTTGGGGCTGCTATGCAGCCCAACGGGACAAGCCTCCTCGCCACAATCAATGTTGTGCTAAAAATTGAGTTCGACTTCGCCCAGCCGACCGCCATGCGGCCCAAAACTGCGCTCGACCATATGCCGTGTCCCATCGGCGTGCACAATCAGCGCCGTACTCGCCCGCGTCCCGTAACTTGGGCTGGCGATGAACACGCTCGACAGCAGACTCTCCGTCGCCAGCCCCACGCCGGTATCCGGCAACTCGCTGAACGGAGCGGGTTGCGGATCGCCCAGAATGGCCAACAGGGCATCGGGATGCGGATCGTCGAGCACCTCGGCCAACGCCGCCTTGGCCTTGAGCAACTTCGGCCAAGGCGTATCAAGCTGGGCATTCGATAGCCCGTAGATACCCGGACTCAGCCGCGTAGGGTCGGTGGCGTTGGCGTTGTAATGCCACAATTCTTGTCGCGTACCGAGCAGAAGGTTGAACCCGGCATACTCGATGGATCTGCCGTGAACGTCGGCTAAATATTGGTCAATTGGCAGCGAACCGTTGAGAAAGCGCGCCACCAGCTCGCCCCGGGATTTGCGTGCGGGGGGCTGGTGGGGATCGCGAATATTGGTCAATGCCGCAAACCGGCCGTCGGCGCCGACTCCCAACCAAGTGCCGCCGGCTTCCTGGTCGCGTCCGGCATACACCTGCGGTGCATCGAGCCATTGGGCCAATGGCAAGCTGGGGCGGGCGTAGAACTCATCGCGGTTGGCGGCGACGATCAGCGGCTGGGCATGATCCGGCCGCCAGGCAAAAACAATCAGGCACATAAAGCGATCCCTTGGTGTTTTGCCCACTCTACCCATAGAACCCTGTGCTTTGCATCCGTTAACATGCCGGTTCGATTTTGGGGGCTCCCATGGAATTTCTGCTGTATTTGGCGCTGGGCGCCTGTGCGGGCGTGCTCGCCGGGCTGTTCGGCGTGGGCGGCGGGATCATCATTGTGCCGGTGCTGGTGTTCAGCTTTACCTTGCAGGGCTTCGACCCGCAGGTGCTGACGCACCTGGCGGTCGGCACCTCCCTGGCGAGTATTATTTTCACCTCGGTGAATGCCGTGCGTGAACATCACCGCCGTGGCGCGGTGCGCTGGCCGATCTTTGCCTGGATGACCGTGGGCATTTTGCTCGGCGCAGGCGTTGGTGCTCTCACCGCCGAGGCTATCTCCGGCCCGCACTTGCAGAAGATCATTGGTGTATTCGCCCTGGTCATCGCCGTGCAATTGGCGCTGGACGTCAAGCCCAAGGCCAGCCGACAGGTGCCGGGCAAGCCTGTGCTGGCCCTGGTGGGCAGCGTGATCGGCTGGGCCTCGGCGATTTTCGGGGTGGGCGGCGGTTCGTTGACCGTCCCCTTTCTGACCTGGCGCAGCGTGCCGATGCAGCAGGCGGTGGCCACCTCGTCGGCCTGCGGTTTACCGATTGCCGTGGTGAGTGCATTAAGTTTCATGATTCTGGGCTGGCACGATCCGCTGCTGCCCGCGCATAGTCTCGGGTTCGTGTATTTACCTGCGCTGTTGGGCATCGCCTTGACCAGCATGGTCGCCGCCCGGTTCGGCGCACGCCTCGCGCACCGCTTGTCAGCGCGTTTGCTCAAGCGTCTGTTTGCCGGGTTGCTGTTTTGCGTGGGCTTGAGCTTTTTAATTTGATGCCGTCGTTTTGACGAAATACTGGCTTAATCGCGCTCCGGCATGGTCCGGGCGCAATAACGAATGATTTAACAAGGAGTCGCAATGCTGGCTTACCCGCAGATCGATCCGGTGGCCCTGGCCATCGGTCCGCTGAAAATCCATTGGTACGGGTTGATGTACCTGATCGGTATTGGCGGCGCCTGGCTGCTGGCTTCCCGGCGCTTGAACCGTTTCGACCCGACCTGGACCAAGGAGAAACTCTCCGACATGGTGTTCTGGTTGTCGATGGGGGTGATCATCGGCGGGCGCCTGGGGTACGTGCTGTTCTACGACTTGAGTGCCTACCTGGCCAACCCGACCCTGATCTTCGAGGTCTGGAAAGGCGGCATGGCCTTCCATGGCGGTTTTATCGGGGTGATGATCGCGGCCTGGTGGTTTGCCCGCCGCAACGGCAAGTCATTCTTCCAACTGATGGATTTCGTCGCACCGCTGGTGCCGATTGGCCTGGGCGCCGGGCGCATCGGTAACTTCATCAATGCCGAATTGTGGGGCAAACCGACCGACGTGCCGTGGGCCATGGTGTTCCCGCCGTTCAGCGATCCGGCGCAGCTGCCGCGCCATCCGTCGCAGCTCTACCAGTTCGCGCTGGAAGGAGTGGCGCTGTTCTTGATCCTCTATATGTTCTCGCGCAAGCCACGGCCCACCATGGCGGTTTCGGGGATGTTCGCGCTGTTCTACGGAATCTTCCGTTTTATCGTCGAGTTCGTGCGGGTGCCGGACGCCCAGTTGGGCTACCTGGCGTTCGGCTGGGTGACCATGGGTCAGATTCTCAGCATTCCGATGATTCTCGCGGGGCTGGGCTTGCTGTGGTGGGCTTACAATCGCCCACAGGCGATCAAGAGCAGCGCGCTTTAAATTCGAACGCCGAGGCCCGCGAGCCTCGGCTGCACCGATACAGGTAATGTCATGAAGCAATATCTCGAACTATTGAGCGACGTCGTAACCAATGGCCTGACCAAAGGCGATCGCACCGGCACCGGTACCAAAGCGGTGTTTGCCCGTCAGTTCCGGCATAACCTGGCCGACGGCTTCCCACTGCTGACTACCAAGAAGCTGCATTTCAAGAGCATCGCCAATGAGCTGATCTGGATGTTGAGCGGCAATACCAACATCAAGTGGCTGAATGAGAACGGCGTGCGCATCTGGGACGAGTGGGCCACCGAGGACGGTGACCTGGGCCCGGTCTATGGCGAGCAGTGGACCGCCTGGCCGACCAAGGACGGCGGCAAGATCAACCAGATCGACTACATGGTCGAGACGTTGAAGACCAACCCCAACAGCCGCCGCATCCTGTTCCACGGCTGGAACGTCGAATACCTGCCGGATGAGACCAGAAGCCCCCAGGAAAATGCGCGCAACGGTAAGCAAGCCCTGCCACCGTGCCACCTGCTGTATCAGGCGTTCGTGCATGACGGTCATCTGTCGATGCAGCTGTATATCCGCAGCTCCGACGTGTTTCTCGGCCTGCCGTACAACACCGCCGCGCTGGCGCTGCTGACCCACATGCTGGCCCAGCAATGCGACCTGATCCCCCACGAGATCATCGTCACCACCGGCGACACCCACGCCTACAGCAATCACATGGAGCAGATCCAGACCCAGCTGGCGCGTACCCCGAAAAAGCTGCCGAACCTGGTGATCAAGCGCAAACCCGAGTCGATCTACGACTACAGGTTCGAAGATTTCGAAATCGTGGGCTATGACGCAGATCCAAGCATCAAGGCCGACGTGGCCATCTGAGTGATGTGATCGTTCCCACTCCGTGGGAACGATCAGTGGCCGTGGCTGCGGCCCACATGGGAATGCTCGGCGTCACTCGTCGCCACACTCCCGCTGACTTCCAGGCGCTGCAGAATCCCGCACTGATCAACATCCGGTCCTTCGCCACAACGCTGGCGCAGGTCGAGCAGTTGCTCCTGCAATACCAACAAACCATCAATCCGCGCTTTGACGTGCTGGATATGCTCGTCGATCAGCGCATTCACGCTTTCACACTGATCCTGCGGGCTGTCGCGCAGGCCCAGCAGGCTGCGGATTTCCTCCAGGGTCATGTCGAGGCTGCGGCAGTTGCGGATAAAGGTCAGCCGTTCGGCATGGGCCTGGGTGTACAGGCGGTAGTTCCCCTCGCTACGGGCTGGCGGTGGCAGCAGGCCTTCTTTCTCGTAATAACGGATGGTTTCCACGGGGCAGTCGGTCAGTTTGGCCAATTCACCGATCTTCATCGCAGCAATCTCCAAAAGGGTGCTTGACCCTATAGTGGCTACAGGGTCTTTACTTGGCAACAGGCACCTTTTGCGGACTGTACCCATGAGCGATTCCATCCATACCCGGCACCCCCATGATCAACGCGATCACGATCACGATCACGATCACGGCGCGAAGCTGGCTTCAGCGCCACGGCACGATCAGTCGAGCCATGGCGGCTCTTGCTGTTCCAGCGCCGCCGCGCCCGCGCTGGTGAAGCTGAGCGAGCCGACCAGCGCTGGCTCGCGCCTGAGCAGCTTCCGTATCGAAGCCATGGACTGCCCTACCGAGCAAACGCTGATCCAGAACAAACTGGGCAAGCTGGCCGGTGTGCAGCAACTGGAATTCAACCTGATCAACCGTGTTCTCGGGGTCACCCACGACCTGCCGGACACCGCGCCGATCATCGCGGCCATCAAATCCCTGGGGATGCAGGCCGAGCCGTTCGAAGACGGCGTCGTGGCCGCCGCGCCGCCCGCGAAGAAACACGGGTGGCTGCTGGCGTTGTCCGGTGTCTGTGCGTTGGCGGCCGAGGTGATCCACTTCACCCACGCGGCACCGACCTGGGTGGTGGCATTGGTAGCGCTGGTGTCGATCCTCAGCGGTGGCCTCAGCACTTACAAAAAGGGCTGGATTGCCCTGAAGAACCTCAACCTCAACATCAATGCCCTGATGAGTATCGCCGTGACCGGCGCCATCCTGATCGGCCAGTGGCCGGAAGCGGCGATGGTGATGTTCCTGTTCACCGTGGCCGAGTTGATCGAGGCCAAGTCCCTGGACCGCGCCCGCAATGCCATCAGTGGCTTGATGCAAATGACCCCGGAACAGGTCACGGTACGTCAGGCGGACGGCAGTTGGCTCGAACAGGCGGCCAAACTCATCGAATTGGGCGCGATTGTGCGGGTTCGTCCCGGCGAGCGTATCGGCCTGGACGGTGAAGTCAGTGCCGGGCAGTCGACCATCGACCAGGCTCCGATCACCGGTGAAAGCCTGCCGATTGAAAAAACCGTGGGCGACAAAGTCTTCGCCGGCACCATCAATCAGGCAGGTTCCCTGGAGTACCGCGTTACTGCCGTCGCCAATAACTCGACCCTGGCGCGCATCATCCATGCGGTGGAGCAGGCCCAGGGCGCACGGGCGCCGACCCAGCGCTTCGTCGACAGTTTCTCGAAAATCTACACCCCGGCGGTGTTCCTGTTTGCCTTGGGCGTAGCGTTGATCCCGCCTTTGTTCATGGGCGCCGCCTGGTTTGACTGGATCTACCGTGCGCTGGTGCTGCTGGTGGTCGCGTGTCCGTGTGCGCTGGTGATCTCTACGCCGGTGACCATTGTCAGTGGCCTGGCCGCTGCCGCGCGCAAGGGCATCCTGATCAAGGGCGGCGTGTACTTGGAGGGCGGTTACAAGCTGGATTACCTGGCCCTCGACAAGACCGGCACCATCACCCACGGCAAACCGGTGCAAACCGATTTCCTGGCATTGCAGCCCACTGTCGAAGCCACCGCTCCGGCGTTGGCCGCCAGTCTGGCCGGGCGTTCCGATCATCCGGTGTCGTTGGCTATCGCCAATGCGGCTGTGGATAAACAACTGGCGGTGTTCGCTGTGGATAACTTCGAGGCCCTGGCCGGGCGTGGAGTGCGCGGCGAGATCAATGGCGAGGTCTATCACCTGGGCAACCACCGCCTGGTTGAAGAGCTGGGCCTGTGTTCGCCGGCCCTCGAAGAAAAACTCTTCGCCCTGGAAAAACAAGGCAAATCCGTGGTGCTGCTGTTGGACAAGTCCGGTCCGCTGGCGCTGTTTGCCGTGGCTGACACGGTCAAGGACAGCAGCCGCGAAGCCATCCAGCAACTGCATGAATTGGGCATCAAGACCCTGATGCTCACCGGCGACAACACCCACACTGCCCAGGCGATTGCCGCCCAGGTGGGCATCGACCAGGCCCAGGGCGATCTGTTACCCGTCGACAAGCTGCAGGCCATAGAAGCCTTGTATGGCAAAGGCCATCGCGTCGGCATGGTCGGTGATGGCATCAACGACGCTCCCGCCCTGGCACGCGCCGAGATCGGGTTTGCCATGGCCGCCGCCGGGACGGACACCGCCATCGAAACCGCCGACGTGGCGCTGATGGACGATGATTTGCGCAAGATTCCGGCATTCATACGGCTCTCGCGACAAACGTCGAGTATCCTCAAGCAAAACATCGCGCTGGCGCTGGTGATCAAGGCGATCTTCCTCGCGGTCACCTTTCTGGGTATGGCCACCATGTGGATGGCGGTGTTTGCCGACATGGGCGTGAGCCTGCTGGTGGTGTTCAACGGACTGCGCCTGTTGCGCAAATAGTCGATGAGAGGGCGATGTGCTGAGTGCCGAGCTGAAGGCGTTTTATAAGGTCGCGCGTCTGGGCAGCATTACCCAGGCGGCGAAAAAACTCGGTTTGAGCCAGCCCACGGTGACGACCCAGATTCGTCATCTGGAGAGTCAGTACTCGGTTGAGTTGTTCTACCGCGGTGGTCGTCGGCTCACCGTCAGCGACGAAGGCGCGCGGTTGTTGCCGATGGTCAAGGCGCTGTTGCAGCAGGAAGCGGATATCGAGTTTTTCCTGCGCAACAGTGGCCAGGTCCAGGGCGCATTGCGCATCGCCGCGACGGCGCCGTACTACATCCTCGATCTGGTCAAGGCGTTTCGCGAGCGTCTGCCGCAGGTGGACGTATCGGTAGAGATCGGCAATTCGCAGCAGGTCATCGAGGCCCTGGAAGACTACCGCGTGGACGTCGCGGCCTCGTCACAACGGGTGGATGACCCGCGCCTGATTCGCCGCGTATTGGGCACCGACCCGCTGGTGCTCGCGGTGCATCGCAATCATCCGCTGGCGACGCTCGACCATGTGCCCTTGACGGCATTGGCCGGGCATACATTGTTGATGCGTGAAGCCGGCTCCACCACCCGCCAACTCACCGAGGACATGCTGGAGGACGCCGGCGTGAGCTACGGACCGCTGCTGGAGATCGGCAGCCGCGAGTCGATCCGCGAGGCGGTGTTGCGCAACATCGGCATCAGCATCATTGCCCGCCAGGAAGTGCCCCATGACCCGCAGCTGCGGGTGCTGCCCCTCGAGAATGCGCCACAGATCGCCGAATACCTGTACTGCCTGAAAGAGCGAAAAGGCGCGCGGTTGCCGGCGGCCTTTCTGGGGCTGGCGCAGGAAATGTCGCCGATCTGAGGTTGTCGGGTGGTCTTGAAGCCGCCATCGCGAGCAAGCCCGCTCCCACATTTGAATATATTCACAGATCCAAATGTGGGAGCGGGCTTGCTCGCGATGGCGCCAGATCAGTCACCACCTCCTTGTGGCCCTACCCAAATCCATCAATACCACTATCGCCGGGTTTTGCCTTTCTGCCACAACAGGGACGCATTGCCTGCCTAGCATGGCCTTCATCCGTTCGATGAGGTGCCTTCATGAACACAGCCCTGAGCAACCCCGGCGCGCCGATGAAGGTGCGTGGTATCCAGAAGCGTTTCGGTGCTTTCACCGCCTTGGACCATGTGTCCCTGGATGTCGCCGCCGGCGAGCTGGTGTGCCTGCTCGGTCCATCGGGCTGTGGCAAGACCACCTTGTTGCGCTGCATCGCCGGCCTCGAGCGTCAGGACAGCGGCGAGTTGTACCTGGGCAATCGGGATGTTTCCCTGCTGGCTCCCCAGGCACGGGACTACGGCATTCTGTTTCAGTCCTACGCACTGTTTCCCAATCTCACGGTTGAAGCCAACATCGGTTACGGCCTGGCCGGCAGTGGACGCGATGAAGTGCGCAAGCGGGTGGCGCAAATGCTGGAGCTGGTGGGCCTGACCGGCAGCGAAAAGAAATACCCCGGCCAATTGTCTGGCGGCCAGCAACAACGGGTCGCCCTGGCCCGTGCCCTGGCGCCGGCACCCTCGCTGTTACTGTTGGACGAACCGATGTCGGCCCTCGACGCCCGGGTCCGCGAGCATCTGTGTAGCGAGTTGCGCCAGCTGCAACGGCGCCTGGGGATCACCACGCTGATGGTCACCCACAATCAGGACGAGGCGATGCTGATGGCCGACCGTATCGCCGTGATGCACAACGGCAAGGTCGAGCAGTACGCCACGCCCCAGGAAATCTACGACCGTCCGGCCACCCCGTTCGTGGCCGAGTTTGTCGGCCAAGGCAATTGGTTGCCCTTCAGCCGCAACAGTGCCAGCCACGCCCAGGTCGGCGGGATGAACGTGCGCCTGGCCGATGATTCCGGCAAAGCTGCCTCGGGCCGATTGTTCTGCCGTCCGGAAGCCATCAGCGTCAATCCACCGGTGCATGAGGAAAACCTGTTCCCGGCCAAGGTCCGTGACATTACGTTCCTCGGCAATCGCTGCCGCATGAGCTTCGAGCTCGACCAGTTGCCAGGCCATCCGTTGCTGGCCGAGCTGACGCCGGACGCCATGCCTCGCCTGCGGGCGCAGGCGATCTGGGTCGCGTTGCCGCCGCGCAGCCTGCAGGTGTTTGCCTGAGATGCCCGCTGACATGAGCCTGCCGCTACGCGATCCCATGACCCGACAGGCTGCCCGTACCGACCTCGGCGACCGAGTGTTTGTCCTCGGCGGCAAACTGCTGATGTTGTGCCTGTTGAGTGTCGCCGTACTATTGCCGCTGCTGGCGATCTTCTGGCGCGGATTCAGCGCCGAAGCCGGGCAGGGCGGCGGTTGGGTGGCGGCCCGCGAGCTGCTCTGCAGCGCCAATTTCCACTGGCTGTTGGGCAATAGCCTGAAGGTTTCCCTCAGCGTTGCCTGCATTGTCGTGCCCTTGGCGTATCTGTTTGCCTACGCGTTGCAGCGCACGCTGATCCCAGGCAAAACCGTCTGGCGCGGTCTGTCGTTGCTGCCGCTGATGGCGCCGTCGATGCTGCCAGGCATTGCCCTGGTGTATCTGTTTGGTAACCAGGGCCTGTTGCGCGACGTGCTGTCGGACAACATCTATGGCTTCTGGGGCATTGTCCTGGGTGAGGTGATCTACACCTTTCCCCACGCGCTGATGATTCTGTTGTCGGCATTGTCCCTGGCGGATGCGCGACTGTTCGATGCCGCGTCAAGCATGGGCGCGAGCCCGGCCCGGGCGTTTCGCAGCATTACCTGGCCGGCGACGCGCCAGGCCGTGTTCGGCGCATTTTGCCTGGTGTTCACCCTGACCATTACCGACTTCGGCGTGCCCGTGGTGGTGGGTGGTGATTATCAGGTGCTGGCGCTGGAAGCCTACAAGGCGGTGGTCGGCCAGCAGCAGTTCGGCCGGGGGGCCTTGATCGGCATGGTGCTGTTGCTGCCCGCACTGTTCAGCTTCGGCGTCGATGCATGGCTGCGCCGTCGCCACGGCGACGCCATGAGTGGCCGTGCCCAAGCCTTTCGGCCGGCTCCGTCGCGGCTGCGCGATGGCTGCTACCTGGTGATTGTCCTGTTGATGTGCGCGGTGTTGCTGCTGGTGTTCGGCATGGCGGTGTATTCATCGCTGGTGAAGTTCTGGCCGTACAACCTGTCGCTGTCGCTGGACCACTATCACTTCAGCGATACCGCGGGTGGCGGCTGGTTGGCCTATCGCAACAGCCTGACCATGGCGCTGTGTACCGCGTTGATCGGCAGCGTGCTGATTTTTACCGGCGCCTATCTGATGGAGAAAACCCCAAACCAACGCGGGCTGAACCTGGCGCTGCGCATGCTCAGCTTTGTACCGATGGCGGTACCGGGCCTGGTCCTGGGCCTGGGCTACGTGTTCTTTTTCAACCTCCCCGGCAACCCGTTGCACGTGTTCTACGCAACCATGACGTTGCTGGTGGTGTGCACCATTGCTCATTATTTGACCACTGCGCAAATGACCGCCACCACCGCTCTGCGCCAACTGGATGCGGAATTCGAAGCCGCCGCGCTGTCTCTCAAGGCGCCGCTGTACCGCCATTACCTGCGCGTCACGCTGCCGATCTGCCTGCCGGCACTGTTGGATATCGTCCGTTACCTGTTCGTGTCGGGGATGACCACCGTGTCCGCCGCGATCTTCCTCTACAGCCCCGACACCCTCCTCGCGGCGGTGGCGGTCCTGAACATGGACGACGCCGGCAACGTCGGTGGCGCGGCAGCCATGTCGACCCTGATTCTGTTCACCTCCGCCGGCGTGTCGCTGCTGCTGGCGTGGGCCTCTCGCGGTTTGTTGCGCCGCTCCCAGGCTTGGCGCCAAACCGCGCCGGGTCAATAACTCTGTCCTGATCAAAGGAAACGCACCATGTTCAAGCCCTTGGCGTCAGCCGCTGTTTTGCTCACCGCGTTCAGCCTGAATGCGTTCGCCGCGAAAACCGAGTTGACGGTCTACACGGCCCTCGAAGCCGAACAATTGAAGACCTACAAGAACGCCTTTGAAGCGGCCAATCCGGACGTTGAAATCAAGTGGGTGCGTGACTCCACCGGGATTATCACCGCCAAGTTGCTGGCCGAAAAAGCTCGCCCGCAGGCGGATGCAATCTGGGGCCTGGCGGCCTCCAGCCTGGCGATCCTGGATCAGCAAGGCATGCTGCAAGGCTATGCGCCGAAAGACTTGGACAAGATCGGCGCGAACTATCGCGATGCGGCCAACCCGCCGACCTGGGTCGGCATGGACGTGTGGGCCGCGACGCTCTGCTTCAACACCGTTGAAGCCGAAAAACAGGGGCTGACCAAGCCGGTCAGTTGGCAGGATCTGACCAAGCCTGAGTACAAGGGCAAGATCGTCATGCCTAACCCGGCATCGTCCGGCACCGGCTTCCTCGACGTCAGCGCCTGGTTGCAGACCTTTGGCGAAAAACAGGGCTGGCAGTACATGGACGACTTGCACCAGAACATCGGCCAGTACGTTCATTCCGGCTCCAAGCCTTGCAAGTTGGCGGCTTCCGGTGAGTTCCCGATTGGTATTTCCTTCGAATACCCGGCGGTGCAGTTGAAGCGCCAAGGCGCGCCGCTGGATATCGTCCTGCCCAAGGAAGGCTTGGGCTGGGAGATTGAAGCCACGGCGGTGCTCAAGGGCACCGCGCATGCAGAAGCGGCGAAAAAACTCGCCGACTTTTCCGCCAGTCCTGCCGCCATGGAGCTGTACAAGGAGAACTTTGCGGTTCTTGCCCAGCCGGGGATTGCCAAGCCACAGACCGAATTGCCGGCGGACTACGAGCAACGCTTGATCAAGAACGACTTTGCCTGGGCCTCGAAAAACCGCGACAAGATCCTGGCCGAATGGCGCAAGCGTTATGACGGCAAGTCGGAAAAACAATAAATAACCTCTGATTCCATAAGTGTAGGAGCGAGCTTGCTCGCGAAGAACGTGAACGATAACGCGGGTAGTCAGGATGCCCGCGGCGCCCTCAGGTTTTTCGCGAGCAAGCTCGCTCCTACAGGAGGCTGCAAAATTCATGACACAACACAGTGATCTATTGATCGTCGGCGCCGGCATCCTCGGCTTGTCCCATGCCTACGCCGCCGCCAAACGCGGCCTCAAGGTCAAGGTCTTCGAGCGCAGCGCCACGCCTTTGGGGGCTTCGGTACGGAACTTCGGCCAAGCCCTGGTCACCGGCCAGCCGCCGGGCCCGATGCTTGATCTGGCTCGGGAAAGCCGCGATATCTGGGGGCAATGGGCACGCGTTGCGGGCCTGCAACTCAAGCGCAACGGCTCGTACCTGTTTGCCCGTACCGAAGCGGAAGAGCAACTGCTGGAAGCTTTTTGCAGGGGGCGCGCCGAGGAATATGGCTATCGGGTGAATCTGCTACAAGGCGCGGCGATGGACGATCTGTATAACGGCCAGTTCCGCCATCACCGTGCGGCGCTTCACGGCCTGGACGATCAACAAGTGTATTCCCGCGAAGCGCTTCCCGCGCTGATCAACTACCTGTGCGGTGAACTCAAGGTGGAGTTTCACTTCTCCACCCTGGTACGCGACATCGAACCTGGCCAGTTGCGCAGCACGGCCGGGACGTTTGGTGGCGAGCAGATCATCGTGTGTTCCGGTCACGACTATCAAACCTTGCTGGCCGAGGAAATCGCCGAACTCAACCCGCACATTTGCCGACTGCAGATGCTGCGTGCGCGGCCTCAGGTGGATTTGCAGCTGCAACATGCCCTGCTGACCGGGTTGAGCTGCGTGCATTACGGGGCCTTCGCCGACCTGCCGGAAGCGGCGCCGGTGCAGGCGCAGATACTGCGGGACGTGCCGCACTTGCAGGCAAACGGTATTCATCTGCTGATCAGTCCTACGCCGTATGGAGAATTGATCATCGGTGATTCTCATCATTACGGCAGCGATCCTTCACCGTTCAATGCTGAACAGGTGGACAACTGGATGATCGAACTGGCGCAGCAGACTCTGGGCTGCCAGATCCAGGTCGTGGAGCGCTGGCAAGGCGTCTATGGCGCCCGTGGGCCGGGGCCGTTTTCTTTCCTGCGAGCGGCGCCCGGGGTGAGTGCGGCGCTGATGCACACCGGTGTGGGCATGAGCGTCGGACCGGCGATGGCCGAGCGCAACATCACTGAACTGTGGGGCGCTGCGTGATGAGCGCCGAAGAGGACTGCTGACGGCTTAGTCGGCATCCAGGCGCTGGGCCAGGGCTTCGATCTGCTCCTGGCGCTCGGCCTGGCTCAGTCTGGCGTGAGGGTTGAGGGACGACCATTGCGGATGGGCCCGGGCTTTGTTCAGGGCTTCTGGCAGTTTGCCTTCGCGCCATGTCTTGTCCTGCGCAGTGTCGATCTTGATGCTGTGCATGGCCGCGTGGCCGCGCAGGTTCAGGGCCTTGAGCAATTGCCGCTGACGCAAGGCCAGCAGGCGCAGTACGCTGTCGTCGACGGTCAGTTCGCGCTGGCCTTTGAGTTTGCCGAGCAGGCGGCTGCCATAGCTGCGCGCGGTTTGCAGCGCGCCACCGGCGATGGCGCCGGCCAGCGCGGCGGCGCCCAGTGTCAGGCCGCCCACCAGCAGGTCCACGCCGGCACCGGCTGCCGCGCCCGCGGCAATGCCGCCGCCTACGCGCACGCCGAGTTGCCTGAGGGTTTCCGGGTTAAACAGGTCGTCCCCCCAGCGGCCATCCAGCAGCGGCAAATCGCTCGCGGCGGCGTCTTGTGCACGGAAGCCGAACAGCTTGAGCAGGGCTTCCACGCATTTTTGTTCGCGCTGACGTACTGCCTTGCGCAGATCGCCGATGGCTTGCTGCTCGTCTTCAGTGAGCACGCTGCGTCGGCACGCGGCGCAGTCGATCAGCAACTCGGCGATCAGGCGCGCGGCACTTTGCTGGCGGGCCTGGCGCTGGGCCTCTTGATCAAGAATCAGTCGTTCCAACTGCCCTCGCGAGGTTTCCAGCAACAAGGCGAGGCTTTCGTACAGCCGGCGCTCGCCGTCTTCCGGCGGCGCGACGCTGTCAAAACGCACCAATGCATGCAGGCCGAGTCGCGCCAGGGCTTCGCGCCAATCCGGTTCACGGTGCGCGGTGCTGCTGACAAAATTGAGCACGGGTAATAAAGGCTTGCCACAACTGGCCAGCACTTGCAGTTCATCACGGTACTTGGCCAGCACCGGCTCCCGTGCGTCGATCACATACAGGCCCGCGTCGCAGGCGAGCAGTTGGCGCAGCACCTTGGCTTCCTGCTCGAAGCGTTGCCGGGCTTCGCTGCCTTCCAGAAAACGCGCCAGTCGTGCCGGGCCGTCGAGACGTTCGCCGGGACGGTCCAGGCGTTCGAGGTAGTCGAGCAGGGCGATTGCATCTTCCAGGCCCGGCGTGTCATACAGCTCCAGCAAGGCCTCGCCGTCGACGGACAAGCGCGCGCCTTCCACATGACGGGTGGTGCTGGGACGATGGGAGACTTCGCCAAAACCCACGTCGCGGGTCAGGGTGCGCAGCAGCGAGGTCTTGCCGACGTTGGTATGGCCGACCACCGCGAGCTTCAGAGGGTTAGTCATGACCGGTCTCCAGCCAAGTGAGCGGCGCACAATCGGCAAACGGCACGTCCAATTGTTGCAAGGCGGTGTGCCAATCACCGAGGCGTTCGGCATCCAGCGCCTGTCCCGCTGGCGCTTGCAGCAGCCAGACCCGCGTTGCGCTTGCGCTGCGGGCCAGTTCGGCGATCAGTGCGAGGCTGCCGCGATCCGGCGAGCGCCGGGGGTCGCAGGCGATGGCCAGGCGTGCGGGCGGGAAGCGGCTCAGTTGTTCCAGCAGCTTGTTGCGTGATTCACGGCTGTCGAGGATGCCGGCGTCGTTGACGGTGGACGGCAGCTTCGGCGGCCAAGGCCGTTGGTCGTCCAGTTCGATGCCCACCAGCAGCGCGCCGTCGCTGTGCAGCTCGCTGACACCGCCGGTCACCTGGTGCAACTGTTCCGGGGCGGTATCGTTGATACCGAGGCGTTCGCTGCTGGGCATCAACAATTCGCGCAACTGGCTGTAGCCAGGCAAGTTGAGGTCCAGGCGCAAGGCTGCGCGCCCGTTTTTCCAACGCCACAGACACACCAGGGCGAGGATCAGCCGGGGCAGGATGCCGTAGATCAACACCACGCCCACCAGCCATGCGGCCCAGGTCTGGCGGGCGCTTTCGATCGTCAGCGCGGTATCGCCGCTGGCGCGGATCATTTCGACGCTGGGGACGCTGAAACCAAGCAAGGCGGGCAGGGCGCCGAGGGTCTGGGTCACGTTGACGAAGGTATCGGCCCCCAGAATCGTGGTTTCCCAGACAAAGCCGTAGCGCCGCGTGGCCATCAAGCTCAACAGGATCACCACGGCGCTGAGCAGGGCCAGCAACCACAGGCCGTTGACCAGCACACCGACGGCCCAGCGATTGAGTTTTTGGCGTTGCAGCAACACCAACAGCGCTGGCGCCAGCTGCGCGGCCTTGGCGTCGCGGGCGAGCTTTTCGCTGAGCCACAGCCACAGGCGCCCGAGGCTGGCGCTGTGTTCACCGGCGAACAGCAGGCCCAGGGCCCAACTCAACAGCAGAATCAGGTTCAGGCCCAGCAGGCTGCCCAAGGCCCAGAACACGTTGACCGGGGCCAAGCCGTTGCCCAGGGCGGCAAAGGCCAGGCCGGCGCCGCTGACGATGGCGAGCACTGCCAGCACCATCAACGCCAGGCGCGCGCCTTGCAGCCAATGCCGTAGCGCAGCGCCCAGGCCATCACGTTCGGCCAGCCATACAGCGCGATTTTGAATACGCGTCGGCAGGTCGCCGCCGCTGCTGCGGGCCAGGCGATTGGCTTCCTGGTCTTCCAAAGGGCCGGCATGCTCTTCGCGCAGGCGTACGGTTTCCGTCAGCCAGAGTTTTTGCAGGGGATTCAGTGCAGTCACGCGCCGTCCTGTTGTACAAGTGAAGTGGGAGCATAACCGCTGTGAAGGTGGTTGGGGTATGCCGGGCGTGCCTCTGGTATTCTCGTCGCCATGAAAAAAACTCTCCCTTTAAGCCTGATCGCGGCCCTCGGTGAAAACCGCGTGATCGGCGTCGACAACAGCATGCCCTGGCATTTGCCGGGGGATTTCAAATATTTCAAGGCTACCACCCTCGGCAAGCCGATCATCATGGGGCGCAAGACCTGGGATTCCCTGGGCCGACCGCTGCCGGGTCGCTTGAACATTGTGGTCAGCCGTCAGACCGAGCTGAGGCTTGAAGGTGCGGAAGTTTTTCCGTCACTCGAAGCCGCGGTGGCGCGAGCTGAAGAGTGGGCGCTTGAGCAGGGAGTCGATGAGCTGATGCTGATCGGCGGCGCACAGTTGTATACGCAAGGCCTGGAGCAGGCGGACCGCCTGTATTTGACGCGAGTCGCGTTGAATCCGGACGGGGATGCGTGGTTTCCCGAGGTTGACCAGGATCAGTGGACGCTGGTGTCAAACCTGGAGAATCCGGCCGAGGGCGATAAGCCGGCGTACAACTTTGAGGTTTGGGAACGAAACTGACTGTAGGAGCGAGCTTGCTCGCGAAGAACTTGAAGGCGCCGCGTTCATTCAGAATGCCCGCGTCATCCTGACGTTCTTCGCGAGCAAGCTCGCTCCTACAGGTTATACGCCTTTATGCCTGCGCCAATTCGGCATGCTCATCGGCATCCAGCAACGTCTTGTCCGTCTGCTGCATGATCTGGCTGGTAATCGCCCCCGCTGTCATCGAGCCGTTCACGTTCAGGGCCGTGCGGCCCATGTCGATCAGCGGCTCCACGGAAATCAGTAACGCCACCAGGGACACCGGCAAGCCCATGGCGGGCAGCACGATCAGTGCGGCAAACGTCGCGCCGCCGCCCACGCCGGCGACACCTGCCGAACTCAAGGTCACAATCGCCACCAGCGTGGCGATCCACAACGGATCCAACGGGTCGATGCCCACGGTCGGCGCGACCATCACGGCCAACATCGCCGGGTACAGGCCGGCGCAACCGTTCTGGCCGATCGTCGCGCCGAACGAGGCGGCGAATCCTGCGATGGACTGCGGAATACCGAGGCGACGGGTTTGCGCTTCAATGCTCAGCGGGATACTCGCGGCGCTGGAGCGGCTGGTGAACGCAAAGGTCAGCACCGGCCACACCTTGCGGAAAAACCGCAGCGGGTTGATCCCGGCCAGCGACAACAACAGGCCGTGGACGACAAACATCAGCCCCAGCGCAAGGTAGGAGACCAACACGAAGCTGCCGAGCTTGAGGATGTCTTGCAGGTTGGAACCGGCGACTACCTTGGTCATCAGTGCCAATACGCCGTAGGGCGTCAGCTTCATCACCAGGCGTACCAGGCGCATCACCCAGGCTTGCAGCGTGTCGATGGCGTTGAGCACTTTCTGGCCTTTTTCCACGTCGTCCTTGAGCAGTTGCAGCGCGGCAACTCCCAGGAACGCGGCGAAAATCACCACACTGATGATCGAGGTCGGCTTGGCCCGTGCCAGGTCGGCAAACGGATTCTGCGGGATGAACGAAAGCAGCAGTTGCGGCACATTCAGGTCGGCGACCTTGCCGGCGTAATCGTTCTGGATCACTTGCAAACGCGCCATTTCCTGGGTCCCGGCCACCAGGCCCTCGGCGGTGAGCCCGAACAGGTTGGTCAGGCCGATACCGATCAGCGCCGCAATGGCCGTGGTGAACAGCAGCGTGCCGATCGTCAGGAAGCTGATTTTGCCCAGGGACGAGGCATTGTGCAGGCGCGCCACGGCGCTGAGGATCGAGGCGAACACCAGCGGGATCACGATCATCTGCAGCAACTGCACATAACCATTGCCCACCAGATCGAACCAACTGATCGAGGCCTTGAGCACCGGATGGCCGGCACCGTAAATAGTGTGCAAGACCACACCGAACACTACGCCCAGCACCAGTGCGACCAAGACTTTCTTGGCCAGGCTCCAGTCAGTACGGCGGGTTTGTGCCAGGCCCAGTAATAACGCCAGGAACACCAGCAGATTGAGAATCAGCGGCAGATTCATTGAAGCTCCAGGAAAAAAGGCTGCCAATCGCATGGGCCAGCGACTGCGAGCCGAAAATCCTAACAGTTTGAAATATATTGATTTAATACCGTTATGGAATGGTGACTGTCGTTTCTGGAATAAGAAAGTGGCGCGCAGGTATATGCCGCTGGCGGAATCACGACGCAGCCGGTCGTGCTCGTGGTGGGCGGGTTCTTCGGGATTTGTTAGCGTCGATGCCTTTCACTCAGGGAGATAACGCCGATGAAGCTCGTACCGAGATTGTTTGCTGCCGCGCTGTGTCTGGGGCTCGCCACGCAGGTCATGGCCGCTACCGAGTTGAAACACTGGCCGGCACCTGCCGCCAAGCAACTGGATGAAATGATCGCCGCCAACGCCAACAAGGGTCATTTCGCGGTGTTCGACATGGACAACACCAGCTACCGTTTCGACCTCGAAGAGTCGTTGCTGCCCTATCTGGAGAACAAGGGCCTGATCACTCGCGAGAGCCTCGACCCGTCACTCAAACTGATGCCCTTCAAAGACACCGCCGACCACAAGGAAAGCCTGTTCAGTTACTACTATCGCTTGTGCGAAGTGGATGACATGGTCTGCTACCCGTGGGTTGCACAGGTGTTTTCCGGGTTCACCCTCAAGGAACTCAAAGGCTATGTCGACGAACTGATGGCGTCCGGCAAGCCGGTACCGGTCACCTACTACGAAGGCGACGTGGTGAAGAACATGCAGGTGCAGCCGCCGAAAATCTTCACCGGCCAGCAGGAGCTGTACAACAAGCTCATGGAAAACGGCATCGAGGTGTATGTGATGACTGCGGCCTCCGAGGAGCTGGTGCGTATGGTCGCGTCCGATCCGAAGTACGGCTACAACGTCAAGCCGCAGAATGTGATTGGTGTCAGCTTGCTGCTCAAGGACCGCAAGACCGGCGAACTGACCACCTCCCGCAAGCAAATCAGTGCCGGCACGTATGACGAAAAAGCCAACCTCGCTCTGGAATTGACCCCGTATCTGTGGACTCCGGCGACCTGGATGGCAGGCAAGCACGCGGCGATCCTCACCTACATCGACGAATGGAAAAAACCGCTGCTGGTGGGCGGTGATACGCCGACCAGTGACGGCTACATGCTGTTCCATGATGTGGACGTGGCCAAGGGCGGTATTCACTTGTGGATCAACCGCAAGGACAAGTACATGACTCAGCTCAACGGCATGATGGCCAAGCATGCGGCCGCCCAGGCCAAGGCAGGGTTGCCGGTGACGGCGGACAAGAATTGGGTGATCGTCAAGCCTGAAGATATTCAGTAGTTACAGCGGGGAGTTTCAAGCTGCAAGCTGCAAGTAAAAGCCGGTGCGCTTTTCTTGCGGCTTGTAGCTTGAAGCCTGCAGCTATTTACATGCCATCCAGCATCGCCTTGTTACGCACGGCGCCCTTGTCGGCGCTGGTCGCCAGCAGGGCGTAGGCTTTCAGGGCGGTGGTGACTTTGCGCGGACGCTTTTCCACCGGTTTCCACCCTTTCTTGTCTTGCTCGACCCGGCGCGCCGCCAGTTCTTCGTCGCTGATCAACAGGTTGATCGAACGGTTGGGAATGTCGATCAGCACCTTGTCGCCGTCCTGCACCAGACCAATCGCGCCGCCGGCAGCCGCTTCCGGCGAAGCGTGGCCGATGGACAGGCCGGAGGTGCCGCCGGAGAAGCGACCGTCGGTCAGCAACGCGCAGGCTTTGCCCAGGCCCTTGGACTTCAGGTACGACGTCGGGTAGAGCATTTCCTGCATGCCCGGGCCGCCTTTCGGGCCTTCGTAGCGGATGATCACGATGTCGCCTTCTTTCACTTCGTCGGCGAGGATGCCGCGAACCGAGCTGTCCTGGCTTTCGTAGATCTTGGCGCGGCCTTCGAACACATGGATCGACTCATCCACGCCGGCGGTTTTCACCACGCAACCATCGAGGGCGATGTTGCCGTACAGCACGGCGAGGCCACCTTCCTGGGAATAGGCATGCTCGACGCTGCGGATACAGCCGTTTTCACGGTCGTCGTCCAGCGTGTCCCAGCGGGTCGACTGGCTGAACGCGGTTTGGGTCGGAATGCCCGCCGGGCCCGCCTTGAAGAAGGTATGCACGGCTTCGTCGTCAGTCTGGGTAATGTCCCATTTGGCGATGCCTTCGGCCATGGACGTGCTGTGTACGGTCGGCAAGTCAGTGTGCAACAGGCCACCACGGGCCAGGGAGCCGAGGATCGAGAAGATCCCGCCGGCGCGGTGCACATCTTCCATGTGGTACTTCTGGATGTTCGGCGCGACCTTGCACAGTTGCGGCACATGCCGGGAAAGACGGTCGATGTCGCGCAGGTCGAAATCGATCTCGGCTTCCTGGGCGGCAGCCAGCAAGTGCAGGATAGTGTTGGTGGAACCGCCCATGGCGATGTCCAGGGTCATGGCGTTTTCGAACGCCTTGAAGTTGGCGATATTGCGCGGCAACACCGACTCGTCGTTCTCGCCGTAGTAACGCTTGCACAGCTCGACGATGGTGCGGCCGGCCTGCAGGAACAGTTGCTCGCGGTCGCTGTGGGTGGCCAGGGTGGAACCGTTGCCGGGCAAGGCCAGGCCCAGGGCTTCGACCAGGCAGTTCATCGAGTTGGCGGTGAACATGCCGGAGCACGAACCGCAGGTCGGGCAGGCGCTGCGCTCGTATTCCGCGACCTGCTCGTCAGACGCGCTGGAATCAGCGGCGATGACCATGGCGTCGACCAGGTCCAGGCCGTGGGAGGCCAGTTTGGTCTTGCCGGCTTCCATCGGGCCGCCGGAGACGAAGATCACCGGGATATTCAGGCGCAAGGACGCCATCAACATGCCGGGGGTGATCTTGTCGCAGTTGGAGATGCATACGATGGCGTCGGCGCAATGGGCGTTGACCATGTATTCCACGGAGTCGGCGATGATCTCGCGGCTCGGCAGGGAATACAGCATGCCGTCATGGCCCATGGCGATGCCGTCATCCACGGCGATGGTGTTGAATTCCTTGGCAACGCCGCCTGCGCGCTCAATTTCGCGGGCGACCAGTTGGCCGAGGTCCTTGAGGTGCACGTGGCCCGGTACGAACTGGGTGAACGAGTTGGCAATCGCGATGATCGGCTTCTTGAAGTCGTCATCTTTCATCCCCGTGGCGCGCCACAAGGCACGGGCGCCGGCCATGTTGCGGCCGTGGGTGGATGTTTTCGAGCGGTAATCTGGCATGGAGCACTCCGGGCGGCAAATCAGGACTAATCAGGTGCTAAGGGAAGTGAGCTTCTATGGACGTCTGGAACACACCGCAAATGGCCGTGTGTCCGGAAGTTGCCACTCGCAGTGCGGGATCGCCGCGTGCGTGGGCCTCGAGCTCATAAACCCGCCGGGGGATGACTGGCGATGAATAGAGCCGATTCTACACCGCTGGCGGCTGGAGGGAATGGCCGTCTACCTGTAGGAGCGAGCTTGCTCGCGAAAAAATCCAACGATAACGCAGCGCCATCAGGCAGCCCGCGGTGCCTTCGAGGTTTTCGCGAGCAAGCTCGCTCCTACGCAGGCCGGGACATATCCGGAACCACTGTTTAAGCGCCAATAAACGCTGGAGATGCCTACTGTTTCTCTTCCAGCCAGCAAAGAGGACGAAGGAATGTCCATTCAGCAAAACGCACACCGACTGCGCACGAGACGCTATTCAGAAGCCGGGCGCATCTACTTGCTCACCGCCGTCACCCACCAAAGACACCGAATCTTTCAAGATTGGCGCATGGGCCGCTTGCTGGTCAGCGAGTTCAGGAAGGCTCAAGACGATGGCGAAGCGACGTCGCTTGCCTGGGTGGTCATGCTGGATCATTTCCACTGGCTGATTGAATTGCATAACGGCGATTTGCCAAGGCTGATGCGTATCACGAAGTCGCGAAGTGCCCATGCCATCAATAAGGCCAGAGGCTCTCACGGGACGCTTTGGCAAAAGGGTTACTTCGACCGGGCGCTGCGTCGGGAGGATGACCTGAAGGCGATGGCGCGCTACATCGTCGCCAATCCCTTGCGCGCGGGTCTGGTCGAGCGTATCGGCCAATATTCACTGTGGGACGCAATCTGGCTGTGAAACACCTTCTCTGTAGGAGCGAGCTTGCTCGCGAAGATCGTCAACGATAACGCAGCGCTACCCGGTAACCCGCGGTGCCTTTGAGTTTTTCGCGAGCAAGCTCGCTCCTACAAGGAAACGCGTCAGCGGTTGATTCGGGCATTCGTCCAGGGCAAAACGTCAGCGGTTGATCTGGGTATTCGTCCAGGCGCCCCACAGGCTGAACACCATGAAGCTGACGGCAATGCTCATCAACAACAGGGTTCCGGTTTGCGCAAGCGCTGCGCTGCTGACGGCGGCCGTGAGGAACATGATGCTGTTGCCCGCCGACGCCGCCGTCCCTGCGCTGCTTGAAAACAGCAGCATTGCCGCAGAAATCGCGGCGGGCCGAACCAGGGTGACGGCCAGGGCGCTGATCAACATGGGGATCAGCAGGGTCACGGTGTTGATGGCATTCAAGCTGACGACCAGCGTTAATAGCACGCCGGCGACGCAGAGCAATCCGAGGCCAATGTTGATTTGCAGGGACAGTGAGATGTGTTTTTGCAAGAACGACGCCGCAACCCCGCCGAGCAGATAAGCCGCGCCATATACCATCAGTACCAGTGCGTACTGGTATTCGGTGAGCTTCAACCCATCCATGAAAATCAGCGGGGTCACGCTGATCAAGGCGAAGTAGCAGGCAAATACCAGCGCGGCGATCCACCAGTAGCGCAGGAAGTCTCGGTTGCGTGCGACGGCTTTCAGCGTGCCGATGATCGATAGGGAGGCGCGGTGTGGGCTGGCGGACTTGGACGGCAAGATGCAGGACGCGTGGATCAACATGCCCAGCGCCATCAGCGCGAAGCCATAGAAACTCCCCTGCCAGTCGAATGTGGTTTGCAGCCACGAGCCGATCAGCGGCGACAGCGCGACAAAGGAACCGCTCAGCGTCATGTAATAAAGGCGCACACGGGCGCGGTCTCGTTCGTCGAACAAGTCTTCCACTAACGCATGGCCGAGTACAAAGAAGCCGCAGCCCATGGCCTGGACCGCGCGAAACAGCAGGAAGGCCGGATAATCCGACGCCAATGCACAACCGAGAGCACTCAGGATCGACAGTGTGATGCAGCCGAGCAGGACTTCCTTGCGGCCCCATTTATCCGAAAGCGGGCCGGCGATCAACTGAGAGATCGAAAAGACCAGTGTGAACAGACTGACGGACAGTGCGATGTCTGCGGATGGCCTATCGAATTTGGCGGACAGGGCGGGGTAAGAGGGCAGCAGGATATTGATCGGGAAGAAGCTGATCAGGGAAATGCAGGTGATGAGGATGAAGCGGGAGAATTGTTGGCGCTTGAGGTCGCCACTGAGCGGCGGCGAGCAGGAGGACTCAGACATTGTTTTTGTTTTCCGGAATAAAACCAGAAACCGATACTAGTCTGCGAAAAACACAATTCAATCAGCAGTAGCGTGCGAACTTTCCGATACGTACGTGAGCCATTGCTGTAACTGTAGGAGCAAGGGCTAGGCGCCCCCCTCGCTCCTACAGGCGTGGTGTAGCTCAATCAGCTATTGGGCAACAACCGGCACGTGATGCTCTTGATATACCGTGTCTCGGCAATCGCCGGGTGCACCGGGTGGTCCGGGCCCTGGCCGCCGCGTTCGAGCATCTGGATATTGCGGTCCAGGTGGCGGGCGCTGGTCAGCAGGATGTTCTGCAGGTCGTCTTCCGGCAGGTGCATCGAGCATGAAGCGCTGACCAGGATGCCGTCCTTGCTGAGCAGGCGCATGGCTTGTTCGTTCAGGCGACGGTAGGCGCCTTCGCCGTTCTTCATGTCTTTTTTGCGTTTGATGAAGGCCGGTGGGTCGGCGACGATCACGTCGAAGCGTTCTTCGCTGGCTTTCAGTTCTTTCAGCGCTTCGAAGACGTCGCCTTCGATGCAGGTCATTTTCTCGGCGAAGCCGTTCAGCGCGGCGTTGCGTTCCACGCCATCGAGGGCGAAGGCGGAGGCGTCGACGCAGAACACTTCACTGGCGCCGAAGGCTGCCGCTTGCACACCCCAGCCGCCGATGTAGCTGTACAGGTCGAGGACGCGCTTGCCTTTGGCATAGGGAGCCAGGCGGGCGCGGTTCATGCGGTGGTCGTAGAACCAGCCGGTTTTCTGGCCCTGGATCACCGGGGCTTCGAATTTCACGCCGTTTTCTTCCAGCGCGACCCACTCCGGTACCAGGCCGAAGACGGTCTCGACGTAGCGGTTGAGGCCTTCGGCGTCGCGCGCGGCGGAATCGTTCTTGAACAGGATGCCGCTGGGCTTGAGCACTTGGGTCAGGGCGGCGATCACGTCGTCCTTATGGGCTTCCATGGTCGCCGAAGCGATCTGCACCACCAGGATGTCGCCGAAACGGTCGACGACCAAGCCTGGCAGCAGGTCTGAATCGCCGTACACCAGGCGGTAGAACGGCTTGTCGAACAGGCGGTCGCGCAGGGACAGGGCCACATTCAGGCGGTGCACCAGCAGCGACTTGTCCAGAGGCAACTTGATGTCGCGCGACAGCAGGCGCGCGCAGATCAGGTTGTTCGGGCTCATGGCCACGATGCCCAGGGTCTTGCCGCCGGCCGCCTCCAGGATGGCTTGGTCGCCTGCCTGGAAGCCGTGAAGTGGGGTGGCGGCCACGTCGATCTCGTTGCTGTAGACCCACAGGTGGCCGTTGCGCAAACGACGATCGGCGTTGGCTTTGAGGCGCAGGCTTGGCAGGGACATGACGTCGCTCCGGAAAAAAGAGCGGGAGTATACCTGTTGTGCAGGGATTGATGTGGGAGCGGGCTTGCTCGCGATGCAGGCGGTGTGGTGTATCTGACGTACGGTGGCGATGCTATCGCGAGCAAGCCCGCTCCCACAAAAGACCGCGATAGAGGTTAGAATCGCGCCCTAGCCCAGAGTGTTTACTTATGTCCCCAGAGCTTTCCGCCGAACAGATCCAACAAGCCCTGCAGGGCATCAGTGTGCCGCCTCAACCGCAAATCATGGTGGATTTGCAGATGGAGCAGTACATGCCCGATCCGGACCTGGAAGTGATCGCCCGGTTGATTTCCCAGGATCCGGGCTTGTCCGGGGCGTTGCTGAAGATCGTCAACTCGCCTTATTACGGCCTGAGCAACAAGATCGCTTCGATCCAGCGTGCGGTGAACCTGTTGGGCAGTCGCTCGGTGATCAACCTGATCAACGCCCAGTCGATCAAGGGCGAGATGAGCGATGACACTATCGTCACCCTCAACCGCTTCTGGGACACCGCCCAGGATGTCGCCATGACCTGCCTGACCCTGGCCAAGCGCACGGGCTCCCAGGCGGTGGACGAGGCCTACGCGTTGGGGTTGTTCCACGATTGTGGCGTGCCGTTGATGCTCAAGCGGTTCCCCAATTACATGGCGGTGCTGGAGGACGCTTATGCCAGCGCGGGCCCAGAGTGGCGTGTGGTCGATACGGAAAACCGCGCGTTCAACACCAACCACGCCGTGGTCGGCTACTACACGGCCAAGTCCTGGCGGCTGCCGGAGCATGTGACCGACGCTATCGCCAATCACCACAATGCCCTGGCGATTTTCAGCGACGAATCGACGCGCAATCCGCAACTGAAAAACCTGCTGGCGATCCTCAAGATGGCCGAGCACATCTGTTCTTCCTACCGGGTGCTGGGTAATCAAACGGTTGATCTCGAATGGGAAAGCGTCGGCCATCTGGTGCTCGACCATGTCGGCCTGTCGGACTACGACTTCGAAAGCATGAAGTTGTCGATCCGCGAGCTGGGCGTGCACTGATCCTTCATTCAAGAGGTACACATGCCCGAGTTGCCTGAAGTCGAAACCACCCGGCGCGGGATTGCCCCGCACCTCGAAGGCCAGCGCGTCAGCCGCGTGATCGTGCGTGAACGGCGACTGCGTTGGCCGGTCCCCGAGGACCTCGATGTGCGCCTGTCCGGACAGCGCATCGTGCTGGTGGAGCGGCGGGCCAAGTACCTGTTGATCAACGCCGAAGTGGGGACCCTGATCAGCCACCTGGGCATGTCGGGCAACTTGCGCCTGGTGGAAGTCGGCATGCCGGCGGCCAAGCATGAGCATGTGGACATCGAATTGGAGTCCGGACTGGCCCTGCGCTACACCGACCCTCGACGTTTTGGCGCAATGCTCTGGAGCCAGGACCCGCACAACCATGAACTGCTGATTCGCCTGGGGCCCGAGCCGTTGACCGCGCTGTTCGACGGCGACCGCCTGTTTCAGCTGTCCCGTGGACGCTCCATGGCGGTCAAGCCATTCATCATGGACAACGCGGTGGTGGTGGGCGTGGGCAATATCTATGCGACGGAAGCCTTGTTCGCCGCAGGGATTGATCCTCGCCGGGAGGCCAAGGGCATTTCCCGCGGGCGATATCTGCAACTGGCGATCGAGATCAAGCGCATTCTGGCGGCGGCCATCGAGCGTGGCGGCACTACGTTGCGCGACTTTATTGGTGGCGACGGCCAGCCGGGGTATTTCCAGCAGGAGTTGTTCGTCTACGGCCGTGGCGGTGAGGCGTGCAAGGTCTGCGGGGCCGAACTGCGCAATGTGGTGCTGGGGCAGCGGGCGAGTGTGTTTTGCCCCAAGTGCCAGCGTTGATTGCTCGCGAAGGCGCCCTGCCAGGCGCTAAAAAATCGTCAGGCCTTGCCGGTAATCTTCCGGTACTTCTCCATCAACTGCTCTTGCGTTTCAGGATGAGTTTCATCCAACGGAATGCAGTCCACAGGGCAGACTTGCTGGCACTGAGGTTCGTCGTAGTGGCCGACACACTGGGTGCACAGGTTGGGGTCGATCACATAGATCTCTTCGCCCTGTGAAATGGCGGCATTCGGGCACTCGGGTTCGCAGACGTCGCAGTTGATGCAATCGTCGGTGATGATCAGGGACATGGAAACTCCTGCCAGGGCGCTTGAGCCAAGGCATCTGAAAACTTAATGCGCGCAATTGTGCCGCATTGGCGCCCGCAGTGCGAGCGGGCGCCGGTTGAGCGGTCGTTACTGCTTGAAGCGCAGGGTCAGCGCATCGGCGACTGCCGGGTGCACAAACTTGGTGATATCACCGCCCAAGGCCGCGATTTCCCTGACCAGCGTCGAGGAAATGAACGAATAACGTTCCGACGGAGTGAGGAACAGGCTTTCCACGTCCGGCGCCAGTTGGCGGTTCATGTTGGCCAGCTGGAATTCGTATTCGAAGTCCGAGACCGCTCGCAGGCCGCGCAGGAACACATTGGCATTCTGTTCCTTGGCGAAATGCGCCAGCAGCGTTGAAAAGCCGACCACCTCGACATTGGGCAAGTGTTTGGTGACCTCTTGCGCCAGCTCCACGCGCTGTTCCAGGGGAAACAGCGGGTTTTTCTTGGGGCTGGCAGCGACTGCGATGATCACATGGTCGAACAAGCGTGAGGCGCGTTCGACCAGATCGCCATGGCCTTTGGTAATCGGGTCGAAGGTTCCTGGGTACAACACTCGGTTCATCGCGTCGTCCTGGCGGAGTCCGTTGGGGAACCGGATGGTATCGCAGCCATCCCGGTCGGCCAAGTCAACTTATGCAGAAGAAAGCACTATAGACACCACGAATAGCGTGTTTTTTCATGCTGTTTTCAGACGTTCGGCCAATGCTGTCGCCAATTGCGCGGTTAATCCGTACACCGACAATTGCGGGTTGGCGCCAATGCTGGTGGGGAATAAAGAACCGTCGTGGATCGACAGATTGCGCAATTGGTGATGCCGCCCGAGACTGTCGGCCACCGCGTTTTTCGGCTCTTCGCCCATGGCACAGCCGCCCATGACGTGGGCGCTGCCCAGGCAGGTACGGTGCAGTTCCAGGTTCAGGCCATCGATCAGGCTGCGGGCCTCGGCCAGCGTGGTGACGTAGCGTGCGTCATGGTGCAGCGGTTTCACCGACTTGGCGCCCGCGGCGAACTGGATCTCGGCCATGCTGTGAAATGCCCGACGCAGCCCGTCCCACGCGTAGGGCGAGACCTGATAGTCGAGCACCGGTGTGCCATCGCCACGCAAGTCCACGCTGCCGCCCTGGCTGTCGGGGTGAAAACCGTCCCGCAGCAGCGCTAGCATCGCGTGGGTTTTGGGCAGTTGGTTCATATCCAGCGCGTTCTGCGTGCCATAACCGCCAAACAAGGTGCTGGCCAGGGCCGGGTGTAAGGGCGGTGCTTCCAGCTTGTAAGACATTTTGCCGGTGGTGCCGTCCTGCCATTGGAAGTGGTCGGAATAAATCGACTGTGGCGCGCCGTAGAACGGGTTGATCACTTCGTCGAACAACCCGGCGGAAAAATTCACCAGATGCAGGAAGGTCCGTTTACCCAGTCGCGAGTGGGGGTCGGGCGCATCCGAACGCATCAGCAGCGCCGGGCTGTTGATACCGCCGCCGGCGAGCACGTAATGCTTGGCCTTGACGGTGATTTTATAACCGGTGGGTGCCACGCAGCGCGCGTCCATCGCCGCGCATTCCAGGCTGGTGATGGTATCGCCGCTGAACTTCAAGTGTTCGGCGCGGGCCAGGTACAGCAGCTCGCCGCCTTGCTCGAGGGTGGAAGGAATAGTGGTCACCAGCATCGATTGCTTGGCGTTGACCGGGCAACCCATGCCGCAATAGCCCAGGTTGAAACAGCCACGCACGTTGCGCGGGATCACATGCCAGCTGTAGCCGAGTGTTTCGCAGCCTTTGCGGATCACGTCGTTGTTGGCGTTGGGTGGCACGGCCCAGGGCGCGATGCCCAGGCGTTGCTCCATTTTTTCGAACCAGGGCGCCATCTCGGCGCTGCTGTGGCCTTTGATGGCGTATTCGCTGGCCCAGTGCGCGAGGGTCTGATCCGGGGTGCGGAAGCTGGAGGTCCAGTTGATCAAGGTGGTGCCGCCCACTGCACGACCTTGGAGGATGGTGATGGCGCCATCCTTGCTCATGCGGCCGATGCCTTCCTGATACAGGCTGGCGTAGGCCTCGTCTTCCAGCAGCTTGAAGTCGCTGCTGGTCTTGAGCGGGCCTTCTTCGATCAGCAGCACTTTGTAGCCTGCTGCGCTGAGGATTTCGGCGGTGGTGCCACCGCCCGCGCCGCTGCCGATGATCGCGACGTCAGCTTCCAGGATCAGGTCCCGGTCGAGGGCGGCGCCATTGTGGGTCTTCCAGCCGCGGGCCAGGCCGTCGCGGAACAGATCAGGTACGGGCATTCGATGGCTCTCTTGTTTTTATTGAAGGTGCGCGCAGGTCAGATAGTGGGTGGGCCGGAATAGCCGCAATGGGCCCATGACGCGGGCTGGAAGTACCAGGCCATGATCACCAGCTTGAGCAGCGAACCCTGGCCCATGCGCAACAGGTTCAGGTAACTGTTTTCCCAGCGATGGAGGAAGTTGCGGATTTGCTCGTCGCTGGCATTTTCCCAGCTGCCCCAGATGCCGGTCAGTGGTCCTCGGGTGACGGCCATGCCCAGCACATCGAACAACTGCTGGGTCAGCTTGAACATCTCGGGGGACAGGTGTTGCAGGCTGTAATCGAGCTTTTTCAGCGTGTCCTCGATGCCCGCGGCCACGGCCTCGGCGCTGGCAGCGCCTTCCAGCAATACCGGGATCACCGCCCGCAGAAACGGCAGGTCACTGCTGCGTAACATGGCAAAGCCGCTGGCGGGCGTACTGCTGGAACAGCCGCTGAGGCTGGCACCAAGCCCGGCGGTGGCCAGGAAAGCGCTGGCGCAGAGGCCGAGTTTCAAGACGCCGCGCCGTGACAGCGCGGGTGATTCAGTCAGGCTAGGGTGCATTTTTATTGTTATCCCTGAGATGGCGTTAGCGGACGAACAGCTTCTGGATCAGCTTTTGAATGGATTTGCCGTAGGGCGGATAAATCAGCTTGGCCGCGTTCAGGCGCTGTTTGACCAGCACGCCCTTGGCCTTACTGAACGTCAGGAAGCCTTCATGCCCGTGGTAGTGGCCCATGCCTGAAGGGCCGATGCCGCCGAAAGGCATATCGTCCTGGGCCACGTGCAGCAGGGTGTCGTTCAGGCACACGCCGCCGGAATGGGTTTCGTGGAGGACACGGTTCTGTTCGGCTTTGTTGTAGCCGAAGTAATACAACGCCAGCGGACGAGGGCGCTGGTTGATGTAGGCGAAGGCCTGGTCGAGACCGCGATAGGGCACGATCGGCAGCAGCGGGCCGAAGATTTCGTCCTGCATCAGCGTCATCTCATCAGTCACATTGAGCAGCAGGGCATGGGCCATGCGTCGGTCCTGGTCCTGATCATAGAGCGGGAGCACGGTGGCGCCTTTATCGGTGGCGTCCTTGAGGTAGCCGTTGAGCCGGGCAAGTTGCCGCTCGTTGACGATGGCCGTGTAGTCCGGATTGTCGGTCAGGGTCGGATAGAACCCGCGCACGGCTTTACTGTAGGCCTCGACGAAACCGTCGACGCGATCTTCCGGCACCAGCACGTAGTCCGGTGCCACGCAGGTTTGCCCGGCGTTCAGCGCCTTGCCGAAGGCGATCCGTTCGGCGGCGTCCTTGAGGGGCACATCGGCTGAAACAATCGCCGGTGATTTGCCGCCCAGTTCCAGGGTGACCGGGGTCAGGTGTTCGGCGGCGGCGCGCATCACGTGCTTGCCGATACTGGTAGCCCCGGTGAACAGCAGGTGATCAAGGGGTAACCTGGAAAATGCCATGCCCACTTCGGCTTCGCCCAGCACCACGCACACCAGGTCTTCGGGGAAAATCTTTGCCAACAGGGTCTTGAGTAGCTGCCCGGTGGCCGGTGTCGACTCGCTGAGCTTGAGCATTACCCGGTTGCCCGCGGCCAGTGCGCCCACCAGCGGGCCGATGGCCAGGTACAACGGGTAATTCCAGGGCACGATGACCCCCACCACGCCCAGCGGCTGATAAATAACCTTGGCCGAAGCCGGCTGGAAGGCGATGCCGACGGCGCGCCGGGACGCTTTCATCCAGCGCTTGAGGTGTTTGCTGGCGTAATGAATGCCGTGCAGGCTGGGCATCAGTTCGGCAAACAGGGTTTCGTCAGCGCTGCGATGGCTGAAATCGCGGCTGATAGCCTCGATCAGCGCCTGACGCTCGTCGCTGAGCATCTCCCGCAACGCTTTGAGCCATTGCTGACGCTGCGCGGCCGGCGGCATTGGATTGGCTGCATAGGCGCGACGTTGGGCATCGAAGAGGTCCTGGAGTTGGTCCAGCTCCGGGGAATTTTGCAGGTAGGCAACGTTGGCAGGCATGGCGCGGGTCCCGCTTGTTATTGGAATGCATCAACTTTTAGAGTTATTACTCTAAATTGTCAAATGACATTGCAGCAACATGCGGTTTTATCCTGGCCGGGATAGATCGTAAGATGTTTGTATCAGGATTTGAGAAGCCGATCTCCCATGCCCACACGAGTAAAGACCAGCGAACGCATTGTGCAAGCCAGCCTGGAGCTTTTTAACCAGCAGGGCGAGCGCACTGTCAGCACCAACCACATCGCCGCCCACATGGAAATCTCGCCGGGCAACCTGTATTACCACTTCCCCAACAAACAGGCGATCATCGCGGTGTTGTTTCGCGAGTACGAAACGCTGGTGGACAGTTTCCTGCGCCCGCCTCAGGGGCGCGCGATGGTCGTGGACGACAAGCGTTTCTATCTTCAGGCGGTACTGGCCGGCATGTGGCGGTACCGTTTCCTGCACCGCGATCTCGAACATCTGCTGGAGAGCGACTCGGAGCTGGCCACGGGCTATCGGCGCTTCTCCCAGCGTTGTCTGATCCAGGGCAACGCGATCTATCGTGGGTTTGTCGAGGCCGGGATCCTGAACATGGACCCGGTGCAGACCGAAGCGCTGACCCTCAATGCCTGGATTATCCTCACCTCCTGGGTGCGTTTCCTGTGCACCACCAATGAAAACTCTGCGCACTTGAGTGCCGAGGCCATCAAGCGCGGGGTGTATCAGGTGTTGGTGCTGGAGGCGGGTTTTGTCACGCCACAGGCTAAAGAAGCGGTGGACGCGTTGTTCAAAGAGTTTTACGTGCCGTTGAATCAGGCACTGGAAGAAGTGAAGTAGGCCCTTTCCCGAACGTATTGTCAGGAGTCTGTTATGCCGCTTGCGCAACTGATCAGCCCGCAACAATTGGCCGAGCGCCAGAAGCAGGGGGCTTTAGTCATTCTCGATTGCCGCTTTGCCCTGGAAGACCCGGACTACGGACGTTGCAGCTATGCCGAAGGGCATATCGAAGGCGCGCAATACGCTGATCTGGAGCGCCACCTCAGTGGCCCGGTGAGCAAGGGCGTGACCGGTCGTCATCCGCTGCCGGCACCGGCCACGTGGGTCGCACAGTTGCAGGCCTGGGGCATTGGCAGCGATAGCGAAATCGTGTTGTATGACGATGGTCCCGGTGCCTATGCCGCCCGTGCCTGGTGGCTGCTGGCGTGGCTGGGCAAGCGTGACGCTGTGTTTATCCTCGATGGCGGCCTGAAAGCCTGGCACGCCGCGGGTTTTCCGCTGAGTCTGGATGCGCCGCAGGTCGAGCCGGGAACGTTTGCGGGTACGCCGGACAGCCGCATGCTGCTGGACGCCGAACACCTGCAAAAACGTCTCGGACAGCCGGGCCTGACCCTCATTGACGCCCGCGCCCTGCCGCGTTTTCGCGGTGAAGTGGAACCTATCGATCCGGTTGCGGGGCATATTCCCGGCGCGCAGTGTGCGGCGTTCAGTGAAAACCTGGGCAGTGATGGCCGCTTCTTGCCGGCTGAACAGCTCAAGCAGCGTTTCGCTGCCCAGCTGCAAGACCGTTCGCCGGATGAGTTGGTGGCGTATTGCGGCTCCGGGGTGACGGCGTGCCACAACCTGTTTGCGTTGTGCCTGGCAGGTTATCCGTTGGGCAAGTTGTATGCGGGGTCGTGGAGCGAGTGGATTACCGACCCGGCGCGAGCTATTGCGACTGGCGATTGAGGTGCCTCCTATCTGAAACGCCCGTAGAGTGTAAGTCGAGCAAGCGCCAGTCTCGACATAAGTTACCCCGTAGCAGCTGTCGAGCCCCAGCGAGCATAGGTATCTACACAACTTTGCCTCAACGCTTAAATCCCGGCAGATAGGACTGTTGTGGCGAGCGGGCTTGTCCCGCGTTGGGCTGCGAAGCAGCCCCAGTAAGCCGAATGCGGTGTATCAGATACTTCATAGCAGCTGGTTTGGGGGCAGCTTCGCAGCCCAACGCGGGACAAGCCCGCTCGCCACAGGGACATTCGTCAGTTTCTGAAAGTTGTGTAGATACCTATGCCCAGCGAGGCTGCGTCTGCGGTGTTGTTGCGTGCTGGTTGTGGCGTGCCAGCAGCCATTGCGGGATCCGCCGCTCCAGGTAGTAACCGGGCTGGCGCAGCGTGCCATCGACAAATCCCACATGCCCGCCCTTGGCCGTCAGCTCGAACTCGGTGCACGCCGACAGCTCGCAGGCGTCCGGCAAGCTGTGGGCAAACACGAACGGATCATCGGCGGCGTGGATAATCAGGCTAGGCGTGCGAATGTCGCCCAGGAAGTAACGGCTGGATGCCCGGCGGTAGTAGTCCTCGGCGCTCAGGTAACCATGCAGCGGCGCGGTGACCCGGCCATCGAAGTCCCAGAACGTGCGCATTTTTTCCAGTGAACCCAGCGACTCCAGGGTTTTCAGCCCGTCCGCGCGGCCATCCTGCAGGAATTGACGTTGTTTGACGCGGATGTAGGCGAGCATTTCGCGCATGAAGTGCTTCTGATAAACCCGCGAAAAGCCCAGGCCGATACGGTCGGCGCACTGGTCCAGGCGAAACGGCACCGACACCGCCGCCGCCGCTTGTAAGCCGCAGGCTTCGCCGGTCTCCCCCAAATGCTTGAGCAATACATTGCCCCCCAGCGAATAGCCCACCGCATACAAAGGCGCCAACGGCCGTTTGGCGCGCAGGTGGGCAATGGCCTGCGCCAGGTCTTCGCTGGCACCGGAGTGATAGCTGCGTGCCAACAGATTCGGCTCACCCGAGCAGCCACGCCAGTTCAGTGCCACGCTGGCCCAGCCTTGCGCCGCGAGGGCTTTTTGCAGGCCGACGACATAAGGTGAATTGGACGAACCGGTCAGCCCGTGCAGCACCAGCACCAGCGGGGTCTGCGCGTCATGCGGGCCGTGCCAGTCGAGATCGAGAAAGTCGCCGTCATCCAGCCACAGTCGCTCGCGCAGGCGTTCGATGTGAGTGGTCTTGCGCCACAGCGGTCCCCACAGCGTTTGCAGGTGCGGATTGCCGAGACCGAAGGCGGGGGTGAAGCGGCTGGAAGAAGGGGTCATAAACACCGATCACTGTGGCAGCGAGGGGAGCGCCTACACCGTACGTTGCCACAACGCGTAATACACTCGCCCGGATTTCTGTTCCCGGTGCAGGCGCCAGTTCGCGGGCAGGCCCAGCGATGACGGCGCGGTTTCGCTCTCGGTGTAGATCCAGGCGTCATCGGCCAGCCACTGACGTTCCTCGAGCAGGGCGCAAACGTTTGGCAACAGGTTCTGATTGAACGGCGGGTCGAGGAACACCACGTCGTATGCACTGGCCGGTTGGGTTTCCAGATAGCGCAAAGCGTCGGCGGTCTGTACCTGGCCGGTGGTGCAACGCAGCGTGCCCAAGTGTTCACGCAGGCTGGAAACCGCGACATTGCTGGCATCCAGCGCCTGGCCCACGGCCGCGCCACGGGACAGGGCCTCGAGGAACAGCGCGCCGCTGCCGGCGAACGGATCGAGTACCTTGGCCCCGGCAATGTACGGCGCGAGCCAGTTGAACAAGGTCTCGCGGACCCGGTCCGGCGTCGGACGCAGGCCCACGACATCGGGGAAGCTCAGCTTGCGGCTGCGCCATTCGCCGCCAATGATGCGCAGTTGACCCACGCCATTGTGCACGTTGTGGACAGGTTTTTTGGGACGCGATGGACTAGCCATTAATGCTCCGGAACCCCGAGCGGCTGCTCGGCAGGTTTATCAGTGGGTGGCGGTAGTGGCTTTTGCGCGGTGGTCGGACCGGCGGTCACGATCACCATCTTATCGCTGCTCAGGTGTTTGTTCAGCGCCGCCTTGACTTGCTCCACCGTCAGCGCCTGGGACTGCTTCATGAAGTCTTCCAGGTAATTGAGCGGCAGGTCATAGAAACCCATGGCGCCCAGTTGCCCGACGATATCGGCGTTGCTGGCCGTGGACAGCGGGAAGCTGCCGGCGAGTTCACGCTTGGCGTCGTCCAGCTCTTTCTGGGTCGGGCCGGTCTTGAGGTAGTCGGCCAGCACTTGCTCCACCAGGCGCAAGGTGCCGCCGCTCATTTCGGCGCGGGTCTGCAGATTGATCATGAACGGACCACGCACCTGCATCGGCGAGAAGCCGGAGTAGACGCCGTAGGTCAGGCCGCGCTTTTCGCGGACTTCGCTCATCAAGCGGGTACCGAATCCGCCGCCGCCGAGAATCTGGTTGCCCAGCGACAGGGCCGCGTAGTCCGGGTCGGCACGGTCGATGCCGAGTTGGGCGAACAGCAGGTGTGTCTGCTTGGACGGAAACTCGATATGGCCGATGCTGGGTGCAGGCTCGACCGGCTGGGCGATCTTCGCCAGCGCCGGGCCCTTGGGCAGCGAAGCGGACACCTTGGCGGCCATGGCTTCGGCATCGGCACGGGACAAGTCACCCACCAGGGCAATCACGGCGTTGCCGGCGGCATACGCCTTGGCGTGGAATGCCCTCAACTGCGCAAGCGTAATGGCCGGCACGCTCTCGGGTGTGCCTTCGCTCGGATGGGCGTAAGGGTGATCGCCATACAGCCGCTTGAACAGTTCAATGCTCGCCAGTTTGCCGGGGTTCTGTTTCTGATACTCGAAGCCGGCCAGCAGTTGGTTCTTGATCCGCGCCAGGGAATCGGCGGGGAAAGTGGGTTGGCCGATCACCTGGTCAAACAGCGCCAGCGCAGCGTCGCGCTTGTCGACAGCGCTGAGGCTGCGCAGTGAAACCAGGGCCATGTCGCGATAGGCGCCATTGCCGAAATCGGCGCCGAGGCCTTCGAAACCGGCCGCAATCTGCCCGACATCCTTGCCCGGCACGCCCTCGTTGAGCATCGCATTGGTCAGCAGCGCCAGGCCTGGCGTGTCGCCGTCCTGGCTGCTGCCGGCGGCGAACAGGAGGCGCATGTCGAACATCGGCAATTCGTGGGCTTCGACGAACAGCACCTTGGCGCCCTCGGCGGTGTTCCAGGTTTGTACGTTGAGCGTGCGGTTGGTCGGGTTCTTGCCGTCCAACTCCGCCAGGGACTGCAGGGTGTTGGCGGACTTGGCCTGATCCAGCGCCTGACTGGCGACGGAAGCGTCCGGCCGGCCTATATACACCGCGACTGCGGCGACCAGCGTGACAACGATCAGGCCGGGAAGCACCAGGCGGTTACGTGTGCGATCACTCATGAGCGGTCTCCTCGGGCAGGACATGGGCGACGCTGAGACGTTCGCGGGTGAAATAGGTACGCGCGGCTTTCTGGATATCCTCCGGGGTCACGCTCTGCAGCTCGGCGAGTTCGGTGTCCATGAGTTTCCAGGACAGGCCGACAGTCTCCAGCGAGCCAATCGCCGTGGCCTGACTGGTAATGGAGTCGCGCTCGTAGACCACGCCGGCGATTACCTGGGCGCGGATGCGTTCCAGTTCCTCGGCCGTCGGCGGCTTGTCCTTGAGTTCGTCCAGCAGGCGCCACAGCCCGGCTTCGGCCTGGGCGACGGTCTTGTTCTTCTGCTGGTTGGGCGTGGCGCTGAGGGTAAACAGGCTGTCGCCACGGGTGTAGGCGTCATAATCGGTCGAGGCGCCGGACACCAGTTCTTCACCGCGCTCCAGCTGGGTCGGGATGCGGGCGCTATAGCCACCGTCCAGCAGCGCCGAAATCAGGCGCAAGGCATTGACCGAGCGTTTGTCTTCAGTGGTGGCCAGGCTTGGCACGTTGAAACCCAGCAGCACGCTCGGCAGTTGGGTTTGCACATGCAGGGTCAACAGGCGCTCGCCCGGCTCGGCCAGTTCCAGCGGTTTTTTCGCTGGCGGCACGTCACGCTTGGGGATCGGACCGAAATAACGTTGGGCAAGGGTCTTGACCTCGTCCGGCGTCACGTCGCCGACCACCACCAGCGTGGCATTGTTCGGTGCGTACCAGGATTGGTACCAGTGACGCAGTTCTTCGATCTTCATGCGTTCCAGGTCCGCCATCCAGCCAATGGTCGGCGTGTGGTAGCCGCTGGCCGGGTACGCCATGGCCTTGAAACGCTCGAAGGCTTTGGACATCGGGTTATCGTCGGTGCGCAGGCGGCGCTCTTCCTTGATCACCTCGATTTCACGGCTGAACTCGTCGGCCGGCAGGCGCAGGGTGGCCATGCGATCGGCTTCCAGTTCCAGCGCAACGCCAAGGCGGTCGCGGGCCAGGACCTGGTAATACGCCGTGTAGTCATCACTGGTGAAGGCGTTCTCTTCGGCGCCGAGGTCACGCAGGATCAACGAAGCTTCGCCGGGGCCGGTCTTGGAGCTGCCTTTGAACATCATGTGTTCCAGGGCATGGGACAAACCGGTCTGGCCGGGTGTTTCGTAGCTGGAGCCGACCTTGTACCAGACCTGCGACACCACCACCGGCGCGCGATGGTCTTCGCGCACGACGACCTTGAGGCCGTTGTCCAGGGTGAATTCGTGGGTGGGTTGTGGATCAGCGGCCAAGGCTGAAAGGGGCAGACAAACTGTGCTGAGCAGCAGGCCAGCGGCGCGGCGGGCTAGAGCATTCATTCGTTTTTAAACCTGTTGAGCTGCCCGCGTGGTCTTAGCGTCGGCGGGCGAGGAGGTGCTAGGATACTGATCCGAATTAACCGCGGCCACTGCGGCTGTCAGGTCAATTCGAATCGAGTTGCAGGAATTGTGAGATTTGCCTTGGGTTTCCCCGAATATCTTTCATTTTTCGCCGATTTTATCGCTTCAATCCTACTTTGAATCGATTTGTTGAGGTTGGATTAACGCCTCACACCAGGTTGCGCATGAACAAGCTGGCTAAAAAACAGTCTGTTGCGCATCGAATATTATTTACCGAGGCGCCACCTGGGCGCGTCGCTACCTTGAGATAGCCGTCCTCCATGTTTGGTTCCAACGACGACAAGAAGACCCCAGCTGCGGCTGGCGAGAAAAAAGGCCTGTTCGGATGGCTGCGCAAAAAGCCGCAGGAAACCGTCGTCGAACAGCCACCTATCCAACCTGAATCGATTCCTCAACCGACCGTCGCGTCGGAGCCGGTGGTCGAGGTGCCGGAGCCGGTGGTGCTGCCTATCGCTGAACCGGTGTTGCAACCGGTGGTTGAGGCCGATCCTGCTCCAGAGCCAGAACACCAGCCTTGGCCGCCATTGCCGGTCGCCGAAGAGCCCGTGGCGTTGGTTGAAGATGTGCAGGCCGCACACGTGGCGCCGCCGATTCCGGCCATTGTCGAGCCCGTACCCGTAGCGCTTGAGTCGCCGCCGGCCGTCGAAGCCCCTGCGCCCTTGGCCGTCGAGCCTGTTCCTGTGGTGGCCGCCGCGCCGGCTGTTATCGAGCCGGCAGCGGACCTCGAGCCGGTCGCGGCCGCGACTGAAACCGGCAAGACCGGCTTTTTCGCCCGCCTGAAGCAAGGTTTGAGCAAAACCAGCGCAAGCATTGGCGAAGGCATGGCCAGCCTGTTCCTGGGCAAGAAAATCATTGATGACGAGCTGCTGGAAGACATCGAAACCCGTCTGCTGACGGCTGACGTAGGCGTCGAAGCCACGGCGGTGATCATCCAGAGCCTGACCCAGAAGGTTGCCCGCAAGCAGTTGACCGACGCCGATGCGCTCTACACGTCGCTGCAGGCCGAGTTGGCTGCGATGCTCAAGCCGGTGGAAGCGCCCCTGGTCATCAATGCGCAGAACAAGCCTTTCGTGATTCTGGTGGTGGGCGTGAATGGCGCCGGCAAGACCACGACCATTGGCAAGTTGGCCAAGAAGCTGCAGTTGGAAGGCAAGAAAGTCATGCTCGCCGCCGGCGACACTTTCCGGGCCGCAGCGGTTGAGCAGTTGCAGGTCTGGGGCGAGCGCAACAAGATCCCGGTGATTGCCCAACACACGGGCGCCGATTCGGCGTCGGTGATTTTCGATGCGGTGCAGGCTGCCAAGGCTCGTAACATCGATGTGTTGATCGCCGACACCGCAGGTCGCCTGCACACCAAAGACAACCTGATGGAAGAATTGAAGAAAGTGCGCCGGGTCATCGGCAAGCTGGACGCCGATGCGCCGCACGAGGTCCTGCTGGTGCTGGACGCCGGTACAGGTCAGAACGCCATCAGCCAGGCCAAGCAATTCAACCAAACGGTGCAACTGACCGGCCTGGCGTTGACTAAGCTCGATGGCACGGCCAAGGGCGGGGTGATTTTTGCCTTGGCCAAACAATTCGGGTTGCCGATTCGTTATATCGGTGTCGGTGAAGGCATCGATGATCTGCGCACATTTGAAGCCGAACCCTTTGTCCAGGCACTGTTTGCCGAGCGGGAGCGTTCATGATTCGTTTCGAGCAGGTGGGAAAACGCTACGCCAATGGGCACGTTGGCTTGCATGAGCTGAGTTTCAGAGTGCGGCGTGGCGAGTTCTTGTTTGTAACCGGCCACTCCGGCGCCGGTAAAAGTACTTTATTGCGCTTGTTGCTGGCGATGGAACGTCCGACCACCGGCAAGCTGCTGCTGGCGGGCCAGGACCTGGCTACCATCAGCAATGCGCAGATCCCGTTCCTGCGTCGCCAGATTGGCGTAGTGTTCCAGAATCACCAGCTGTTGTTCGATCGCACGGTGTTCAACAATATCGCCTTGCCGTTGCAGATTCTTGGTCTGTCCAAGGCGGAAATCATCAAGCGCGTGGACTCGGCCCTGGAGCGCGTGGCGCTGTCGGACAAGACCGACTTGTACCCGGGCGACCTGTCTACCGGCCAGCAACAGCGCGTCGGGATTGCCCGTGCGATTGTCCACCGCCCGGCCTTGCTGCTGGCGGACGAACCGACCGGTAACCTCGATCCGCGCCTGGCGGCGGAAATCATGGGGGTTTTCGAAGATATCAACCGTCTGGGCACCAGCGTGCTGATTGCCAGTCACGACCTGGCGCTGATCGCGCGCATGCGCCACCGCATGCTGACCCTGCAACGTGGCCGCCTGATCGGTGACGGGGAGGCTGGCGTATGAGTGCGACACGCAGCCCCAAGGTCTCCGAGCGCGTGGCGCCGAAACCGGCCGATCCGCAGCCGCAGAAAAAGAAACGCGACGACGATGAAGGTCCGGACTTCAGCACTTTGCTCCATGCCTGGATCGAAAGTCATCGCGCCAGCCTGCTCGACAGCCTGCGGCGCCTGGGCAAGCAACCGATCGGCAGCTTTTTCACCTGCCTGGTGATGGCCGTGGCACTGAGCCTGCCGATGGGGCTTTCGCTGCTGCTGAATAATGTCGAGCGCCTCGGCGGCTCCTGGCAGCGTGCGGCGCAGATTTCCCTGTACCTGCAACTGGACGCCAGTGCCAGCGAAGGCGAAGCCTTGCGCGAGCAGATCAGCAATCTGCCGGGTGTGGCGCAGGCCGAGTACATCAGCCGTGAGCAGGCGCTGGAAGAGTTCCAGCAGCAATCAGGCCTGGGCGAGGCGCTTAAAGAGTTGCCGCAAAACCCGCTGCCCGGCGTGGTGCTGGTCACGCCGAATGAGGTCGACAAGCAGGCGCTTGAAGCCTTAAGGCAAAAACTCGCCGAATTGCCCAAGGTGCAACAGGCGCAACTTGACCTGGTCTGGGTCGAGCGCCTGGCGGCGATTCTCAAGCTGGGCGACCGGTTTGTCTTCGGCCTGACGGTGCTGCTGGTGTCTGCATTACTTTTGGTGATAGGCAATACCATTCGTCTTCATATTGAAAACCGTCGCACCGAGATAGAAGTGATTAAACTGGTCGGCGGCACGGACAGCTATGTGCGTCGTCCTTTTCTGTATATGGGCGCGTTATATGGCTTTGGAGCCGGGATTCTGTCCTGGGGCGTATTGGCGTTTGGCCTGGATTGGCTGAACGACGCGGTCGTCGGCCTGGCGGGTTTGTATGGCAGTGATTTTGCCTTGGCCGGTGTGCCGGTAGCCGATGGTCTGTCGCTCTTGCTTGGCGCGGTGCTGTTGGGGTATATCGGTGCATGGATTGCGGTGGCACGGCATTTACGTGAGCTGGCGCCGAAGTAGTTAATGTCAGATTAATGTGGTTTTGCTTGTATTGGCCGTATTCGTAATTTAGGGAACTTGTCCTACGGTTCCCCGGTCAATTTTCGCAGTGCTGAACTGCACGAGTTATGTGAGTCGGAGGTTTATTCGTATGACCACTTCTTTGCAACCTGCTTATGCTCTGGTCCCGGGTGCAAACCTGGAAGCCTATGTGCATACGGTTAACAGCATTCCCTTGCTGACGCCCGAGCAGGAGCGTGAACTGGCCGAGAGTCTCTACTATGAGCAGGATTTGGGGGCGGCTCGGCAGATGGTGCTCGCCCACCTGCGTTTTGTCGTACATATCGCCCGTAGCTATTCCGGCTACGGTCTGGCTCAGGCTGACCTGATCCAGGAAGGCAACGTCGGCCTGATGAAGGCTGTAAAGCGCTTCAACCCGGAAATGGGCGTGCGCCTGGTTTCGTTCGCCGTGCATTGGATCAAGGCGGAAATTCACGAGTTCATCCTGCGCAATTGGCGCATTGTGAAAGTCGCGACGACCAAGGCCCAGCGCAAGCTGTTCTTCAACCTGCGCAGCCAGAAGAAACGTCTGGCGTGGCTGAACAACGAGGAAGTCCACCGTGTGGCGGAGAGCCTCGGTGTAGAGCCACGTGAAGTGCGCGAGATGGAAAGCCGCCTGACCGGCCATGACATGGCGTTCGATCCGGCCGCGGAAGCGGACGACGACAGTGCTTTCCAATCGCCGGCCAATTACCTGGAAGACCACCGGTATGACCCGGCGCGCCAACTGGAAGATGCCGACTGGAGCGACAACTCCAATCACAATCTGCACGAAGCGCTGGAAGTGCTGGACGACCGCAGCCGTGACATCCTCTACCAGCGTTGGCTGGCGGAAGAAAAAGCCACGCTGCACGACCTGGCGCAGAAGTACAACGTGTCGGCCGAGCGTATTCGCCAGCTTGAGAAAAGCGCGATGAATAAGCTCAAGCTGTCGATCGCCGCCTAACCAGCAACGCGATCACACGATGTAGTGTGGGAGCGGGCTTGCTCGCGATAGCGTTAGATCAGACGCCGCAAATAGTGACTGATCTAACGCTATCGCGAGCAAGCCCGCTCCCACAGTTGTTTTGGGGCGTGTCAGTCAGCCCAAGGGGCTTTTCGGGAGTTGTTCAACTCCGCCAAATAACCTGTCCCACCCAACTGACTCATCTGCTGGCGAATCCACGCCGCCCGCCGTGCTACATACGCCGTCGGATGACTGGCGCTCCATACCCGCGGATTAGGCAACACCGCCGCCAGGTAACTGGCCTGCCGAAGACTCAGGGCCTTGGCGCCTACACCAAAGTGATGCCGTGCGGCCGCTTGCGCACCAAACACGCCGTCGTCCCATTCGACGCTATTGAGGTACACCTCAAGAATTCGCTGCTTGGGCCAAAGCACTTCGATCAGCCCGGTAAACCACGCTTCCAGGCCTTTTCGCAACCAGCTGCGGCCCGACCACAGGAATAGATTCTTCGACACTTGCTGGCTCAGCGTACTGGCGCCACGCAGTGATCCGCCACGCTCGTTATGCAGTAAGGCGGCCTGGATCGCGCCGAAATCAAAGCCCCAATGTTGCGGGAAACGTTGGTCTTCGCCCGCCATGACCGCCAATTTCAGGTTGTCGGAAATTTCATTCCACGGCACCCAACTACGTTGCAGGTCAATGGGCTCGCCATCGACCCAGGATTCGATCTTGCGCTCGACCATCAGCGCAGTCCCCGGGGGCGGCACCACGCGAAACAGCAGCACCAGCAAGATGCTGGCGATGACGAACCATTTCACGGCTTTGAGAACACGACTGAAGAGAAAACGCAGCATAGAGATGGCTTGGCCGAACCCGTTGAGCGGGCCATTATACAGACCCTGCCCGATGAGTCTGACTGGAGTTCCTCATGCTGCGTGGCTTTCTGATGCTGGCTGCCTTTTTCGGTTTCACGGGTGTCGCCCTTGGCGCCTTCGCCGCCCACGGCCTGAAAAACCGTCTGGGCGCCGACTACCTGGCGATTTTTCATACCGGCGTCACCTATCAACTGGTGCATGCGCTGGCGCTGTTTGGCGTGGCGTTACTGGCCGCGCATCTTCCCGGGCGTCTGGTGATGTGGGCGGGCGCTGCGTTTGCCGTGGGTATCCTGCTGTTCTCCGGCAGCCTCTATGTGCTGACGATGACCGGCATTACCAAACTCGGGATAATCACCCCGTTTGGTGGCATGGCCTTCCTGCTTGGGTGGTTATTTCTGGGGCTGGCCGCGTGGCGCTTGCCACTGACCGCTTGACGCTTGTAGCTGACCTTTAGGTCCCAATCGGGCTAGAATACTGGCCCCTAAAAACGATGGCGGCCCGTTGCATGCGCATTCAGTTGAACGGCGAATCCTTTGAACTGCCCGACGGTGAAACCGTTGCGGCCCTGTTGACCCGTCTGGAGCTGACCGGACGTCGCGTTGCAGTGGAACTGAATCAGGATATCGTTGCGCGTAGCCAGCATGCCGACACCGCCCTCGCCGAGGGCGATCAGGTCGAGGTGGTCCACGCCATCGGCGGCGGCTAGTCGTTCTTCCGGCGCCCGCGCCACGCTCTTATGTGGCCCCGAATACTGCAGAACCTCATCCCAACAGAGGATTTCCCATGAGCATCGTTCGTAGCGACAAGCCCTTCGTCCTGGCCGGTCGTACCTACCAGTCGCGTTTGCTGGTAGGCACCGGCAAGTACCGCGACATGGAAGAAACCCGCCTGGCCATCGAAGCCTCTGGCGCCGAGATCGTGACGGTGGCCGTGCGTCGTACCAATATCGGCCAGAACCCGGGCGAACCGAACCTGCTGGATATCCTGCCGCCAGACCGCTACACCATCTTGCCGAACACCGCCGGTTGCTACGACGCCATTGAAGCCGTACGCACCTGCCGCCTGGCGCGCGAACTGCTCGACGGCCACAACCTGGTCAAACTGGAAGTCCTGGCCGACCAGAAAACCCTCTTTCCCAACGTGATCGAAACCCTCAAGGCCGCAGAAACGCTGGTCAAGGAAGGTTTCGACGTGATGGTTTATACCAGCGATGACCCGATCATCGCCCGTCAATTGGCCGAGATCGGCTGCATTGCCGTGATGCCGCTGGCCGGTTTGATCGGTACAGGCCTGGGGATCTGCAACCCCTACAACCTGCAGATCATTCTCGAAGAAGCGAAGATTCCGGTACTGGTGGACGCCGGTGTCGGGACTGCTTCCGATGCCACCATCGCCATGGAACTGGGTTGCGAAGCGGTACTGATGAATTCGGCGATCGCCAACGCGCAACAGCCGATCATGATGGCCGAAGCCATGAAACACGCGATTGTCGCCGGGCGCCTGGCCTACCTTGCCGGGCGCATGCCGAAAAAACTTTACGCCAGCGCCTCCTCGCCGCTGGATGGTCTGATCAAGTAAGAGCCATTGATGACTGAATCAAACGAAACACCGAGCACCGTGGAAGAAGGCGACGCGTCCAAGCACCGCCGGATCAAGAGCTTCGTGATGCGCGCCGGACGCATGACCGAAGGCCAGCAGAAAGGCCTGGAGCAGGGCGCACCGCTGTTCGTGCTGCCGCTGGCCGACACGCCGGTGGATTTCGACCAGGTGTTTGGTCGTTCGGCTCCACGCTCGCTGGAAATCGGCTTCGGCATGGGCCATTCCCTGCTGGAAATGGCTGCCGCCGCGCCGGAGCAGGACTTTATCGGTGTGGAAGTGCATCGCCCGGGCGTCGGTGCGCTGCTCAACGGTGTGTTGACCCAGGGCCTGAAAAACCTGCGGGTCTACGATTGCGATGCCATTGAAGTGCTCAACCGCTGCATCGCCGACAACAGCCTCGACCGCCTGATGCTGTTCTTTCCTGACCCATGGCACAAAGCTCGTCACCACAAGCGTCGCATCGTCCAGGCTTCGTTCGCGGAGCTGGTGCGCAGCAAGCTCAAGGTCGGCGGCGTCCTGCACATGGCCACCGACTGGGAACCCTACGCGGAATATATGCTGGAAGTGATGAACGTCGCTCCCGGCTATCGCAACCTGGCCGAAGACGGCAAATGCGTGCCACGCCCGGCCGAACGCCCGATCACCAAGTTCGAGCGTCGCGGCGAGCGACTGGGGCATGGCGTCTGGGATTTGAAGTTCGAGAAGCTGGCGTAAGCCGCTACCCCACTCGAAACGCGCGCTCGGAACGCACTCAACGGATGTGATCAACTGTAGGCGCGAGCTTGCTCGCGAAAAACGCACGGCCGACGCGGACTTTCTGATAACGCTGCGTTGTCGTTGTGGTTCTTCGCGAGCAAGCTCGCTCCTACAGTTGTTTTGTGGCGGGGGTGATCAGCGACGGTCGGCCACGACGCCGATCAACACCAGCACCACCAGCAATACCGGCGCCAGGCTGTAGTTATTGAATTGGCTCAAGCCGCGAACAATCCAGGGTGTGGCGTAGATCAGCGCGGCGCCGCTGCCGATCATGCACAGCAGGGCCATCAATGGGACGCGCAAGGCGCCGGCGATGTTGCCCAGGCGCGCTTCGACCCAGCCCTTGATGTCAGCGCCGAACAGCACCAGCAGACAGCCGACAAGAGCCAGGGAGATTTCCGACAGATTACTGCGGCTCCAGCGGGATACGGTGGCGAGCAGGTCGAGTACCAGATCCATTCGATTTCCTTAGAGCGGTCAGCTCAAAAACTTCTGCAGCAGGTCATTGAGAAAGAGTTGTCCACGGTCGGTGGCCGCCAAGCGTGACGGTTCGACCTGCATTAAGCCACTTTGTTCTGCCGCTCGGCGAGCGTCATCCAGGCTGGCCAGCTGCAGACCGGTACGTTCGGCATAGAGTTTGGCCTCGACGCCGTCGGTGAGGCGCAGGGCGTTCATCAGGAACTCGAAAGGCAGCTCTTCGTTAGTCAGTGCTTTCGCCCCAGCCTGGAAGTCTTTTGCCGGGTTGAGGTAGTCCTTCGGCGCGCGGGTTTTCCAGGTGCGCACAATGCGTCCGTCCGGATGGCTCAGCTTGCCGTGGGCACCGGCACCGATACCGATAAAGTCGCCGAAGCTCCAGTAATTCAGGTTGTGCCGTGCTGCCCGGCCGGGTTGGGCGTAGGCCGAGACTTCGTACTGGGCGTAACCGTGTTCGGCGAGCAGCGCCTGGCCGGCTTCCTGGATATCCCACAAGGTGTCGTCTTCCGGAAGCTCAGGCGGCTGGTTCCAGAACACGGTATTGGGTTCCAGAGTCAGTTGGTACCACGACAAATGGGTCGGCTTGAGGGCGATAGCCTGGCGCAGATCGTCGAGGGCATCCTCCAGGGACTGGTCGGGCAAGCCATGCATCAGGTCCAGGTTGAAATTGTCGAACCCGGCCTGACGCGCCATGCCCGCCGCGCGCACCGCTTCGTCGCCGTTGTGGATACGGCCCAACGCCTTGAGCTTTTCTTGCTGGAAACTCTGGATGCCGATGGACAGACGATTGATCCCCAGCGCGCGGTAGGCGACGAACTTCTCTTGTTCGAAGGTGCCGGGGTTGGCTTCCAGGGTGATCTCGATGTCGCGGGCGAAGCGGATACGCTGCTCCACGCCCTCCAATAGCCGACCCAATGCTGCCGCACTGAACAGGCTCGGGGTGCCGCCGCCGAAGAAGATCGAGCTCAACTCGCGGCCGTAGACCGCGTGCAGGTCCTGATCGAGGTCGGCCAGCAACGCATCGACATAGTCTTCCTCCGGCAGCACCGGGCTGGCGCTGTGGGAGTTGAAGTCGCAATACGGGCATTTGCGCACGCACCACGGGATGTGGATATACAGCGCCAGGGGCGGCAGGTGAGGCAGGGCCGCCCGAGGTGTCTGCGCGCCGCCGTGGATCAGCGGCAGCGCCGGGGTGTCGTGGGTCATTTCAGGCCCAGGCGCTGGCGCAGCAAAACCATGGCGCGGGCGCGGTGGCTGATCTGGTTTTTGTCGGCCGGGCTCAGCTCGGCGCTGGAGACATTGCGCTCTGGCACCCAGAACAGCGGGTCGTAGCCGAAACCCTGTTCACCGCTGGCCGCATGCAGGATGCGCCCGTGCCACAAGCCTTCGCAAAGGATCGGCAATGGGTCATCAGCGTGACGCACCAGGGCCAGCACGCAGACGAATTGCGCACCGCGCTCGGCGTCCGGCACGTCCTTGAGGGCGTCCAGCAGCTTGGCGTTGTTCGCCGCGTCACCTTTGCCGTCGGCATAACGCGCCGAATAGATGCCCGGCGCACCGCCGAGGAAATCCACGGCCAGGCCCGAATCGTCGGCCAAGGCCGGCAAGCCGGAAATGCGCGCCGCATTGCGTGCCTTGAGGATCGCGTTCTCGACAAACGACAAGCCGGTTTCTTCCGGCTCGACCTGACTGAATTCGCCAATCGAGCGCAGTTGTACCGAGGCCCCAAGCATGGCCTGGAGTTCTTTGAGTTTGCCGGCGTTATGGCTGGCCAGTACGAGTTGGGTCAGGTTCATTTTTCGGTCGGAAACAGTTCTTGGCTGAAACTGAAACCATGGGCCTTGCCGCCGGTTTCAACGTTGATGGTGAACACTCGGACTTCTTGTTGCGGCACTGAATAGGGCGCGATGTAGTAGGTCGCGCCTTTTTCGTTGATCTGCTTGAACGTCAGCATTTCACTCTTGCCGGTCAGGTCCTTGATGGAGCCGGTCACTTGCGCCGCCACCGGCTCGACGCCCTTGATCACCGACACATTGATCAGGCCCTTGTTCTTGCTACGCACCACGCCGATGGCCTGGGCGGTTTCGGGCTGCAGGTAGGTGGTGCTCAGGGTGCTGTAATGCACGGTGATATCACCAAACGCCTTCTGGCGATTGCTGTCGATGACATCGGCGGCCATGGCGTTGGCGCCCAGGCACGCGGTAAGTAGAAAAACAGCCAGGCGACTCATGATCGTCCCTCTTGAAAATGATTAGACGGCAATCTGGTGGTCGGTCAGGCCCGGGCTGCTGACCCGGTAGATACCGATTTCGCCCAACAGATTAGGCCATAGCTTACTCGCCCAGCCGTGGCGGTGCTGTTGATCGACGGCCAGGCGGTCGAGCACTTTGGCTTTACGTTCACCGCACAGCGCTTCGAAGTCTTCGAAGGTGCAGAAGTGAATGTTCGGCGTGTTGTACCACGTGTACGGCAGGAAATCCGAGACCGGCATCCGGCCCTTGGTAGCCAGGTACCAGCGGCAGCGCCAATGGCCGAAGTTGGGGAAGGTGATGATGCACTGGCGGCCGACCCGCAACATTTCGTCGAGGATCCGGTCGGGATAGTGCACAGCCTGCAGGGCCTGGGTCATCACCACGATATCGAAGCTGTTACTGGCGAAGTTGCCCAGGCCCTTGTCCAGGTCCTGCTCGATCACGTTGATGCCCTTGGCCACGCACTGGGCAATGTTGTCCGCATCGTTTTCCAGGCCATAACCGGTGACTTGCTTGTTGTCGCGCAACCAGCTCAGCAGTTCGCCATCGCCGCACCCCAGGTCGAGCACGCGGCTGCCAGCAGGGATCCAGTCTTGGATGATTTCCAGGTCGGCTCTCATGGCGTTCTCACAAAGTTATGCGGTTCATGTAGTTACTGAAGGCCTGCAAATAGCGCGGGATCGGAATCAGGAAGGCGTCGTGGCCTTGCGGAGCATCGATCTCCAGGTAGCAAACGTCTTTCTTCGCCGCCATCAGCGCATCCACCAGTTCCCGGGAGCGGGCCGGGGAGAAGCGCCAGTCAGTGGTGAACGACATCACGCAGAACTTGGCGGTGGCGCCTGCGAAGGTTTTCGCCAGGTCATTGTCGAAACTCGCCGCCGGGTCGAAGTAGTCCAGGGCCTTGGTCATCAGCAAATAGGTATTGGCGTCGAAGCGCCCGGAAAACTCTTCGCCCTGATAACGCAGGTAGCTTTCGACCTGGAATTCGACGCTGTGGAAGTCGTAGTTGAGCTTCTCGCTCTTGAGTCCACGGCCGAATTTCTCGCCCATGGAGTCGTCCGACAGGTAGGTGATGTGCCCGACCATGCGCGCCAGCATCAGCCCGCGCTTGGGGATCACGCCCTGTTCCTGGAACGAGCCGCCGTGGAACTCGGGATCGGTGAGGATCGCCTGGCGCGCCACTTCGTTGAACGCGATGTTCTGCGCCGACAACTTGGGGGCCGAGGCAATGGCCAGGCAATGGCGCACGCGGTCCGGGTAGGTGATGGTCCATTGCAGCGCCTGCATGCCGCCCAGGCTGCCGCCGATCACTGCGGCCCATTGGCTGACGCCCAGCTTGTCGGCAAGACGCGCCTGGCTGTGGACCCAGTCTTCCACGGTCAGCACCGGGAAATCGGCGCCAAAAGGCTTGCCGGTTTCCGGGTTGAGGCTGCTGGGGCCGGTGGAACCGTTGCAACCGCCAAGGTTGTTCAGGCTGACCACAAAGAACGTGTTGGTGTCGATGGGTTTGCCGGGGCCGATGCAACTGTCCCACCAGCCGGGTTTGCGCTCGTCGACATTGTGGTAGCCGGCGGCGTGATGATGGCCGGACAGGGCGTGGCAAATCAGCACGGCATTGCTCGCCGTGGCGTTCAGCTCACCGTAGGTTTCGTAAATCAGGTCATAGGCTGGCAGCGAACGGCCGCAGGCCAAGGCCAGCGGTTCACTGAAGTGCGCCACGTGCGGCACGACCAGTCCAACAGAATCGGGGGGAAAGGCAGCTGGCATCGACCCTGCTCTCATTTAAATGAGGCGTAAGTCTAAAGACCGGGGGGGCAAGCGGCAAGCGAAGGCCGGCATGGATTCAACTCAATACGCAGTTACAAAATGTGGGAGCGGCGGTGCGACGATTCGACTGGCTCGCGATAGCGATGGATCAGTCGATTGAGATGTCGACTGATCCATCGCTATCGCGAGCAAGCCCGCTCCCACATTTTGGGTCGGTGTTGGGTTTAGATCAGCAGGCGCAGGATGTCCGGCATCATGGTCATCGCCGCCAGGTTGTTGATTACCAGCATATCCAGGAGCTTGAGCACCATGAACGCGAGGATTGGCGAGATATCCAGCCCGCCCAGGTTCGGCAGGATCTTGCGGAACGGCGCCAGCACCGGCTCGCAGATCTGGTTGACCAGTTCCGCCCCAGGGTTATGGCTACCCGGTGCGACCCACGACAGGATCACGCTGATGATCAGGGCGAAGAAGAAAATCTTCAGGAACAGCGCGGTCACGCCGATGATGGCCCAGACCAGCAATTGCAGGAAATTGCCGATAAAGCCGTACGTCAGCAACAAGGTCAGGGCCATCAGCGCCAGTTGCACCAGGATCGCCAGCACCAGCGACGACATGTCCAGGCCGAACACGCTCGGGATTACCCGGCGCAATGGCTTGAGCAGCGGCTGAGTGGCCTTCACGGCGAATTGGCAGAGCGGGTTGTAGAAGTTGGCGCGTACCAATTGCAGGACAAAGCGCAACAGCACGATCAGCAGGTAGAGGCTGCCGAGGGTTTGCAGCACGTAGACGGCTGCGGTGTTCAAACCAATCATGTTGGCTCCTTATTGACCCAGTTGTTCGGCCAGTTCGGCCGAGCGGTGCGCGGCGGCACCCAGTGCTTTTTCCACCAGGGCTTCAAAGCCCCCGGCCTGGAATGATTCGATGGCGGCCTGCGTGGTGCCGCCGGGGGAGGTCACGCGGCGGCGCAGCTCGGCGGCATCCACATCGCTGGACACGGCCATGTGCGCGGCGCCCAGCGCGGTTTGCGCGGCCAACTGCGCGGCGACAGCCTGGGGTAGGCCAAGCTTCACGCCGGCGGCGGTCATGGCTTCGATCAGCAGGAAGAAATAGGCCGGGCCGCTGCCGGAAACGGCGGTCACCGCGTCCAGTTGTTGCTCCTCTTCCAGCCACACAGCGATGCCCACGGCGGACAACAGCTCCTGGGCCTGGTCACGCTGTTCGGCGCTGACCTCAGCCGTGGCGTACAGGCCGCTTACCCCTTGGCGCACCAGCGATGGCGTATTCGGCATGCACCGCACGATTGGCTGGGCGCCCAGCCAGTTCTTCAAACTGGCGCAGTTGATGCCGGCCGCGATGGAAACCAGCAGTTGATCGGGCTTGAGGCTCGGGCGCAGGGTTTCACACACGGCTTTCATGGCTTGTGGCTTGACCGCCAGCACAATCACGTTGGCGTCCTGGATGGCCTCGGCGTTGTCGGCAAAGGTCTCGATACCGTGTTCAGTGCTCACACGGGTGCGGCTCTCGGCACCCGGATCGCTGGCGCAAATCTGCGCAGCGTCCAGACCCTTGGCCCGCAGCCCGCCGATCAGGCTGGTCGCCATGTTCCCGGCGCCGATAAAGGCAATACGCGTGTTGCTCATGACAGGTCCTTACTCAGATGGAAGTCAGCCATTTCATGGCTGGCCGTAGTCGCGGGCGCCAAACAGCGCGGTACCGATCCGCACCCAGGTAGCGCCTTGGGCAATGGCTGACTCAAGGTCATGACTCATGCCCATGGATAGTGTGTCGAGCTGGAGATTCAAGCCCGCCTGCAAGTCGCGAACCTTGGCGAACGCGGCGTCTTGCTCGGCGCGGTCGTCGGTCGGCTCGGGAATTGCCATCAAGCCACGCAGTTTCAGGCGCGGCAGCCGGTTGATCGCTTCGGCCAATGCCGGCAGATCGGCGGGTGTACAGCCGGATTTGCTGGCCTCGCCACTGACGTTGACCTGAATGCAGATATTCAACGGCGCCAGGTCAGCCGGGCGTTGTTCGGAGAGGCGTTGTGCGATTTTCAAACGGTCCACGGAGTGCACCCAAGCGAAATTTTCGGCGATAGCACGCGTCTTGTTCGATTGAATGGGGCCGATGAAGTGCCAACTCAAGGGCAGGTCAGTTAATTCGGCCTGTTTGCCGAGGGCTTCCTGCAGATAGTTCTCGCCAAAGTCGCGCATTCCGGCGGCATGCGCTTCGCGCACGGCTTGCGCGGGTTTGGTCTTGCTCACGGCCAGCACATGCACGCTGGTTTCATCCCGCTGCACGGCCTGGGCCGCGGTACGGATCCGGTCATTAACCAGGCCAATATTGTCTGCTATGGTCGACATTCAAGTTGCGCCCGCGGATATGGAGTCCGCGGCATTCTACTGGAAATGGAAAGCCCTATGGATATCACTCAATTGCTGGCCGAAAGCGTCAGCCATGGCGCCTCAGACCTGCATGTGTCAGCCGGTCTGGCGCCGCGGGTGCGGATCGACGGCGACATTCGATCTCTCGATTGGCCGGCACTGAGCGCTACGCAAGTGGCGGACATGCTCAGCCCGCTACTCAATAAACATCAACAAAAGGATTTCGAAACATCTCTTGAAACGGATTTTTCGTTCGAGTTGCCTGATGTGGCGCGTTTTCGAGTGAATGTCTTTCAGCAGCACCGGGGGATGGGCGCGGTGTTCCGGGCGATTCCGTCACGGGTACTGAGCCTCGACGAACTGCAGCTGGGCGAGGTGTTCCGGCGTATCGCCGATCTGCCCCAAGGCCTGGTACTGGTGACCGGCTCCACGGGGTCGGGCAAATCCACGACCCTGGCGGCGATGATCGATTACCTCAACAGCCATCGTCCCCGGCACATCCTCACCCTTGAAGACCCGATCGAATTCGTCCATCCCTCCAAAAAGGCCTTGGTCAGCCAGCGGCAGATCTATCGCGATACCCACAGCGTCTGCGCAGCCTTGCGTTCCGCACTGCGAGAAGACCCGGATGTGATTCTGGTGGGGGAAATGCGTGACCTGGACACCATTCGCCTGGCCCTGACGGCAGCGGAAACCGGGCATCTGGTGTTTGGCACCTTGCACACCCTGACGGCGGCGAAAACCGTGGATCGGGTGGTGGACGTGTTTCCCGCCAGTGAAAAGGCGATGGTCCGCTCAATGCTGTCGGAGTCGTTGCAGGCGGTGGTGTCTCAAGTCTTGATCAAAAAGGTCGGCGGCGGGCGGGTGGCGGCGCATGAAATCATGCTCGGCACGCCGGCGATCCGTAACCTGATCCGCGAGGACAAGGTGGCGCAGATGTACTCGGCGATTCAGACCGGTGGGGCGTTCGGGATGAAGACGTTGGACATGAGCCTGAAGGCGTTGGTCAACCAAGGCCTGATCAGTCGAGAGGATGCCCGGGAGAGGGCGCGTGCGCCTGGGGAGATGTGAGGCGAGTGCCCACCTTTGAATGCAGTCCAAATGTGGGCGGACGCTTGCTCTGTCAGCGTTGCACAATCCGCAGATTGTTCTGTTCCTTAGGCAAGACGCGTTTGGCAATCACGTAGTTCTTGCTCCAGAACGGCTTTTTCAGCGTATCGATGCTGACCGTCTTGCCACGGCGCGGCGCGTGGATGAAACGGTCGTTGCCCAGATAAATGGCAACATGGTTGACCCTGCGGCTTTTGAGCTTGAAGAACAGCAGGTCACCGGGTTTCAGGTCCTTGCGATTGACTTTCTGCCCGTGGCCGCTGGCCATGGCGTTGGAGGTGCGGGGCAAATCCACCGAGGCGACGTCGTTAAACGCATATTTCACCAGGCCGCTGCAATCGAACCCTTTACTTGGGCTGCTGCCGCCCCAACGATAAGGAGTACCGAGCACGTTGACGGCACGGCTCAAGACTTTGCTGCTCGGCTGGTTGTTGTTCGCGAAAAGGCCTGGGACTGCTTTGCCATGGGCCTTGTTCAGTTGAGCCGGGCGCTTGACGGTGAGCTTGACGGCTTTGGCTGGGCGGGTGGTGACGTGAAGTTTAGGGGTAAAACCGTTAACGTTCGGAAGTCGTTGCTCACGATTGGTGGCGTGGGCGGCCAGTGGCACTAATAGGCAAATGGTTAGCCATGTCTTTAAAAATGGTCGCATCAGGCAGGCTCGTATTGGTTTGCGCGCAACTTTATAACAGCTTTCTGTGTCTTTCTCAGGCCGTTTGTCGACTGAACCTTGGGGTCAATTTCATGAAATCCGCGACTAACTGTCGCAATTGTCCTACACGACTCAAGTGGCATAAGGCTTTGAGGGTAGCGACGGTAGGATTTGCCGTACGTCGGGTGCTTGAAAAAAAGTCACAAATAAACCAGAAATATTTATCTATCGAGGCAAAAGAGGTCATTCATGAACACCTATCGACAGGATGTTTCGCAGCAGGACACCCATAGCAAGGTGATCGGTTACCTGTTGTGGATTTTTGGCTTCACGGGGGCTCATCGCTTTTATTACGGTAAGCCGGTGACCGGCACGATCTGGTTTTTCACTTTCGGCCTGCTGGGCATCGGTTGGCTGATCGACCTGTTTCTGATTCCGGCCATGGACCGGGAAGCGGATTTGCGTTTTACCGCGGGGCCCATTGAATACAACGTGGCGTGGATTCTGTTGACGTTCCTGGGGGTGTTTGGCTTGCACCGGATGTATCAGGGCAAATGGCTCACTGGCATTTTGTATCTGCTGACCGGCGGTTTGTTCCTGATTGGGGTGCTGTATGACTTCTGGACGTTGAACACGCAGATTTCCATCCGCAATGCTGAACGGATTGGTGGGCGATAAGCGGGTCAAAAGCCACCCTAGCCCTCTCCCGGAGGGCATAGGTATCTACACAACTTTCAGAAGCTGACGAATGTCCCTGTGGCGAGCGGGCTTGTCCCGCGTAGGGCTGCGAAGCAGCCCCAAAACCAGCGGCTACGGAGTATCTGATACACCGCATTTGGCTTACTGGGGCTGCTTCGCAGCCCTACGCGGGGCAAGCCCGCTCGCCACAACAGCCCTATCTGCCTGGATTTAAGCGTTGTGGCAAAGGTGTGTAGATGCCTTTAGGGTGAGGGGGTTGTAAGGGTGAAGCCACCGCGAACAACCCGGCCCGCCCACATCAGGCGGGCAAGCGATCAGGCCTGGAAGGTGATGCGCCCGTCCACCAGGGTGTACCGCACCTTCGCTGGCAAGCTGTGACCCATGAATGGGCAGTTTTCGCCTTTGGACAACCAGGCTTCCCCGGCTACCACTGAACTGGCCGGATCGAACAGCACCAGATCCGCCGCCGAACCCACCGCCAGTTTGCCGGCGGGCAGACGCAAGGCCTGGGCCGGGCCTGAACTCAGGCGTGCCAGCAGCGTTGGCAGGTCCAGCAATCCGTCCTCGACCAGTGTCATCGCCAACGGCAACAACAACTCGACGCTGCTGATACCAGGCTCAGTGGCACCAAACGGTGCCAGCTTGGCGTCCCGTTCATGAGGTTGGTGATGGCTGGAAATCGCCGACACCACGCCGGATTTCACCGCAGCCCGCAAACCCTCGCGGTCGGCGCGGGTGCGCAAGGGCGGTTGCACGTGATACAGGCTGGAGAAGTCGATCAGGGCTTCGTCCGTCAGGATCAGTTGATACAACGCCACATCCGCCGTCACCGGCAAGCCACGCGCCTGGGCTTGCGCGATCAGGGCCACGCCCCGGGCGCTGGTCAACTGGCTGAAGTGCGCGCGTACGCCGCTTTGCTCCACCAGCAGCAGATCACGGGCCAAGGCCACGGTTTCAGCAGTCTCCGGGATGCCCGGCAGACCCAGGAAGGCGGCGGTGGCGCCGTCGTGGGCCAGGCCGCCTTCGGCCAGGTCGTGGTCCTGGGAGTGAAAAATCACCGTCAGGTCGAACGTCGCGGCGTACTCCAGGGCGCGGCACAGGGTGCGCGTGCTGCGGAAACTCTCCAGGCCGTTGCCGAAGGCCACGCAACCGGCGTCGCGCAGGGCAATCAGCTCGGCCAGTTGCTCGCCGTCCAGGCCTTTGCTAAGGGCGCCGATCGGGAACACCTTGCAGTTGCCGGCTTCACGGGCACGGTCGAGGATCAGCTCGGTCACGGCCGAGGTGTCCAGCACCGGCTTGGTCTGTGGTGGGCAGCACAGGCTGGTGACGCCACCCGCCGCGGCGGCGCGGGTTTCACTGGCGATGCTGCCTTTGCGGCTGTAACCCGGTTCGCGCAGGGCGACGTTCAGGTCCACCAGCCCTGGGGCGGCGACCAGGCCATTGGCGTCGATGGTTTCGAGCGCGCTGAAGCCGTTGGGAGCGGCGCCGATGGCAATGATCTTGCCGGCTTCCAGGTGCAGATCGCTGATTTGATCCAGGCCGCTGGCCGGATCGATGACTCGGGCGCCGAGAATGCTGAGCTTCACTGGGCGTTCTCCTGCTCGAATTGACGTTGGGCGGTTTGCCCGCTCATGGCCATGGACAACACTGCCATGCGTACCGCAATGCCGTAGGTGACCTGATTGAGAATCACCGAGTGCGGCCCGTCGGCCACCGCCGACTCAATCTCCACGCCGCGGTTGATCGGGCCGGGGTGCATCACAATGGCGTCCGGCTTGGCACCGGCCAGGCGCGCGGTGGTCAGGCCGAACAGGCGGTAGAACTCGCCTTCACTGGGCAACAGGCCGCCGGACATGCGCTCGCGCTGCAGGCGCAGCATGATCACCACGTCGACGTCCTTCAGGCCTTCAGCCATGTCGGTGTAGACCTTCACACCATATTGCTCGATGCCGATCGGCAGCAAGGTCTTCGGCGCGATCACCCGGATGTCCGGGCAGCCAAGGGTTTTCAGGGCCAGCATGTTCGAGCGCGCGACCCGCGAGTGCAGGATGTCGCCGACGATCGCCACCGAGAGGTTTTCAAACCCGCCCTTGTGCCGACGAATGGTCAGCATGTCGAGCATGCCCTGGGTCGGGTGGGCATGACGGCCGTCGCCGCCATTGATGATCGCCACCTGCGGGCATACGTGCTCGGCGATGAAATGCGCTGCGCCGGAATCGCCGTGGCGCACCACGAACATGTCGGCCGCCATGGCCTCCAGGTTACGCAGGGTGTCGAGCAGGGTTTCGCCCTTGCTCGCCGATGAGGTGGAGACGTTCAGCGTGATCACATCCGCCGACAGGCGTTGGGCCGCCAGTTCGAAGGTGGTGCGGGTGCGCGTGGAGTTCTCGAAGAACACATTACAGATGGTCTTGCCACGCAGCAGCGGGACTTTTTTCACGGCCCGGCCGCCGACTTCCAGGAACGAGTCAGCGGTGTCGAGGATTTCAGTGAGCAGTTCGCGGGGCAAACCGTCGAGAGACAGGAAGTGTTGCAACTGGCCCTGAGCATTGAGCTGCAGCGGGCGCTTGGCATCTAGAGGCGTCATCGCGGGGACTCTTTACAAGGCGGTTTAAAGGACGAGGTCTTGCAGTTCGAGTTCGAGCGGCGTGGGACCGGACAATTTTACCCGCTGGTTGGCGTCCAGCGACAGTGTCGCGCCCACCACGTCCGGACTGATTGGCAACTCGCCGGCGTCCAGGTCCAGCAGGCACACGAGGGTGATGCTGGCCGGACGGCCGTAGTCGAACAACTCGTTCATTGCGGCGCGGATAGTGCGGCCGCTCATCAATACGTCGTCGATCAGCACCAGGTGCTGGCCTTCGATCTCGAAGGGCAGGGCCGAGGGGCGCACTTGTGGGTGCAGACCGTTCTGGCTGAAATCGTCGCGGTAGAAAGACACGTCCAGGGTGCCCAGGGGCGAATCGCTGCGCAGTTCTTCGAGTAACGCCTGGGCCACCCAGACGCCGCCGGTGCGAATGCCGATAAAGCGCGGCTCGCGGATGGCGCGATGGTGCAGATGGGCGGTAAGGCGCGTCGCCATCTGACTGATCAGTTCGGCGGGATTCGGCAGGCTCATGGTGGCTCCTTCAAGGCCTTGGCCAGCGTGGGCTGACAAAGTCCGGGCTCAAACGTAAGAAGACGCGGCAAGCCGCGTCAGTCAGGATTCAAATAAAGCGGTGTTTTCGTCCAGCCAACCCTGCAACAGCAAGGCCGCGGCAATCGCATCCACCGGGTTGTCGCGGTAGCTGCCTTTCTGCCCGCCACGGGTCAGGCGTTCGCCCTTGGCCTCGAACGTGGTCAGGCGTTCATCGTGGGTATAGAAGGGCAGGTTGTAACGACCGTTGAGGCGGCGGGCGAACTTTTCGGCGCGCAGGCACATCTCGCTGGGGCTGCCATCCATGTTCAAGGGCAGGCCGACGACCACGGCGTCGGGTTGCCATTCCTTGATCAGCGCTTCGACCTGATTCCAGTCCGGCACGCCGTTCTGCGCCTTCAAGGTACACAGCTCGCGGGCCTGGCCGGTGATCACCTGGCCCACGGCGACGCCGATCTGCTTGGTGCCATAGTCAAAGCCGAGGATCAGACGCAAGGCCATCAGGCGTGCCCCGCCTGGCTGGTCAGCAGGCTGAGGTTGACGCCCAGCCGCGCCGCTGCCGCACCCAGGCGCAATTCACTGGGGGTGTTGAACAGAATGTCGGCATCAAACGGACAGGTCAGCCAGGCGTTATCGGCCAACTCTGCTTCCAGTTGACCGGCTTCCCACCCGGCATAACCCAGGGTAATCAGGCTTTGCGCCGGCCCGCCGCCGTCGGCAATCGCAAACAGCACGTCCTGGGAGGTCGACAGGGACAGCCCGTCCAGATCCACCGTCGCCTGGAACGTGGGCCCGCTCGGATGCAGCACAAAACCGCGGTCAGTCTGCACCGGCCCGCCGAAATAGATCGGCACGGCCTGGCAACTGGCGGGCGGATCAACGTCCGGGCGCAATTGCTCGAGGATATCGGCCAGGTTCAGGTCTTGCGGGCGGTTGACCACCAAGCCCATCGCGCCATTGGCCGTGTGCTCGACGATATAGGTCAAGGTCTGTGCAAAGTTCGGGTCGGCCATATGGGGCATGGCGATCAGGAATTGGTGCTTGAGGTAGGTCGGGCTGACGTTTTTCATGTTCGCTAGTGTGGCGTTGGAGGGACGAACTGACAAGCTGGGGATGTGTTGCGGGCGTGATCAGTTGCTGGACAGCCGGTCGCCCTTGGCAAAGCGCCAGGTGCGGATGATTTCCAGACGGTCGATGTCGGCCAGGTCGCCGGTAAACGGCGCGAAGGGCGCCGCCAGGCGCACAATGCGCTGGGCTGCCTGGTCCAGCAACGGCTGGCCGGAGGACTCGAGCACCAGGACCTCGTACAGACTGCCGTCGCGGTTGATCGAGACCAGCAGTCGCAGGTTGCCGTAGATCTGCTGGCGTCGGGCTTCGTCCGGGTAGTTCAGGTTGCCGATGCGCTCAACCTTCTTGCGCCATTGGTCCTTGTACCAGGCGCCCTTGTCGCGCATGGTCGAAGCGGCATTCAGCCGGTAGATGCGCGGGCGTTTGGCGTACAACTGCTGTTCATTGGCCAGTTCGGCCTCCAGGCTGGAGATTTCGCTGGAAAGCTGCGAGCTGTCGAACGTCGGGGCAGGTGTCTTGGGGGCCGGCTCGGTCTTGACCTTTTCCCGCTGGGTCACGGTTTTTTGCGGTTTTGGCGCGGTGGTCGCGACCGCGGCCTTGGGCGCAGCCTGCTTGACCTCGGGCTTGGGCACCGGAGGCGGCGTGACCTTATTGATCTTGTTGTCGTGGAACGGCGCCACTTCAGTGGTCTTGGGCACGGCCTTCTTGTCCAGCGTGCCGCTGCCTTGTTGATTGTCCTGGGCGAGAAAGTCGGCTTTCTCGGGCGCCTTCTCGCTCTTGAAGGTGGCGAGCGTGATCTCCAGGGTCTGGCTGATCTGCTTGGGTTCGACGAACGTGAAGCCCAGGCCGAGGATCAGCGCCAAATGGATCAGCGCCGCGAGAAACAGCGTAAATCCGAGCCGATCAGCCGGGCGTACGCCGCTGCGGGTGAATTCGGGGGGCGGATTGGACGGGAGCGTCATAGCAGGAAAACCAACATCGTGCGTTTCACAGGTGGGGCATGATAGCGCAATGTTGGTTTACATCCGGCTGTTCTATGTCACTTGGCTTGTAGCTTGGAGGCAATCGCGGCCATCAGCATGTCGCCGATATTCGTGCCGAACGCATTATCGATTTCACGAATGCAGGTCGGACTGGTGACGTTGATTTCCGTCAGGTGCTCGCCAATCACGTCCAGGCCCACGAACAGCAAGCCCTTTTCCTTCAGCGTCGGACCGACCTGAGCGGCGATCCAGCGGTCCTTGTCGCTCAACGGACGGGCTTCGCCACGCCCACCGGCCGCCAGGTTGCCACGGGTTTCGCCCGCCGCTGGAATGCGCGCCAGGCAGTAATCCACGGGTTCGCCGTCGATCATCAGGATGCGCTTGTCGCCGTCCTTGATCGCCGGCAGGTACGCCTGGCCCATGATCTGCTGGGTGCCCAGCGCGGTCAGGGTCTCGAGGATCACCGACAGGTTTGGATCGCCTGCGCGATGGCGGAAGATCGAGGTGCCGCCCATGCCGTCCAGCGGTTTGAGGATCACGTCACCGTGTTTCGCGGCGAATTCGCGCAACACGTCGGCGCGACGGCTGACCACGGTGGGCGGCGTGCAGTGCGGGAACAGCGTGGCGAACAGCTTTTCATTGCAGTCACGCAGGCTTTGCGGCTTGTTGACGATCAGCACGCCGGCGCGCTCGGCCTGTTCCAGCAGATAGGTGGAATAGACGAATTCCATGTCGAACGGCGGATCCTTGCGCATCAGGATTACGTCCAGGTCGCTCAGTGGGCTGTCGACTTCGTCCTGCAGCTCGAACCACTTGTCAGGGTTGGCGAACACCTGCAAGGGACGCATCCGCGCCCGCGCTTCACCGTCACCCTGGTAAAGATCGCGCTGCTCCATATAGAACAGGCTCCAGCCGCGGGCCTGGGCGGCCAGCAGCATGGCCAGCGAGCTGTCCTTTTTATAGGAAATGCTGGCGATAGGGTCCATGACAATGCCGACGCGAACGCTCATGGGGGGGAATCCTCTGACAAATAAGGGCGCATGAAAAGTGGCGTCAGAGTGGCGCGCAGGCCGTTGTGGGTCAAGGAAAAACCACCTTGCCGGCTGGCTGATAGATTGCCTTCCCAGTCTGTGCTAAAAAGGCTGCCAAAGCGTACTGGCCCTTGCACGGCAAGGGTTTGACGCGCGTCCTTGGCAACATCAGGCAGTACACACCGAAAACCGATTCGCTGTGGCGATGGTAGAGCAGATATGGAACAGCATTCCAACGCCTTGAAAGTGATGGTGATCGACGATTCGAAAACGATTCGCCGCACCGCCGAGACACTGTTGAAGAACGTGGGGTGCGAAGTCATTACGGCCATCGACGGTTTCGATGCCCTGGCCAAGATCGTTGATCATCACCCGCACATTATTTTTGTCGACATCATGATGCCGCGCCTGGATGGCTATCAGACCTGCGCCCTGGTCAAGAACAACCCGGCGTTCAAGGCGATCCCGGTGATCATGCTGTCTTCCCGGGACGGTCTGTTCGACAAGGCCAAGGGGCGCATCGTCGGCTCTGATCAGTTTTTGACCAAACCGTTCAGCAAGGAAGAACTGCTGAGTGCGATCAAGGCCTATGCGCCGGGTTTCGCGCCGGTAGAACAAGCACACTGACCCAGCCCCGAAGGGCTTGCGTCCACCAATGTAGTGGGGAAAACCATGGCACGTGTCCTGATCGTCGACGATTCGCCGACTGAAATGTACAAACTCACCGAAATGCTTGAAAAACACGGGCACCAGGTGCTCAAGGCGGTCAATGGCGGTGATGGCGTCGCCCTGGCCCGTCAGGAAAAGCCTGACGCGGTGCTGATGGATATCGTCATGCCGGGCCTCAATGGTTTCCAGGCCACGCGTCAATTGACCAAGGATCCCGAGACCGGCCATATCCCGGTGATCATCATCACCACCAAGGACCAGGACACCGATAAGGTCTGGGGCACGCGCCAGGGGGCCAAGGACTACCTGACCAAACCGGTGGACGAAGAAACGCTGATCAAGACCTTGAACGCGGTATTAGGCTGACGGCTGGTGCCCATGACCGAGTCGCACACCGCCTTCGAGCTGCTGCTGGACATCGACCGCCGCTGCCGTCTGCTGGCCGCGGATCTGCCGTCCCAGGAAACCCGCTCGCACAGTTGGAGCGGGATCGGCTTTCGGCTGGCCGAGCATTGGTATGTCGCGCCCATGGGCGAGGTTGGCGAAGTGATGCACGAGCCGCGTTGTACCCGGATGCCCGGGGTCAAGCCGTGGGTCAGGGGCGTGGCTAACCTGCGTGGGCGGTTATTGCCGGTGATCGATTTGTGCGGATTTTTCGGCCACACGCTGTCCGTTGTGCGCAAGCAGCGGCGAGTGCTGGTGATTGAGCACGAAGACATGTTTGTCGGGTTGCTGGTGGACGAAGTCGTCGGCCTGCAACATTTTGCCCAGGATCTGTTGGAACGCATCCCGCCAGAAGCGTCGACGACGAGCGGTGCGGCATTTATTCAAGGCCAGTTCAGCGGCGAGCCGCTGTGGCAGGTCTTCAGCCCCTTTGCCCTGGCCCGGGCCCCGGGCTTTCTGGATGTTGCAGCATGACCAGCGTCAGCCCCGTCAAACCGCAGGAAGCCTCCCGTAGCCGTTCGCAGATCATCGTGCTGTTTATCGCGCTGATCATCTTCATCATGTTGCTGTTCGCCAACTTTGCGTACCTCAACACGCAATCCGGCTACGACAAACAGTACATCGGTCATGCGGGCGAGTTGCGGGTGTTGTCCCAGCGCATTGCCAAGAACGCCACGGAGTCGGCTACCGGCAAGGCTGCGGCCTTCAAGCTGCTGAGCGAGGCGCGCAATGATTTTGCCCAGCGCTGGGGTTACCTGAAGAAGGGCGACCCGGGCACCGGCCTGCCCGCCGCGCCGAGCGCCGTGCACAGCGAAATGCGCGCCGTGCAGCATGACTGGGAAGCGTTGCTGAAAAACACCGACGTGATCCTGGCCAGCGAACAGACGGTGCTGTCCCTGCATCAAGTGGCGGCGACCCTGGCCGAAACCGTTCCGCAATTGCAGTTGGAATCGGAAAAAGTCGTGGAAATCCTCTTGCAGCGCGGTGCGCCTGCCAGCCAAGTGGCCGTGGCCCAGCGCCAATCTCTGCTGGCCGAACGCATTCTGGGGGCGGTCAACACGGTGTTGGCGGGTGACGAAACGGCGGTGAAGGCCGCCGACGCCTTTGGACGCGACGCCAACCGCTTTGGCCAGGTGCTCGGCGGCATGCTCCAGGGCAACGCCGCGTTGAAGATCACCGAGGTGCAAGACCCCGACGCGCGCGCGCGGCTGGCGGAAATAGCCGAGCTGTTCGAGTTCGTCTCCGGCTCCGTGGACGAAATCCTTGAAACTTCGCCGCAATTGTTCCAGGTGCGCGCTTCAGCAAGCAACATTTTCAGCCTGTCGCAAACCCTGCTCGATGAAGCCTCGCACCTGGCCACGGGGTTTGAAAACCTCGCGGACGGGCGCACGCTCGACACGATTGGCGGCTATGTCCTGGGCTTGCTGGCGCTGGCCTCGATCATCCTGATCGGCCTGGTAATGGTGCGCGAGACCAATCGCCAGTTGCGCGAAACCGCCGAGAAAAACGAACGCAACCAGAACGCGATCATGCGCCTGCTGGACGAAATCGAAGACCTGGCCGACGGCGACCTCACGGTAACCGCCTCGGTGACCGAGGACTTCACCGGCACCATCGCCGATTCGATCAATTATTCCGTGGATCAACTGCGGGACCTGGTGGCGACCATCAACCTCACGGCCGGCCAGGTGGCCGGCGCGGTGCAGGACACCCAGGCCACCGCCATGCACCTGGCCCAGGCGTCCGAACACCAGGCGCAGCAGATTGCCGAAGCGTCGACGGCGATCAACCAGATGGCCCAGTCCATCGATCAGGTTTCGGCCAACGCGGCTGAATCCTCGGCAGTGGCCGAACGCTCGGTGGAGATCGCCAACAAGGGCAATGAGGTGGTGCATAACACCATCCATGGCATGGACAACATTCGCGAACAGATCCAGGACACTGCCAAGCGCATCAAGCGCCTGGGCGAGTCATCCCAGGAAATCGGTGACATCGTCAGCCTGATCGACGATATCGCCGAACAGACCAACATTCTCGCCCTCAACGCAGCCATCCAGGCCAGTATGGCGGGCGATGCCGGGCGTGGGTTTGCGGTGGTGGCCGATGAAGTACAGCGGTTGGCCGAGCGTTCGTCGGCGGCCACCCGGCAGATCGAAACGCTGGTTCGGGCGATTCAGGCCGACACCAACGAGGCCGTGATCTCCATGGAACAGACCACCACCGAGGTGGTACGCGGCGCGCGACTGGCCCACGACGCCGGAGTGGCGCTGGAAGAGATTGAAGGCGTGTCCAAGACCCTGGCGGCGTTGATCCAGAGCATCTCCAACGCGGCACAACAGCAGACGTCGTCGGCGGGGCAGATCTCCCTGACCATGAACGTGATCCAGCAGATCACCAGCCAGACCTCGTCAGGCTCCACCGCCACCGCCGAAAGCATTGGCAACCTGACGAAAATGGCCAACCAGTTACGGCGCTCGGTATCGGGCTTTACCTTGCCGCCCGCCCGCAAGACCGATGAATAAAATGCACCCTCAACATCACCGCAGCCCCTCTGTAGGAGCGGGCTTGTGTGGGAGCGGGCTTGCTCGCGATAACGGTGTGTCAGTCACCTTATCCGTATCTGACACACCGCTATCGCGAGCAAGCCCGCTCCCACCATTGAACCCCACGGTTAATTCAGATGGGAGCCGTTATGGTTGACCGGCACGACTACGTTGCCCTCGAATGGGTCAAGGGCGAAATCGCCGACACCCTGAAACAGGCGCGTTCGGCGTTGGACGCCTATGTCGACGATTCGAGCGGCGAGGCGATCACGCAGTGCCTCGCGGGCATTCATCAGGTCCACGGCGCCCTGCAAATGGTCGAGTTCTATGGCGCGGCGCTGCTTGCCGAAGAAATGGAGCACTTGGCCCAGGCTCTGCAAGGCGGGCGCGTCAGCCAGCGTGATGAGGGGGTTCGCCTGCTGCAACACGCCTTGGGGCAATTGCCGTTGTACCTGGACCGGGTCCACGGAGCGCGTCGGGACTTGCCGCTGGTGGTCCTGCCGCTGCTCAACGATCTGCGTAGCGTGCATGGCAAAAGCCTGCTGTCGGAAACCAGTCTGTTCAGCCCGCAACTGCTGGTGATCGCGCCGCTGCCCGAAGATGCCCTGGCCCAGCGTGCGCCAGAGGATTTCCCCGAGCACGTGCGACAATGGCGGCAAATGCTGCAGCAGGGGCTGGCCGGGCTGTTGCGTGAAGACCATGGCCCCAGCAACCTGGAAGATATGGCGCGGGTGTTCGCCCAGCTCGAAGCGTTGTGCCACGGCGCGCCGCTGTTGCCGCTGTGGCAAGTCACCTCGGCGCTGGCCGAAGGCATGCTCACCGGCGTTATCGCCAACAGTCCGGCGCTGCGCAGCCTGCTCAAGGCGTGTGACCAGGAACTCAAGCGCTTGCAAACCCACGGCATCGGCGCGATTAACACACCGGCGCCGGATGAGTTGCTCAAGAGTCTGTTGTTCTACATCGCCAAGGTCACCCGGCCGACGCCGCGCATGCAAAGCCTCAAGGAACGCTACGGCCTGGACGAAGCCTTGCCCGATAGCGCGCTGGTGGACGCCGAGCGTGCGCGCCTGGCGGGGCCCGATCGCAATGCCATGGGCTCGGTGCTGGGGGCGTTGTGTGAAGAGTTGGTACGGGTCAAGGAGCGCCTGGACCTGTTCGTGCGCAGCGACCGTCAGCATGCGTCCGACCTCGACAGTCTGTTGGCACCTTTGCGACAGATCGCCGACACCTTGGCGGTATTGGGTTTCGGCCAGCCGCGCAAAGTGATCATCGACCAGTTGGCGGTCGTGTTGGGTTTGGCCCAGGGCCAGCGTGAGCCGAACGACGCGGTACTGATGGACGTTGCGGGAGCGTTGCTCTACGTCGAAGCGACCCTGGCCGGGATGGTGGGTACCGTCGAGCCGCAAAGCCGCGAAGAAAGCCGATTGCCGACGACCGACCTGACCCGGATCCACCAGATGGTCATCAAGGAATCGTGCCAGTGTCTCCGACAGGCCCGGGAACTGCTCATCGATTGCCTTGAGGCAGGCTGGGACTCGCAGCGCCTGGAGTCGGTGCCCGAGTTGTTGACCCAGGTCCGCGGCGCTTTGGCGATGATCCCGTTGCCCCGCGCCGCGCGCCTGATGCGCGCGTGCAATGACTATGTCGATGAACAACTGATGAGCAGCAAGGTGGCGCCTGCCGAAGTGTCGCTTGCGCATTTCGCCGATGTGCTCACCAGCCTGGAGTACTACCTGGAGCGCATGCTCCAGGACCCGGACGCGCCTGGCGAACGGGTGCTGGATGTGACCTTTGAGGGGCTGACAGCGCTGGGTTATGCCCCGAGCGAAAACCCGTTGCCTTGGCGCCAGGCTGTGCCGCTGGCCAGCGATGAGCCGCGGCCGTCAACCGCGTCGCTGGCCGAGGCGCTGGCCCATCCGACCTCGCGCCTCAATCCGCCGGCGCTGCAACGCCCCGGGAGCCTGCTGCCGCCGCCCGCCGATGAGCAAGCGGTGGACGACGAGCTGCGGGACGTGTTCCTTGAAGAAACCGAAGAAGTGCTCGAGGTCTTGCATCGCCATGTACCGGACGGCGCGGCGGGCTTGAAAGACAAGTCCACCTTGAGCGAAATACGCCGAGCCTTTCACACCCTCAAAGGCAGCGGGCGCATGGTTCGCGCCCTGGTGCTGGCGGAATTGGCCTGGGCCGTGGAAAACTTGCTCAACCGGGTGCTGGAACGCAGTGTGGCGCCGGGGGCGGAGGTCCAGGCGATTCTGGAGGATGCCGTGGCAGTGCTGCCTGAGCTGATCGCGGATTTCGCTGCCGGTACCCAGCGTCAACGCGATGACGTAGATCACTTGGCGGCACAAGCCCATGCCTTGGCCGTGGGTGTCGAGTTACCGCAGAGGCAGGAGGAAGACACGCCCGCCCTGGATCCCTTGCTGCTGGAGATTTTCCGCAATGAGGTTCAAAGCCATCTCGACAGCATCAACCTTTTTTTGCAGCGCGCCACCGAGCAGATGCCGTTGCAGGTCAGTGACGAACTGCAACGCGCGCTGCATACCCTAAAGGGCAGCGCCTATATGGCCGGCGTGCTATCCATCGCTGAGCTGGCGCGGCCGCTGGACCACCTGACCCGTGAATACAAGGCCCATCGGTTGGCGTTGGACCTGGACGAAATCGACTTGCTGCTGGAAGCCGAAGCACTGCTGCAGCGCGGTTTGCGTCAGTTGGACCGCGAGCCTCATGCGCCGATCAGCGGTGCCGCCGATTTGATCGAGCGCATTCAAGGGCGTCTCGACAGCCAGCTTGAAGCCTTTATCAACGGCCCGAGCGCAGGCAAGCGGATCAAGCGTGATCCGCAGTTGATCAGCAACTTCCTGGCACAGGGCATGGACATCTTGCTCGACGCCGAAAGTCTTTTGCATCGCTGGCGGCAACATCCCGGCGAGCGCCAGGAACTCAGCGCCTTGCTGGAAGAGTTGACCACCCTGGGCGAGGGTGCGCACCTGGCGGATCTACACCCGATGGACGCGCTGTGCGAAGCCCTGCTCGACCTGTATGGCGCGGTGGAAGAGAGCAGCCTGGCCGTCAGCGAGCGCTTTTTTCACGAGGCCGAACAGGCCCATGAAGCGCTGATCAACATGCTCGATCAATTGGCCGCCGGCCAGGAAATCAGCCCCGCGCCGCTGCGGGTGCGGGCCTTGCGCGAGCTGCTGGAAGAAGGCCTCGACCCGGCCGCCACTGGCCTGATCAAGAGCGATGGCAGTCGCGGCCTGAGTATTTCCGAGTTGGTCACCGCCACTGCACAGTTGGAGCAGAGCACGGCGCTAGACGATGAAATCGTCGAGATATTCCTTGAAGAGGCCGTGGATATCCTCGACAGCGCCGGGCAGTCCCTCAAGCGCTGGTTGCTCGATCCCGAAAACGCGGCGCCGTTGCCGTCTCTGCAACGCGATTTGCACACGCTCAAAGGCGGCGCGCGCATGGCCGGGATCGGTCCGGTGGGCGATCTGGCGCTGGAGCTGGAGACCCTTTACGAAGGCCTGGTCGACCGGCGCTACAGCTATTCCAACGAAGTGGCGCAGCGGTTGATGGCCAGCCACGAACACCTGGCGCTGCAGTTGGAGCAATTGCAACAGCAGCAAGCATTGAGTGATTCCGGCACGTTGATCAGTCAATTGCGCGAGTGGCGCCAACAGCCTGGCGCTATAGCCGCTTCAGCGCCGCCAGCACCCGATGCGGCGGGCAGTGATCCCGAATTGCTGGAGATCTTTCTCGAAGAAGCGGCGGATATCCTCGACAGTTCCGGCGCCGCACTGGTGCGCTGGCAGGCCGACCCTCAAGGTCGCCAGGAAGTGGAAACCCTGCTGCGGGATCTGCACACCCTCAAGGGCGGTGCGCGGATGGTCGAAATCGGTCCGATAGGCGACCTGGCCCATGAGCTGGAATTTCTCTACGAAGGCTTGTCGGCGGGCTTGCTGTCATCCACGGCGGAGCTGTTCGCGCTGTTGCAAGGCTGCCACGACCGCTTGGCGCAAATGGTCGATGCGGTGGCGGCGGGTATGCCCGTGGGGTCGGTGGAACGCTTGATCGAGCGGATCAGAAGCCTGGTTCGCCCGGCGGAGGAACACGCTGCCCCGCTGACGCTGTCTGCCGGCAAGCCCGAGGCGGCGGCCGTCAGTGACCCGGCGGCGGACATGGTGAAAATCTCCGCCGAGCTGCTGGACGACCTGGTCAACCTGGCGGGTGAAACTTCGATTTTCCGTGGGCGTATCGAACAGCAGGTCAACGATGCGCGCCTCGCGCTGACCGAGGTGGAGACCACCATCGAACGGATGCGCGATCAACTGCGCCGCCTCGACATCGAAACCCAGGGCCGGATCCTCAGCCGCCAGCAGGCCGAGGCCGAACGGTTGGGCTACGAGGAGTTCGACCCGCTGGAAATGGACCGCCATTCCCAACTGCAACAGCTGTCTCGTGCGCTGTTTGAATCGGCCTCCGACTTGCTGGACCTCAAGGAAACCCTCGACCAGCGCAATCAGGACGCACAAAACCTGTTGCAGCAGCAGGCGCGGATCAACACTGAGCTGCAAGAAGGCTTGATGCGCACGCGCATGGTGCCGTTCGAGCGCATGCTGCCGCGCCTCAAGCGCATCGTGCGGCAAGTGGCCAGCGAGCTGGGCAAGGAGGTTGAGTTCGTGGTCGGCAATGCCGAGGGCGAGATGGACCGCAATGTACTGGAACGCATGGTCGCGCCGCTGGAGCATATGCTGCGCAACGCGGTCGACCACGGCCTGGAGTCGCGTGAGGCGCGTCTGTTGGCGGGCAAGCCGGAGAAAGGCCGGATCACCCTGGACCTGACCCATGAAGGTGGCGACATCATCTTCGACATGCGCGACGACGGCGCGGGCGTGCCCCTGGACGCGGTGCGGCGCAAGGCGATCAAGCGCGGCTTGCTCGACCCCAGCGTCGAGATCAGCGACCGCGATGTGCTGCAATTCATCTTGCAACCGGGCTTTTCCACCGCCGAGAAAATCACCCAGATTTCCGGGCGTGGCGTAGGCATGGACGTGGTTCATGAAGAGGTGCGCCAGCTTGGCGGCACGATGGTCATCGATTCCACGCCCGGGGCGGGTGTGCATTTCCGGATTCGTTTGCCGTTCACCGTGTCGGTCAATCGGGCGTTGATGGTGCAGTGCGCTGACGACCAATACGCGATTCCGCTGAACGCCATCCAGGGCCTGGTGCGGGTGCTGCCCGATGAACTGGAGGGGCACTACCAACTTGATCCTCCTGTGTATGAATACGCTGGGCAGCGCTATGAGTTGCATTACCTGGGCGAGCTTTTGCACACCGTCGCCCGGCCTGAACTGCTGGGTCAACACCAGCCGTTGCCGGTGTTGCTGATGCACTGCAATGACCGAAAGGTTGCCGTGCAGGTCGACGCCATGGCCGGCACTCGCGAGATTGTGGTCAAGGGCCTGGGCCCGCAATTTGCCACGGTGCAAGGGCTGTCGGGGGCGACGATCCTCGGGGACGGCCGGGTGGTGCTGATTATCGACCTGCTGGCCTATATTCGCGCGTTGGCTCCCGCCTTGCCGTCTCAAGCGTCGGGCATGCTGCCGGCGCTCAACGAGCCGCAACAGAAACGCCGGTTGCGGGTGCTGGTGGTGGACGACTCGGTCACGGTGCGCAAAGTCACCAGCCGGCTGTTGGAGCGCAACGGCATGAACGTGCTGACCGCCAAAGACGGCGTCGACGCCATCGCCGTGCTCGAAGAGCACACGCCCGACCTGATGTTGCTGGACATTGAAATGCCACGCATGGACGGTTTCGAAGTGGCCATTCAGGTGCGCAACGACCCACGGCTCAAGCACCTGCCGATCATCATGATCACTTCCCGCACCGGGCAGAAACACCGCGACCGGGCGATGGCCATCGGCGTCAACGATTACCTCGGCAAGCCTTATCAGGAGTCGGTGTTGTTGGAGAGCATCGCCTACTGGAGCCCGAAACATGCTTGATCATCGAGCCAGCCAACTCACCGGACTGCTGCTGCCCCTGGCCGACCGTCACCTGTTGTTGCCCAACGTGGCGGTAGCGGAGCTGATCGACTTCCAGCGCGGCGAACCCGCCAGTGACGCACCGCCGTGGTACTTGCGCCAAGTGACCTGGCGCGACCAGCAGCTGCCGCTGATCAGCTTTGAAGCCGCCTGCGGTGGCGCCAGCGCAATGGGCGAGCACGCACGGATCGTGGTGCTCAATGCCCTGGGCGGACGGGCGACGCTGAAATTCATTGCGCTGGTGATTCAGGGCATCCCGCGCTCATACAAAGTCGACAGCCAGTTGAGTTACGTGGATGTGCCGCTCTGCCCGCTGGAACTGGCGGCGGTACAAATCGGCGAACAGGTGGCGAAGGTCCCGGACCTGATGGGGCTGGAAGCGCTGCTGGTGGAGGCCGGGTTGGCCTGAACAAAATCCCTGTGACTGATGGAGATCAAAGGTGGGAGCTGTCGAGCCCCGGCGAGGCTGCGATGAGGGCGGAGCTGCCGACATTTATGTCGCCTGGCAGATTGCTATCGCAGCCTCGCCGGGGCTCGACAGCTCCCACAAGGACCTTATTTATCCTGCTCCGCCAGCGAGTTGATTCAAATTCCAAAGGCTAGAGAGACGACATCTGAGTAACAACCCTAAAAGCCTGTAGGAATGATCGCGCGGCATGATGCCTTCAGATTTTTCCCGCGAGTTTTCGCGCCCCACATGAACTTGTCGCTCGCCCCCTTCGAGCCTAGTCTTTGACGGTCATCGCAAAAAACGGTGACACGGACGTGCAAGTCCGACGAAACTGTTTAGGCGTGCAAACGCCCAGCTAACCAACGGGCGTTTTTTGTGCTCGCTGCTTTATGGCGGCTGCGCGCAGGAGGTCCTCGGACCTGCTGGGTGTCCTAAACAGGCCCGGTCTTGCACACCTGCGCACGGTCGCCACCTTCATTCGCGTGCAAGCAATTGGTGGCGCTCCTTACTGACTGTTTAGGAGCTTTATCATGTTCAAACCCACACCCAATTCGCCCGCCTCATCCGGCCTCTTCAGCGTTAATCCTCACCAAAACACCGAAACCCTGTTGATCAACGCCAGCGAAACCCTTGCCTCACTCAACGCCTTGACTGGCGGCCTGGCTTTTGAACTGGTGGGTTCCCAGCGCGGTGTGATGCTTGCGATCCAGCAAATGACCGAACTGGGCCAGATGTTGGTGGAGCGGGCCTTGGAACAGCTGTCTCCTTCGCCTGCACCCTGATACTTGATCGGTCCCAAACAGGGAACGATCGGTCCCGGTTTGGGACTTGCGAATACTCAGATAAAGCTCCCAGAACATATGCCGATAACCCGAGGAGTCTTTCGGTGGAAGTAACGACGCAATGTGGCTATTCGACGTATTTGCCTGGTTGTACAACCTGAGCCCGTTTACCGGTGCCTTGTTGATGTGGTTCGCGGTGCTGGTGGCGACCGCGAGCTTGACGATGAGGTTCGAGTCGAACCGCGGGAAGCTGTGGGGATTTGTGGTCAGCGCAGCCGGTGCGGTGATTATCTTGTTGTACCTGGAAAGCCTCAATCTTGATGACGACGGAAAAGCGCTCAAAACGGTGGTGAGCAACCTGGTGGTGATGACCTTGGGTGGCCTTGGCTCTGGCCTGCTCGCGGTGGCCATATCCCAAGGGCCTGACGAGGCTGAAGACACTCAGGCCCGTACCTTCATTCGTGATCGACTGTTGAATATCTTCGAGTACGCGTTCTTTTTTATCGGTGCCTGTGCATTCGTGCTGTTCGTTACTTCCCTGTTACCGGCACTGCTGCAACGGCCCGTGGCGACGGAGCATGAGATAGCGAGCCTGTTGGTGGTGTTCCTGGGCGCAGGCTTGGGTTACGCGATAGCCGCCGGTCCTCGTCGACTGAAAAACTGGGAGCAGCTGGGCGCCGGCATGTTGGTGGTATTGCTGCTGTTCCTGCTGCCCGTGTATGTGCAGGGCTTGCTCGGGTTGTGGACCGGGGCGCGGACGGCGGTCTTGAGTTTTCATGCGGTGGCAGCGCTCGCTTTAGCCTGGACGGTCTGGCGTCAGCGCATTAACGCCCGTGACGCCAGGTGATGCGCACCGTTACTCCAGCCGTAACAGTTCGCCGCCGAGCTTGATTGATGGGCCCGTGATTCGCTCCTAAGGTAAGCCCACGACAGCGAACCCGTGGAGCGAGCATGACAACAACAATAAACCCCGATTCGCGCTGGACGCGGCGGCGCGATGAAAAGCGGCGGCGACTCGAGCTGGTCAAGTCCATTGCCGACGGTGCGGTGATCCCCAGTGACAGGCTCGTCGAGGCGCTTGAAAGGCTGATCCTGCCCGGCGACCGCGTGGTACTGGAAGGCAACAACCAGAAGCAGGCGGATTTTCTCTCGCGTTCCCTGGCCAAGGCCGACCCGGCCAAGCTTCACGACTTGCACATGATCATGCCCAGCGTCGGGCGCTCCGAGCACCTGGACCTGTTTGAAAAGGGCATTGCGCGCAAGCTCGATTTCTCCTTCGCCGGCACCCAATCGCTGCGCATCAGCCAACTGCTGGAAGACGGGCTGTTGGAAGTCGGCGCGATTCACACCTACATCGAACTTTACGCACGGCTGGTGGTGGACCTGATCCCCAACGTGGTGCTGTCCGCCGGTTTCATGGCCGACCGCGCCGGTAATATCTACACCGGCCCCAGCACCGAAGACACCCCGGCGCTGATCGAGCCCGCGGCGTTCAGCGATGGCATTGTCATCGTCCAGGTCAACCAGTTGGTGGACGATGTCAGCGATTTGCCCCGCGTCGACATCCCGGCCAGTTGGGTCGATTTCGTGGTGGTGGCCGACAAGCCTTTCTACATCGAACCGCTGTTCACCCGCGATCCACGGCACATCAAACCGGTGCATGTGTTGATGGCGATGATGGCGATCCGTGGCATCTACGAGAAACACAATGTCCAGTCGCTGAACCACGGCATCGGTTTCAACACCGCCGCGATCGAGCTGATCCTGCCGACCTATGGCGAATCCCTCGGCCTCAAAGGCAAGATCTGCCGTAACTGGACGCTCAACCCTCACCCAACCTTGATCCCGGCCATTGAAAGCGGTTGGGTCGAAAGCGTGCATTGCTTCGGTACCGAACTAGGCATGGAAAACTACATCGCCGCCCGTCCGGATGTGTTTTTCACCGGTCGCGACGGCTCCATGCGCTCCAACCGGATGTTCTGCCAACTCGCCGGGCAATACGCCGTGGACTTGTTTATCGGCGCCACCCTGCAGGTGGACGGCGACGGCCATTCCTCCACCGTGACGCGCGGTCGCCTCGCCGGTTTCGGTGGGGCGCCGAACATGGGCCACGACCCGCGGGGTCGGCGTCACGGCACGCCAGCCTGGCTCGACATGCGCCACGGCGATGCGCCTGAAGCCTTGCTCGAGCGCGGCAAGAAGCTGGTGGTGCAAATGGTCGAAACGTTCCAGGAAGGCGGCAAACCGACCTTCGTCGAAACCCTCGATGCGGTGGAAGTGGCGCGCAAGAGCGGCATGCCGCTGGCGCCGATCATGATTTACGGCGACGACGTGACCCACTTGCTCACCGAAGAAGGCATTGCCTACCTGTACAAGGCGCGTTCCGTGGAAGAGCGCCAGGCGATGATTGCGGCGGTGGCCGGCGTCACCGCCATCGGCCTGCGCCACAACCCCAAGGACACCGCGCGCATGCGCCGCGAGGGGTTGATCGCCTTGCCGGAAGACCTCGGTATCCGCCGCACCGACGCCACCCGCGAGCTGCTGGCCGCGAAAAGCGTGGCTGATCTGGTGGAATGGTCCGGTGGCTTGTACAACCCGCCCGCCAAGTTCAGGAGCTGGTAAATGCACGCACTCAAACTGCACACACTGACGCTGGCCGAGCAACTGGCTGACCTGGCGGTAGAGGCCTTGATCGACGAAGCGGATCTTTCGCCGAAGCCGGCCCTGGTGGATCGGCGTGGCAATGGGGCCCACAACGATCTGCACCTGGGCCTGATGCATGCGTCGGCGCTGTCCCTGTGGCCGGCCTTCAAGGAAATGGCCGAGGCGGCGATCGCACTGGGTGAAATCGGCCTGCCGTTGCGCGAGGCGCTAGGGCGAATCGGCCGCGAAGGCGAACAGTCAATGCTCGCCACCACCCAAGGCGTGAACACTCACCGTGGGGCGATCTGGGCCCTTGGATTGCTGGTCGCCGCCGCCGCCCTGGCGCCTGAATCACGCAACGCCAATGCGCTGGCCTTGCGGGCGGCGCGCCTGGCGCTGCTCAATGACCGGCATGCGCCGCAAGCGCTGAGCCATGGCGCACAAGTTGCCCGCCGCTACGGTGCTCATGGCGCCCGCGAAGAAGCCCAACTGGGTTTCCCATCGGTGCTGCAACGCGGCCTGCCGCAGCTGAAAAAAAGCCGCGCGCACCCGCACGGCGAACAGAACGCCCGCCTCGACGCACTGCTGGCGATCATGACCCGACTGGCCGACACCTGCGTGCTCTACCGCGCCGGCACCGAAGGCTTGCAGACCATGCAACAGGGCGCGCAAGCGGTGCTGGATGCGGGCGGCAGCGCGAGTCTGGCCGGGCGGCGTCGACTGAACGAACTGGATCAGCAGTTGCTCGCCTTGAATGCTTCCCCCGGAGGCGCCGCCGACCTGCTGGCCGCTTGCCTGTTTATCGACCGCATCGAGTCTTGCGATGGAGCGTTTTGATGGAAACCTTATCCTTTGAATTCCCCGCCGGGCAGCCGCCAAAAGGCCGTGCGCTGGTGGGGTGTGTCGGTTCCGGTGACTTGGAAGTGTTGTTGGAACCGGGCACCGCGGGCACCTTGACGATCCAGGTGCAAACCTCGGTCAACGGCGCCGGGCAACGTTGGCAGCACCTGTTCGAGCGGATCTTCCAGGAGCAGACCCCACCGGCCCTGAACATTGATATCCACGACTTCGGCGCCACGCCCGGCGTGGTGCGCCTGCGCCTGGAACAAGGTTTCGAGGAGGTCGGCCATGACTGATTTGCGCAGCAAACACAGTTTTGTCGAGCTGGGTGCCCGGCAGCGGGCCAAGGCCTTGCTGGATGCCGGCAGTTACCGGGAACTGATCGACCCGTTTCAGCGAGTGATGTCGCCGTGGTTGAGTCGTCAGGGCGTCGTGCCGCAAGCGGACGACGGTGTGGTGATCGCCAAGGGCCTGATCGATGGATTGCCGGTGGTGATCGCCGCGATTGAAGGCAATTTCCAGGGCGGCAGCCTGGGTGAAGTGGGTGGCGCGAAAATCGCCGGCGCCCTGGAACTGGCCGCCGAAGACAACCGCAACGGTGTTCCCACCCGCGCGGTGCTGTTGTTGGAAACCGGCGGTGTGCGCTTGCAGGAAGCCAACCTTGGACTGGCGGCGATTGCCGATATCCACGCCGCGATTGTCGACCTGCGCCAGTACCAGCCAGTGATCGGTGTGGTGGCGGGCAGCGTCGGTTGTTTTGGCGGCATGTCCATCGCCGCGGGCTTGTGCAGTTACTTGCTGGTGACCCGCGAAGCACGGCTGGGCTTGAACGGCCCGCAAGTGATTGAGCAGGAAGCCGGCCTTGAAGAATACGATTCCCGCGACCGGCCATTCATCTGGAGCCTGACCGGCGGCGAACAGCGCTTTAACAGTGGCTTGGCCGACCGTTATGTGGCGGACGATGTGGCGCGGATCCAACAGCAAGTCACTGAACTGTTGCACCAGGGTTTGCCGGCAAGCCAACGCAGTCGCCAAGCCGATGACTACCTGGCGCGCCTGGCCACGCTGGACGCCGAACCGCAAATCGATGCGGCGGCGGTTCGTGATCTGTATCAGGGAGAACGCCCATGAGAGGTGTGCAGTGGTTCAACGCGTTGAGTGCCGGCGCGACGCCCGTCAGCGGCTTGCCAGACTCGCTGAAAGTCGCGGATGCGCTGCTCGGCGAGCAAACCGTACGCGTTATCGCGGTGGTGCCCGATGGCCACAATCGGTTTCCCCGTGCCCGTAGCGGTGAAGTCGGTTTGCTCGAAGGCTGGGGCTTGGCCAAGGCGGTCGATGAAGTGATTGCCAGCGGCGATAAGCGCCCGGTGATTGCCATCGTCGATGTGCCGAGCCAGGCCTATGGACGGCGCGAAGAGGCGCTGGGCATTCACCAGGCGCTGGCCGCCGCCGCCGACAGCTACGCCCGCGCGCGGCTGGCCGGGCACCCGGTGATCGGCTTGCTGGTGGGCAAGGCCATGTCCGGGGCGTTTCTCGCCCACGGCTATCAAGCCAATCGCCTGATTGCCCTGCGCGATCCGGGCGTCATGGTTCATGCCATGGGCAAAGCCTCGGCGGCACGGGTGACCTTGCGCAGTGTCGAAGAATTGGAAGCGCTGGCCGCCAGCGTGCCGCCGATGGCCTATGACATCGACAGTTTCGCCAGCCTGGGTTTGCTGTGGGAGACCTTGTCGGTCAACAACATTGAGCAGCCCACGGCCGACGACGTGGCGCGGGTCAGCGACTGCCTGGTGCAGGCCATCACGGATGTGCGGCGCGGCGGCCGTGACTTGAGCGGTCGCCTCGGCGCGCCCCATCGCGCGGCCTCCAGTCACGTTCGTCAGTTGCTGCGGGAGCAATGGTGAACGCGCACGACTTGCTCTGGGGCATGACCCCGGCCCAGCTCCCGGTCGATGCACCGGACTGGGTGCTGGACGCGGTCCGCGCGGGACACCCGGTGGTGGTGCGCCGCGCCGTGGTCGACGGCGGTTGGCTGCCGGTCGGCGTGCGTGGCCCGTTACGCGAGCAACGCTACGCAACGTTGATGCCGCTTGAGGCAATTGAGCGGCGGGTCACCCCGCAGGCATTACGCAATGTGACCTCGCCACGGGATTTGCCCGCCCTGCGCGCACTGGATCAACTGCGGCCCTTGCTGGAACCGTTGGATTGGGGCGTCAGCGGCAGCGCCGGATTTGAGTTGGCCAGCGGCATTGAGGCGTTGCATGCCGACAGTGACCTGGACCTGATTGTGTGCACGCCCGAACCAATGGACCGACGCGAGGCCGCTGAATGGCTGGCGTTGTTGGACACGGCGCTCTGCCCGGTGGACGTGCAACTGCAAACCCCCTTGGGCGCGCTCGCCTTGCGCGAATGGGCCGGCACCGCCGCGCGCGTACTGCTCAAGGCCAGCGACGGCGCGCGATTGGTGCGCGATCCGTGGCAGGCCGTTGCATGAGCAGCCTTCTGGTGTTTCCAGGCCAGGGCGCGCAGCGTCCGGGTATGCTCGCGCAGTTGCCGGCCCACGTGCTGCAAGAGGCCAGCGACAGTTTGGGCGAAGACGTACGCCAACTCGATTCAGCGCAGGCTTTGACGTCTACCCGCGCCGTGCAGCTGTGCCTGTTGATCGCCGGGGTCGCCAGTGCGCGTTTGCTGGAGCACACAGCGGATTACGTCGCGGGCCTGTCCATCGGCGCGTACCCGGCAGCGGTGATTGCGGGCTCGCTGGAATTTCGCGATGCGCTGAAACTGGTCAGTCTGCGGGGCGAGTTGATGCAGCAGGCTTATCCCGATGGCTACGGCATGACCGCGATCATCGGCCTGGACCTGGCCGCCGTGGAAGCGTTGCTGGCCCAGGTCCACAGCCGGCAGACCCCGGTGTACCTGGCGAATATCAACGCCGATAACCAAAGCGTCATCGCCGGCAGTCATGCGGCCATGCAAGCCGTCGCCGAACGCGTTCGCGGGCGCGGGGTCGCCAAGCGTCTGGCGGTCAGTGTGCCGTCGCATTGCCCGCTGCTGGAGCAACCCGCCCAGGCGCTGGCGGCGGCGTTTGCCGGGGTCACGTTGAAGACCCCGACCATCCGTTACCTGAGCAGCAGTCGCGCCCGCCCGATGCGCGACCCCGAACAGTTGCGCGACGACTTGGCCTTCAACATGTGCCGCGTCGTCGACTGGCGCGGCACCGTACAAGGTGCGTATGAGCGCGGCGTGCGCTTGCAAATCGAATTGCCTCCGGGCGCGGTGCTCAGCGGTTTGTCGCGGCGCGTGTTTGAACAAGGCCGTGTCATGGCCTTCGAGGGGACGCGCCTGGACACCTTGCAGGCACTCCTGCGAGAGGAGGGCAGCCACCACCGATAAAGCGTGACCTTGGCTTTCGAAGCACAACAACAACAATTTCGAATAAGCATAAAGAGGATTACCAAGATGATTATTTACGGTGTGGCGTTCTTGGCCATATGTACCCTGACCGGGCTGTTTATCGGCGAGCTGCTGGGCAAGTTGCTGGGTATTCCGGCTAACGTCGGTGGGGTCGGCATCGCGATGTTGCTGCTGATTGGTTTTGGCAGCTACCTGGGCAAGCGCGGCCTGTTTACCGGCAAGTCGGAACAAGGCCTGACTTTTTGGGCGGCGATCTACATCCCGATCGTGGTGGCGATGGCGGCCCAGCAAAACGTCTATGGCGCGATCAGTGGCGGCCCCATGGCGATCCTGGCCGGAACCTGTGCGGTGGTGGTGGCGTTTGCCCTGGTGCCCGTCCTGGTACGTATCGGCAACAGTGAGCCGGATGCTGCCTCCACTACCAAGTCGGTGGGGTGATCGCCATGTATGAATCCTTGATGAAAGTCATTACGGGCTACGGCTTGATCAGCGGTTTCGCGCTGATTGGTTTGACGATGTGGGTGTCCTACTGGATCTCCGACAACTTCACCAAAGGTCGCTTGCATGGTTCGGCCATCGCGATTCTGCTGGGCCTGGTGCTGTCCTATGTCGGCGGCGCCTTCACCGGTGGCTCGAAAGGCGTGGTGGATATCCCGTTGTTGTCGGGCATTGGCCTGCTGGGTGGGGCGATGCTGCGGGATTTCGCGATTGTCGCCACCGCCTTCGGGGTCAGTGTCGATGAGCTTAAACGCGCCGGGTATGTGGGTGTGCTGGCGCTGTTTGTCGGGGTCGGTTCATCGTTTATTGCCGGTGTGGGCGTGGCGATGGCCTTTGGTTACACCGATGCGGTCAGCCTGACCACCATCGGCGCGGGCGCGGTGACCTACATCGTCGGGCCGGTGACCGGCGCGGCGATTGGCGCGAGTTCCGAGGTCATGGCGCTGTCCATCGCGGCCGGGTTGATCAAGGCCATTCTGGTGATGGTCATGACACCGTTCGTGGCGCCGCTGATCGGCCTGAACAATCCACGCAGCGCGGTGATCTTTGGTGGGCTGATGGGCACCTCGAGCGGTGTGGCGGGCGGACTGGCGGCGACCGACCCGAAACTGGTGCCTTACGGGTGCCTGACGGCGGCGTTCTATACGGCGCTGGGGTGTTTGCTCGGGCCGTCGTTGTTGTTCCTGATGATGCGCGGGCTGATGGGCTGATCCGGTAGTCTCGATTGAATGATCGGGCGCCATCGCGAGCAAGCCCGCTCCCACATTGCAATGCATTTCAAATGTGGGAGCGGGCTTGCTCGCGATGGCGGTATTTCAGACCGCCAAGTGTCGGTTGGCATACATCCGACACTCCGCGAGCAACGCCAGCAAGTTCGGATCACGCTCCTTGGCCTTCAAGAACACTACCCCGATGTGCTGCTGCAACCGGTAACGTGCCTGCAGGGGAATCAGCTTGACCCGATTCTCGTACACCGCCGCAATCCTGCCCGGCAGCAGCGCATACCCCACGCCCGAGCTGACCATGCTCAGCAGGGTGAAGATATCGTTGACCTGCATCGCCACCTTCGGCTCGAAGCCCGCCTGCTTGAACACCCGGTTGCCATCCTGGTGCGTGGCGAAGCCTTGGGTCAGGGTGATGAACGTGGCGTGGCGGACTTCGGCCAGGTCGATTTCGTGTGCGCGGTCGAAAGGTGAATCGGCCGGTGTGGCGAGGTAGATATCGTCGGAAAACAGTGGGATCTGTGCACAGTCCGGGTCGCTGGCGTGTTCGTCCAGAGAGATCAGGATCGCGTCGACTTCCATGTTCTTGAGCTTGTACAGCAGGTCGAAATTGGAGCCGAGGATCAGGTCGATATTCAGCTCGCTGCGGCGGATCTTCAGGCCCATGATCAACTGCGGTACAGTCTTCACGGTCAGCGAATACAGGGCGCCGAGCTTGAAGCGCTCGGCGGAAAAACCTGCGGCTTCGCGGGTCAGGCGCACGCTGTCGACCACTTCCTGTACCAGCTTTTGCGCGCGTTCCTCCAGCACATAGGCACTCTCCAGCGGCGTGAGGTTGCGACCCTCGTGCTTGAACAGCGGGCAGCGCAGGGCGTTTTCCAGGGAATGGATGGCGCGGTGGACGCTGACATTGCTGGTCTGCAACTCGGCGGCGGCGCGGGCCAGGTTGCCGGTGCGCATGAACGCCAGGAAGATTTCCAGCTTCTTGAGGGTGAACTCTTCGTCGATCAGCATGGCGGTGACTCTTGTTCGAATGCCCTCGATTGTGCCCGCAAAACCGCCGGGCTCCCAGCGCTGTCCCCGGAACATCACATTAGCCTTGCACTCTTATGCGCAAGGCTGGAGGCTTGCCAGCCAATCGGTAACACGGGAGATGACGGACAGATGTACCACGGAGAACGATTCAACGCCTGGAGCCATTTGCTCGGTGCCATCGCGGCATTTGCCGGTGCGGTGTGGATGTTGGTGGTGGCGAGTCTGGATGGCAGTCCCTGGAAGATCGTCAGCGTGGCCATCTACGGATTCACGCTGCTGGTGCTGTACAGCGCCTCGACGGTTTATCACAGCGTGCGCGGGCGCAGAAAACAGATCATGCAGAAGGTCGACCACTTTTCCATCTACCTGCTGATTGCCGGGAGCTACACCCCGTTCTGCCTGGTGACCCTGCGCGGGCCCTGGGGCTGGACGCTGTTCGGGATTGTCTGGGGGCTGGCGGTGATCGGCATTTTGCAGGAGATCAAGCCGCGCTCTGAAGCACGGATCCTGTCGATTGTGATCTATGCGGTGATGGGCTGGATCGTGTTGGTGGCGGTCAAGCCGCTGATCGCTGCGCTGGGCACGACGGGGTTCATCTGGCTGGCGTCGGGCGGCGTGTTGTACACCGTGGGTATCCTCTTTTTTGCCCTGGAGGACCGCTTGCGGCATTCTCACGGAATCTGGCATTTGTTTGTGATCGGCGGCAGCCTGCTGCATTTTGTGGCGATCATGCGGTATGTGCTTTAACCGACACAGGGATTAAAACTGTGAGAGCTGGCGTATGTGGGCTAATACCGTTGAGTTTTTGTAGGAGCGAGCTTGCTCGCGAAAAACTCATAGGCGCCGCGTTTATTCAGGAAACACGCGTTATCGTTGACGTTTTTCGCGAGCAAGGGCTAGGCGCCCCCCTCGCTCCTACAAAAAACTCAACCGCATTAAGGCAAGCCCAGATTGGATGTGTGGTGCTTTGACGAGGTGCGTTTACAGTCGATCCAACTGTTCTTGCGCCCGGTTGCCGAAGATTTCCAGCAGGCTGGCGAGCATATGCGGCGGCGGTTCATCGACGCGGGTCAGGGCGTACAACGTGATGGGCAGCGGCGGCGCCAGCGGACGAATGCAGGTCGCCGTGGCCGACGCGCCCAGCGCCGTGAACGGGTCGATTACCGCCAACCCGGCGCCGGATTCCACCATGGCGCGGGCCAGTGAATAAGTCTGTACCGAAATACGCACCCGAGGTGGCGGCTCGACGGCTTCCAGGTAATTGTCGAGCCGTGCCGACAACGGGTCGGCGCTGGACAGACCAATCAACGGCGCCCCCGCCAGCCCCCTCAAGGGCAACGGATTGGTCAGTTCTGCCTGCGGCCAATAACCTCGCGGCGCCAGCGCCACCAGTACGCCGTGGGCCAGCGCCTGGGCCTTGAGCCCGGGATGGTCCGGGGACTTGAGCGTCAATGCGACATCCATCTCGCGCATCAACAGGCTCTGCACCAGTTCACGGCTGTGGGCACTGGACAATTCACAGGCAATGTTCGGATAGCGCTGGGTCCATTCACCGATTGCCGGTGGCAACAGCGATAACGCCAAGGCCGGCGTGGCGCCGATCCGCAGGCTCTGACCGGGCTCACGCCGCAGGTTATGCGCCAGCCGCCTGACGCCTTGCAGGCTTTCGCTGACCTTATCGACTTCGCGCTCCAGGGCCAGCGCTTCCGGGGTCGGCTGCAATTTGCCGCGTATCCGCAGAAACAGCGGGAAACCCAGCTGCAGCTCGGCGTGTTGCAGCACTTTGGTCACCGCGGGTTGCGAGACGTGCAGCAACTGAGCGGCGGCACTGATCGAGCCGGTCTGGCGAATGGCCTGGAAAATTTCGATATGACGCAAGCGCATGACGAGTCCATAACCTTTGCTTATAGGTGGTCCATCTTTATTCATTGTCTGGCGCCTGTCACCTGCCGCTACGCTTGGCCGCTGAATACAACGAGCGGGAACGACATGGCGCAGCGGGTGTGCATCATTGGGGGTGGGGTCATCGGTCTGGCGAGTGCCTATGCGCTGGTCCGCGCCGGCATGGACGTGACCGTGATCGAGGCGCGTGAAAGCCTGGCCAGTGAGACCAGTTTTGCGAACGGCGGTCAGCTTTCCTATCGCTACGTCGCGCCGCTGGCCGACAAGGGCGTGCCGTTGCAAGCTATCGGCTGGCTATTGCGCGGCGATTCGCCATTGAAACTGCGGCCACGCCTGGACCCGGCGCAATGGCGCTGGATGGCGGCCTTTCTTGGCGCCTGCCGCGCGTCGGTCAACAAGCGCAATGCCGGCCACCTGTTGCGTCTGGCGTCATTGAGTCAAAACACCTTGCAGCAATGGCGCGACGAGGATCGGCTGGACGGCTTCGACTGGCAGCGCAACGGCAAACTGGTGACATTCCGCAGCCACCACACGTTCGCGCATGCGCGAGACAAAGTGTTCGATCGCCTGCAACAGCAGGTGTTGTCGACGGCCGATTGCAAGCGGCTGGAACCGACCCTTGGCGCTGCGCGTTTTGTCGGCGGGATCTACACGCCCAATGAGGAAGTGGCGGACTGTCATGGCTTTTGCCAGCAATTGGCAGCGCGGCTGCAAGCCTCGGGGCGTTGTACTTTTTTGTTGGGGCGCAAGGTCACCGGCATCCGTCACGCCCACGGTACGGTGCAGGCCATTGAACTGGCCGGTGAAGTCATGCCGGTCGAGCACCTGGTGCTGGCCGCGGGGGTGCGCAGCCCGGCGCTGGCGTTGCCTGGCATGGCGCTGCCGCTGTATCCCCTCAAGGGCTACAGCTTGAGTGTGCCGATTGGGGCGCAGCATCGGGCGCCGACGATCAGCATCACCGACTACGACCGCAAAGTTGTCTATGCTCGTATCGGTAAGCAGCTGCGGGTGGCGGCGATGGTCGACATCGTTGGTTTCGACACCCGCCTTGAGCCCAAGCGCCTGGCATTGATCAAGCGCCAGGCTTGCGAAACCTTTCCGTTGGCCGGCGATTATGCCCAGGCCACCGAATGGGCCGGCATGCGCCCGGCCACCCCCAGCGGCGTGCCGCTGATCGGTGCCAGTGTCTATCGCAACCTGTGGCTCAACCTGGGTCATGGCGCGCTCGGCTTTACCCTGGCCTGCGGCAGCGGCCAAGTCTTGACTGAACTGATTGGCCAGCACACGACTTCCATCGACATGCAGGGCCTTGCGCCTCGCGCCGCCTAGGACAGATCCATGACCCTTACCCGAATCAACAGCAACGGCCGCCTGTGCGCGGTTGATGACAAGAAAACCCACGGAGAAAGACAATGCACACAGTGTGGCTAAGGGATTTGCCGGATCGCCGTATCGCTCCCGGCGGATTGCGCGGCAGGCGAATGTTAGGCGGTGCACTGGCACTGTTGCTGGGCGCTCAAGCCCAGGCAGCCGAGGCGCCATTGGACGGCACCTTGGCCAAGATTGCCGAAGCCAGGAGCATCACTCTCGGTTACCGCGATGCATCGGTGCCGTTTTCCTATATCGGCGATCACAGCGGTAAACCCATGGGTTACTCGGTGGACCTGGCCAGCAAGATTGTCGAGCGCATCCAACAAAAGACCGGACTGCCCACGCTCAACGTGAAATACAACCTGGTGACCTCCCAGACCCGTATTCCGCTGGTGCAGAACGGCACTGTCGACTTGGAATGCGGCTCTACTGGCGTGACCGCCGAGCGCCAGAAGCAGGTGGCGTTTTCCTACGGTTTTATCTACGTGAAGGGCCAGTTGCTGACCGCCAAGGACAGCGGTATCAAAAGCTTCGCCGACCTCAGGGACAAGAACGTGGTGACCACCGCCGGTACCACCAACGAGCGTTTTCTCAAGCGCTATAACTTCGAGCACACGCTCAATATGTCGGTGGTCAGCGCCAAGGACCATGGCGAAGCGTTCAAGATGCTGGAGAGCGGCCGTGCGGCGGCGTTCTATATGGATGACGCGTTGCTCTACGGCGAACGCGCCAAGGCCAGGGACCCACACAACTGGGTCGTGGTGGGCGAGGAGCAGTCGCGGGAAATCTACAGTTGCATGGTGCGCAAGGACGATCCGCAGTTTCTGGCGGTGGTCAACGATACCCTGGCCGAGCTGTACCGATCGGGGGAAATCAACGGTATCTACCAACGCTGGTTCGAACAGCCAATCCCCCCCAAGGGCTTGAACCTGGAGTTCCCGATGACCCGTGAGCTGAAAGCGATCATTGCCAAACCGGTGAGTGATCCGGTGGAATAAACATGCCTTCCACATGTGGGAGCGGGCTTGCTCGCGATGGCGGTGTATCAGTCACTGGATATTTCGACTGATATACCGTCATCGCGAGCAAGCCCGCTCCCACATTTTTTTGAGTGGGTTTATAAGGCGGGTTAGAAGTCGCCCCACAGTTGCTGAGCGACGGAGAGTGCGACTACCGGCGCGGTCTCGGTACGCAACACCCGCGGGCCGAGGCGGGCCGCTTGGAAGCCTGCGCCTTGGGCAGTCTCGACTTCGTGGTCGGTCAAGCCTCCTTCAGGGCCGATCAAGAAAGCCAGGCTCGACGGCTTGGCATGACTGACCAGCGGCTCGGCCACCGGGTGCAGTACCAACTTCAGGTCAGCCTCGGTTTGCTTCAACCAATCCGCCAGCAACAGCGGTGGATGAATCACTGGTACGGTCGAACGCCCGCATTGCTCACAAGCGCTGATTGCGACCTGGCGCCAGTGCAGCAGGCGCTTGTCGGCGCGTTCGTCCTTGAGCCGTACTTCGCAACGGTCACTGAAGATCGGGGTGATTTGCATGACGCCAAGTTCGGTGGCTTTCTGGATCGCCCAGTCCATCCGCTCACCCCGGGACAAGCCCTGGCCGAGGTGGATGTGCAAGGGCGATTCGGCCTGGCCGGCGAAGCGTTCCGTCAGTTGCACGGTGACGTGCTTTTTGCCGACCTCCAGCAACGAGCCACGAAACTCCTGCCCGGAGCCGTCGAACAATTGCACGGCATCGCCTTCACCCATGCGCAGTACGCGGCTGATGTAATGGGCCTGGGCTTCAGGCAACGGGTGGTCGCCAATGCTCAGCGGCGCGTCGACAAAAAAACGGGACAGTCTCATTTCGGTTCTCTGAACAGGTTTAGGTCGGAACGGGGGCGGCCTAGCCCTCGCTCCTACAGGGTTCTGGGGAATCAGCCGGGATCGCGGAAGCCTGGGTGGAAGTCTTTTGGTACTGACACGCTGACTGTGCTGTTGGTGGCGATATCGATGCCTTCAGTGGCCACCTCGGCCAGGAAGTCGATCTGCTCCGGGGTGATCACATAGGGCGGCAGGAAATACACCACGCTGCCCAACGGCCGCAGCAACGCGCCGCGCTCCAGGGCATGCTCAAACACTTTCAGGCCGCGGCGTTCTTGCCAGGGGTAGGCCGTTTTGCTGGCTTTGTCCTGGACCATCTCGATGGCCAGCACCATACCGGTCTGGCGCACTTCCGAGACATGCGGATGTTCCACCAGGTGTTCGGTGGCGGTGGCCATGCGTGTGGCGAGGGCCTTGTTGTTTTCGATGACGTTGTCTTCTTCGAAGATATCCAGCGTCGCCAGGGCCGCCGCGCACGCCAGCGGATTGCCGGTGTAGCTGTGGGAATGCAGGAAGGCGCGCAGGGTCGGGTAGTCGTCGTAGAACGCGCTGTAGACGTCCTCGGTGGTGACCACGGCGGCCAACGGCAGGTAACCGCCGGTCAGCGCCTTGGACAGGCAGAGAAAGTCCGGACGAATGCCCGCCTGCTCACAGGCAAACATGCTGCCGGTGCGGCCGAAGCCGACGGCGATTTCGTCGTGGATCAGGTGCACGCCGTAGCGATCGCAGGCCTCGCGCAGCAACTTGAGATAGACCGGGTGGTACATGCGCATGCCGCCAGCGCCCTGGATCAGCGGCTCGACGATCACCGCCGCAACGCTCGCGTGGTGATCCGCCAGGGTTTGCTCCATGGCCTGGAACATATGGCGCGAGTGCTCTTCCCAGCTCATGCCCTCAGGACGCAGGTAGCAGTCCGGGCTCGGCACTTTCAGCGTGTCCAGCAGCAAGGCCTTGTAGGTCTCGGTGAACAGCGGCACATCGCCCACCGACATCGCGGCGATGGTTTCGCCGTGGTAGCTGTTGGTCAGCGTGACGAAGCGTTTCTTGTTCGGCAGGCCGCGGTTGAGCCAATAATGGAAGCTCATTTTCAACGCGACTTCGATGCACGATGATCCGTTGTCGGCGTAGAAGCACCGGGTCAGGCCTTCCGGCGTCATCTGCACCAGGCGCTCGGACAGTTCGATCACCGGCTGATGGCTGAAGCCGGCCAGGATCACATGTTCCAGTTGATCCACCTGATCCTTGATGCGCTGATTGATGCGCGGGTTGGCGTGGCCGAACACGTTGACCCACCAGGAACTGACGGCGTCGAGATAGCGCTTGCCTTCAAAGTCTTCCAGCCACACGCCTTCGCCCCGCTTGATCGGGACCAGAGGCAGTTGCTGGTGGTCTTTCATCTGGGTGCAGGGATGCCAGAGCACCGCGAGGTCGCGTTGCATCCACTGGTTATTCAAACCCATGTTCATTCTCCTCGAAGCAGGTCGCGCCGCGCGCGGGCGAAACAATCGCGCAAGCCTATGCAATGCGCAGCGGTGTCACAACCCATTGCAGGTGAATTGGATGCTGTAGCAGGACGGTCTGTCACGTTTAGCCCGGATAGTCCTTAATCTCTGGTTAATTTATTGTTTCTAGGCTCAAGATCGTATTTCTCGATACTTCAAAGCAAAATTTTCCGCTTTATATCGATAGATATAGCGTTAGTCTTGAGCATGGCTTTTGGGGATATGGGTAATGCAATTACGAAATTCATCGGCTCGCTATGGCTGGGTCAGCATTGTTATGCACTGGGGCGTGGCCCTGGTGGTATTCGGCCTGTTCGCGTTGGGCCTGTGGATGGTCGGTCTCGACTATTACAGTGCCTGGCGCAAAGAGGGGCCTGACTTGCATAAAAGCATCGGGATTACGTTGTTCGCCGTGATGCTGCTGCGCATTGTCTGGCGCTTGCTCAGCCCGCCGCCGCCAGCGCTGCCCAGCTATAGCCGCATGACCCGTATTGGCGCGGCGTTTGGCCATGCGTTGCTGTATATCGGGCTGTTTGCAGTGATGATTGCCGGCTACCTGATTTCCACCGCCGACGGTGCGGGGATCCCGGTGTTTGGCCTGTTTGACATTCCCGCCGTGGTTTCCGGTCTACCGGACCAGGCCGATGTCGCCGGCGAGGTGCATTTTTACCTGGCCTGGGGGCTGGTGATCTTCGCCGGCCTGCATGGCGTGGCGGCCCTGAAACACCACTTTATCGATCGTGATGCGACCCTGGCTCGTATGCTGGGGCGCAAAGCCTGATGTTCAACCTCGACTCACAAGGAATAGAAAGCATGTTGAAAAAGACTCTCGCCGCTCTGGCAATCGGTACCGCTCTGCTGTCTGCCGGTCAGGTGATGGCGGCTGACTACAAAATCGACAAAGAAGGTCAACACGCCTTTGTCGATTGGAAAATCAGCCACTTGGGCTACAGCTTCATCAACGGTACGTTCAAGGACTTCGACGGTACGTTCACTTGGGATTCCGCCAAGCCGGAAGCCAGCAAAATCGCGGTCGACCTGAAAACCGCCAGCTTGTGGTCTAACCACGCCGAGCGTGACAAGCACATTGCCAGCGCTGACTTCCTGGATGTGAAGAAGTATCCGGAAGCCAAGTTCGTCTCCACCAGTGTCAAACCCACCGGCGAAAAAACCGCTGATGTCACGGGCGACTTGACCCTGCACGGTGTGACCAAACCTGTCGTGTTCAAGGCTGTATTCAACGGTGAAGGCAAGGATCCATGGGGCGGCGAGCGTGCAGGCTTCAACGCCAAGACCACGCTTGACCTGAACGACTTCGGCATCAAAGGCCCAGGCCCGACGTCGCAGACGCTGGATCTGGACATCACGCTGGAAGGTGTCAAGACGAAGTAACTTTCGTCCGGCACACAAAAATGCCCCGCATCTTTCGATGCGGGGCATTTTTTATGACGCCTTGAAAATCAGCGGTTGCGGGTCAGCAACGCTGGCTTTTCACCACGCGGACGGCCCGGCAGTTGATCCAACTGCTCAGGGGTCGGAAAGCGATCGGCTTTCGATTCCTTGTGGATGATCTTCGGCGCAGGACCGCCACGCGGGTTCTGCACGGCCGGCTCGGATGAACGTGGCTGATCATCGCGCGCCGGGCGGCGATTGCGCGAGTCTTCGCGACGGGCCTGGCCGTCACGCGGAGCACCGTTACGTGGACCATTGCGCTTGGCTGGCGGCGTACCGGTGGTGCTGCCGTTGCTGCTGCGTGGGCCGTTCTGGCGACCTTGCGACTGGCCGTTACGCGGCGCGCCTGAACCCGCGCCCTGTGCCGGGGCGCCTGGACGGCGACCGCGATCCTGGGCCGGCTTGGCCTGGGGCACGTAGTCCACGCGGTTACCGAAGTTATCGATATCGTCGTCAAGAAACTCGTCCGGGGCACGGTCAGCGGCGGCGCGGGGCGGTTGGCTTGGCTGGCGCTGTTCGCGGGCCGGGGTGCCTTCGCGGGGCTTCTGCTCACGGGCCGGGCGTTCGCCACGGCTGTTGGTCGAAGCCTTGTCCTTGCCGCCCTTGTCCTTGCCCTTGTCACGGCGACCACCGCCACCACCGCCGCCGTTCGGGCCATCGCCCTTCGGTCCGCGTGGGTTGCGTGGGTTACGCACGTCAGGACGCTCGCGTACTTCCGGTTTTTCGGCTTCCACGGCGCTGGCATCGAAGCCCATCAGGTCGCCGTCGGCGATTTTCTGCTTGGTCATGCGTTCAATGCTTTTCAGCAGCTTTTCTTCGTCCGGCGCGACCAGGGAAATGGCCTCGCCCGAACGCCCGGCACGCCCGGTACGACCGATGCGGTGCACATAATCTTCGTCGACGTTCGGCAGCTCGAAGTTGACCACGTGCGGCAATTGGTCGATATCCAGGCCGCGTGCGGCGATATCGGTGGCGACCAGGATGCGTACGCTGCCGGCCTTGAAGTCGGCCAGGGCTTTGGTCCGCGCGTTCTGGCTCTTGTTGCCATGGATCGCCACAGCGGTGAGGCCGTGCTTGTCCAGGTACTCGGCCAGGCGGTTGGCGCCGTGCTTGGTGCGGGTAAAGACCAGTACCTGTTCCCAGGCGCCGGCGGTGATCAAGTGGGCCAGCAATGCACGCTTGTGGCTCGCGGGGAGACGGAACACCCGCTGCTCGATACGTTCGACCGTGGTGTTCGGTGGCGTGACTTCGATGCGCTCGGGGTTATGCAACAACTTGCCCGCCAGCGCGGTGATGTCGTTGGAGAACGTTGCCGAGAACAGCAGGTTCTGACGTTTGGCCGGCAGTCGCGCGAGGACTTTCTTCACGTCGTGCACAAAGCCCATGTCGAGCATGCGGTCGGCTTCGTCGAGCACGAGGATTTCGACGTGAGACAAATCGACGCTGCCTTGGCCACACAGGTCGAGCAGGCGACCCGGGCAGGCCACCAGCACATCCACACCGCGGGACATGGCCTGGACCTGTGGGTTCATGCCGACGCCGCCGAAGATGCAGGCGCTGACGAACTTCAAGTCGCGGGCATACACCTTGAAGCTGTCATGCACCTGGGCGGCGAGTTCGCGGGTTGGGGTCAGGACCAGTACGCGGGGTTGGCGCGGGCCGTGACGTTGGGACTTGTCCGGGTGACCGCCAGGGAACAACCGCTCCAGGATAGGGAGGGCGAAACCGCCGGTTTTACCAGTACCTGTCTGCGCCGCAACCATCAGGTCGCGACCTTGCAACACGGCGGGGATGGCCCGCTGTTGCACCGGAGTAGGCTCGGTATAGCCCGCTGCCTCGATGGCGCGGACTAAAGCCTCGGAGAGACCGAGGGAAGCAAAGGACATGAGTAATCCTGTTTTAGTTAGGGCTTGGCCCAAAGGGATAATCTTGCCGGGAGTGAATGGCGTTTAGAGGAACGCAATCCCGTCCGGTCCAGCTGGGGCTGACAGCACCTCGAAGGCTCGCGCGGGCGGTGAAAGCTGCGCAGTAGCTGCATCGGGGGGCGTTTTGTCGACCCAACGTCCGGGCGTAAGCCTGGCGGAAAGGCCGGAGTATAACAGAGCAATCAGCGTGCGCTGCTTTCCTGCTGCTCAACGGTTTGCTCCAAAGGCGCTGATAAGACCATTTTTTTACTGGAACCTGCGTATTTTTCGCTCAAGGCCGCGTAGGCGGCGGTTTGCTTGAAGCGCTTGAGTTCGGCGCCAAAGCGCTGGATCAACAGGTCCATGCCGGCTCCACGGCGTACGGCGAGGAACTGTTGCTGGCTGCTGATCACCTTCGGCGCCTGACTGATCTGTTTCTCTAGCCCAAGCATTTTTATCGCATGCTGGCCGACCCGGCGATCGGTGATCAGCAGGTCGATCCGCCCACGGGCCAGCTTGCCGAAGTTGGCCTCATGGCTGGGGGCTGGCTCGCGAGTGAAGAGCCTGGACTCGCGGAATTCGGCGCTATAGAGGTAGCCGGGCGAGGTGCCGATCGTCAGGCCCCGCAGATCATCCAGTGTCTGGAACGGGTGAGGGCGCGCGTTGGCGTAGAACATCACGAACTCGACCTGGGACAGCGGTTCGCTGGGGTAAAGCAGTAGATTGTCTCGTTCGTGGCTGTGAAAAATATCCAGCGCGCCGTCGGCGTGGCCTTGTTCAAGCATCGCCAGGCAACGTTTCCAAGGCAGGAACTGCCATTGCACGTCGATCCCCAGGCGCTGGAAGATGATCACGGTGGTCTCGTAATCGAGCCCGCGCATCTTGCCATTTTCTTCGTAGACGTAAGGGGCCCAGGGTTCAGTGACAATGCGCAGTTGTTCGCCTTGGGCGGTGAGGCTCAGGCAAGCGAAGAGAACAGCGGACAACAACCGGAAAATGACGGGCATGCCCTGAGGTTACGACGCTCTCCGGTTAAAGAGAAGCTCTGGCATGGGTATCTTCAGCGAGCGCTAGTGAATCTTCAGTGTGACGAAGACTTCATCAGGTGTTCATAGATGGCGCGGCGGCGCTCCCCGAGGATCAGGCGCACGACGGGGTTGGCGAACCAGTGTTCCAGCAGATGGGCGTCGATCGGGCGGCCCTGGCGCTCTTCCTGGTTCTGGCGCGCCTTGTCCCACCAGACCGGGCCACAGGCCTGGTCGAACTCATTTTCATGTTCATAGCAGCCATACAGGATTTCGCGGATGAACTGCTGCTGATGCTTGGGCAATACCAGGGTGATCAGCTTATACATCATGCGCTGCAGGCGCGGTGGGCGCGGCAGGTGGGCGGAAACCTGGCGAGTGTCGTCCAGCGCCGCGGGGCAAGTGGGGTCGGCTGCGTGCTTGGCGATCCAGGCCTTGACCTTGGCACGGAACAGTTGCTTGCGGCTCCAGTAATGGTGAATCAAGTCCGGACATTCGCGCACCTTGAGCGTGCGGTAGGCGGCGATGGACAGGCAGAACTCTTCCAGGGTGTACGCCCCTTGGGCATGGGGGAAGAGTTCGTCCATCAGCTCGATGGAACGGTCGAGGATATGTGCGTCCTGTTGCGTCAGGCCCATGACCCCGGAATTGAGGGTCATCATCTCGTCGTCGGCCACGCCCATGTCCAGCAGGCGCTGGCGCAATGCGCTGTACAGGATGCTTTCGTGGTTATCGCCGTACTTGGTGTAGAACGCGTTGCACAGCAGGGTGCCCGGCTGGACTCGCTCGAACAGCGCCATGGGCGAGTGATGGAAAAAGGTGTCGGTGTCGATCAGCAGTGCCAGTTCCGACTCGGAAAGCACTTGGCGCAGCACCACGTGTTTGGTACGGAAGTGATACCCGTGGGGCTCGCTCCAGCGTTTGCGGGTGGCTTCATCCAGCGCTCGGACGCGCACCGGCAACAGCCGGTAGGGCTCGGGGTTGTCGCTGAAAACCTGGATATCGAGAACGGCGTCCGGTGTGTCCCGCAGGTTGGCCAAGGCGCTGGCGATGCTGAATACCGCCTCCTGATGATAAGTCTCGGCGCCGAACACCAGGTAAACCAGCTGCGGGCGGGGAGTCGAGGACGCTGTATTCATGGACTGCGGGTTTCCGTTGGCATGTAGAACGACAAAGGCCCTCGTATCAAGAGGGCCTGGGTACAGCACAAAACGACCCTTAGCGTGGCAGCTTGAGGTTGTTCCAGACGGCCAGGCTCGGTTCGGCCTGGTTCAGGGTATAGAAGTGCAACCCTGGTGCGCCACCTTGCAGCAAAGTTTCACACATTTCGCTGATAACCTGTTCGCCGAATGCCTGGATGCTTTTGACATCGTCACCGTAGGCTTCCAGTTGTTTACGCACCCAGCGCGGGATTTCCGCGCCGCAGGCGTCGGAGAAACGCGCCAGTTTGCTGTAGTTGGTGATCGGCATGATGCCCGGGACCACTGGAATGTCCACACCCATGGCCTGCACACGCTCGACGAAGTAGAAGTAGCTGTCGGCGTTGAAGAAGTATTGGGTGATCGCGCTGTTGGCGCCGGCATTGACCTTGCGCACGAAATTCTGCAGATCGTTTTCGAAATTGCGTGCCTGGGGGTGCATCTCCGGATAAGCGGCCACTTCGATATGGAAGTGATCACCGGTCTCTTCACGAATGAAGCTCACCAGGTCATTGGCGTAGCGCAACTCGCCGCTGGCCATGCCCATGCCGGATGGCAGGTCACCGCGCAGGGCGACGATGCGCTTGATGCCGGCAGCCTTGTACTGGGTCAGCAGGCCGCGCAGGTCGTCCTTGCTGTCGCCCACGCATGACAAATGCGGTGCGGCCGGGATTTTGACTTCGCTTTCCAGCTGCAGCACGGTGTTGATCGTGCGATCACGGGTCGAGCCGCCCGCGCCGTAGGTGCAGGAGAAGAAATCGGGGTGGTAGCTGGCCAACTGCTTCGCAGTTGCCATCAGTTTTTCATGCCCAGCATCGGTCTTGGTCGGGAAAAACTCGAAGCTGTAGCGACGGTCTTGGGACATGGTTTTATCCTTGGAAACTCAAAAAGCCTGAAGGTGTTCACCGTCATTGTGGGACCGGGCTTGTATGGAGCGGGCTTGCTCGCGAATGCGGTGGGTCAGTCGTGACTGCTTTGACTGACACTGCGCTATCGCGAGCAAGCCCGCTCCCACACAAGCGGTTCCCACACAGGCCCGCTCCGACAGGGGGAGAGCTGGTTACTTAGTAGCGGTAGGCGTGCGGCTTGAACGGGCCTTCAACGGTCACGCCGATATAGTCGGCCTGAGTCTTGGTCAGTTGGGTCACCACGCCGCCGAAGCCACGGACCATTTCCAGGGCCACTTCTTCGTCGAGTTTCTTCGGCAGTACTTCCACGGTCAGGCGCTCGGCTTTCTGGGCCGGCGACAGGTCGGCGTATTTCTGCTCGAACAGGAAGATCTGGGCCAGGACCTGGTTGGCGAACGAGCCATCCATGATGCGGCTTGGGTGACCGGTGGCGTTGCCCAGGTTTACCAGGCGGCCTTCGGCCAGCAGGATCAGGTAGTCGTCGTTCTGTGGGTCGAAATCGCCCGCGCCGGTACGGTGAACCTTGTGTACCTGCGGCTTCACTTCTTCCCATGCCCAGTTCTTGCGCATGAAAGCGGTGTCGATTTCGTTGTCGAAGTGACCGATGTTGCAGACCACGGCGCGCTTTTTCAGGGCCTTGAGCATGTTGGCATCGCAGACATTCACGTTACCGGTAGTGGTCACGATCAAGTCGATCTTGCCCAGCAGGGCCGCGTCGATGCTGGCGGAGGTACCGTCATTGACGCCGTCGATGAACGGCGAAACCACTTCGAAACCGTCCATGCAAGCTTGCATGGCGCAGATCGGGTCGACTTCGGAGACCTTGACGATCATGCCTTCCTGGCGCAGCGACTGGGACGAACCCTTGCCCACGTCACCGTAGCCGATCACCAGCGCCTGCTTGCCCGACAGCAAGTGGTCGGTGCCGCGCTTGATCGCATCGTTGAGGCTGTGACGGCAGCCGTACTTGTTGTCGTTCTTGCTCTTGGTCACCGAGTCGTTGACGTTGATGGCCGGGATTTTCAGCTCGCCCTTGGCCAGCATGTCCAACAGACGGTGTACGCCGGTGGTGGTTTCTTCGGTCACGCCGTGGACGCGGTCGAGGATCTGCGGGTACTTCTTGTGCAGCAGCTCGGTCAGGTCGCCGCCGTCGTCGAGGATCATGTTGGCATCCCATGGCGCGCCATCCTTGAGGATGGTTTGCTCCAGGCACCACTCGTACTCTTCCTCGGTCTCGCCTTTCCAGGCGAAAACAGGAATGCCGGCAGCGGCGATGGCGGCAGCGGCCTGGTCTTGCGTCGAGAAAATGTTGCAGGACGACCAGCGCACTTCGGCACCCAGGGCAACCAGGGTTTCGATCAGCACGGCAGTCTGAATGGTCATGTGGATGCAGCCGAGAATCTTCGCGCCCTTGAGCGGTTGCTCAGCAGCGTATTTGCGGCGCAGCCCCATCAGGGCCGGCATTTCGGATTCGGCGATAAAGGTCTCGCGACGGCCCCAGGCAGCGAGGGACATGTCGGCGACTTTGTAGTCGTTGAAATCTGCAGGCGTGTTTACAGCGCTCATGAAGAGCCTCCATTCGTAGTGTGCGAATGGGCGCCGTTGTGCGTTTAGTATCCAGCCAGGACAACCAGGCCGGACAACGCCCCATCCGAGCCTGACAGGCCAGGCCTGCTGCAGCGCCCCTCGGACAGGTGGCGGGAGAACGGTATCAATCGACGATGACCGTTGTGAAACGGGGGCGATTATAGCCGTGTACGCGGTACTTCCCAAGCCTTTCTGTCGGCGGCATGCAGTTCGCTCATGGGGTTGATAGGCAATGGCGCATAGAGCTTGGGTCCGGGCTCTGCCATGATGTTGCCCATCATTTCGCCAGACGCTTTGGAGTGACCATGAACTTCCACACCCGCAAATGGGTAAAACCCGAAGACCTCAACCCCAACGGCACCCTGTTCGGCGGCAGCCTGCTGCGCTGGATCGATGAAGAAGCGGCGATCTATGCCATCGTCCAACTGGGCAACCAGCGCGTGGTGACCAAGTACATCTCCGAAATCAATTTTGTCAGTGCTTCGCGCCAGGGCGACATCATCGAGCTGGGCATTACCGCCACCGAGTTCGGTCGCACCTCTATCACGCTGATGTGTGAAGTGCGCAACAAGATCACCCGCAAGAGCATTCTGACGGTGGAAAGGATGGTCTTCGTCAACCTGGGTGAAGATGGCCTGCCCGCGCCCCATGGGCGTACCGAGATCAAATACGTCAAGGATCAGTTTCAGGACGAGGCGCCCGGCCAGTAACGGACGGCATCGGTTTTTTGCGACTGGATGATTCTGCACGGATCATTCCCGCACGCGCTCACCACACTTAGGGCTACCCCTTAAGGAGAGCGCGTGTTTATGAAGGTCCTCGCCCCAACTCATGTTCCACCGCCGGGGCCGCAATGTTCAGCTGTAGACCGCCAGGACGTCCTCGGTGCGGGGCTGGCAGTGCCGCTGCTCGGCAGTCCGATAAATGCGCTTGTTCGTCCTCGGGGCTCAAAAACCTCGTTGTTGGAGGGCGTGGGCGAGCGCAAGCTGGATCTCAGTCGATACAGCAATGGCGTGGTGGAACTGCTGGTATCGCCACCGGCCGTTTCGCGGTTGGTGCTCAGTGGCGGTGGCGCCAAGGGTATCGCGTTTCCCGGGGTGGCCCAGGCGCTTGAGGATAAGCACGCGCTAGAGGGCGTCCAGGTGATTATCGGTTCGTCTGCGGGGGGGATTTCAGCTGCGCTGCTGGCCAGTGGCATGGATGCTGAAGCGTTCGATACGTTATCGGACACTATTGAGCTTCCCAAGCTGTTGAACAGTAAGACCCCGGTTGTCGCCTGGCTGCAAAATGCCGGTTCGAGTCTCGGCAAAGTGCTAGGGCGCCTGCCGGGCCCGGTGGGCAGCTACTCGCAATTGCTGCTGACCCTGCTGCCGCGCCTGCAGTCAGATGCCGCGCCCCTGGAAACCCTGGTGCGCACTGAATCGCGGCACGCCGTGCTGGCCCATATCGCCCGCCTTCCCGAAAACCGCCGTGCGGCAGAGATAGTCGCCATCGCTGGCAGGCTTGCCGCAGGCGGCACCACCACGTTCCGCGACCTGCAGGTGTTGAGTCGGCATATTCCGGCGATCAAGCAACTCAGTATCACCGGCACGGGGATGTTCGACGGACGGCCACAGTTGGTGGTGTTCAATGCCGAGCTGACGCCGGACATGGATATCGCCCATGCCGCTCATATCTCTGGCGCGCTGCCGATCCTGTTCAGCTCGCCGGTTGAACAAGGCCAGCCATTTCAGGCGGCGACCGAGAAAGTGGCCTTTCAAGACGGCGGCATGCTCCTCAATACACCGGTCAAGGAGCTGTTCCAGCGATCTTTCGCCGAAAGCCTGTTGAACCGGACTGAACAGTTGATTATCAAGTTCGAGTCCGAAGTGCCGTTGAAACCGGTGGTGCGGGTCGGGTTTGCCAGCAGCCTGACCGACTGCATCAGCGGCGTTCCCTGTACGGCGGCCAGCGAGCTGAAACGCGCCAGATTGAAGGCCTTCGCTGACCAGACCGTGACGCTGCCGTTGAACGGTGAAAAGGGTGATTTTCGAGGCTGGCTCAATGGCACGGTCAATTTCACGATGCCCAGCGCGGTGAAAGACCATTTGCAAGAGCTCTCCCGCCGCGCCGTCGACGCGCATTTGCAGGCGCGCGCCAGTGTGCGTGAACGGCATCTGTTCGAATCGCTGGACGCCGCGGTACTGGCCATGGATGACCAACTGTTGGCCCAGGCGGTGAATCGGCTGCAGGAAAGCGGGGCATGCACTGACGTGCTGCGGTTCCGGCACGACGCGTCGCTGGCGCTGCATGCCGTGGAATCCGCCATCGTCCAGGCCAACGCGACGCCAGCGCTGCTGCTGACACCCGGGTTGGCGCGGGCGTTGCGTAATCTGGATGCGCTTGCCAGTTGTCCGGAGCAGGTCGAATGGTTGGGCCAAAGGCTCAATACCGCGGATAACCGCAACTATCAGCAGTTATTGCAATTCAGTGCTGTGCAGCCGACGGCTGTGTCCCATGTCATGGCCCGCGCGGTGGCCGAAATGCGCAGACGCGACATCGCGGTGATTGCCGATAACTTCACGCGGGAGGTGATTTATCCGTCGCTGTTTCGCCCCGGACAGCCGGATAGCAACATCGCCTTGCTGCGGCGCGCCGAGCAAAACCTGGCGCGGGCCACCACGGCTTCTCAAATCAATCAAGTGCTCGATGGCATCGCCGAGCACTACGTGGCGCGCAATCGGCCCTGGAAAAAAGTGCAGCACTCCACCACTGTGGAGATGGCCAAGGCCTGGCGCATGCGGGCTTGACCAAAGCTGCAGTGAACAGCTTCGGATCCAGTCTGTCGTAGCTACAGGCCTCCCTTGGATTCAGGAATATTATGGTCACCCAAACAGACGACAAGTCCGCCGACCTCTCCGCGGAAGAACAGCAGGATGTGGACAAGAATCAGCCGCCCCGGGCGGCGGTTCTGCATGAAATCATTCGCACCCAGGGGGATCAGGAGCTGGAGCGCAGCGTTGCCGCGCTGTGGTGGTCGGCGTTGGCCGCTGGTCTGACCATGGGCCTTTCACTGATGGGCATGGGCTTGCTCACCGCACGCCTGCCGGACGAGGAAACTTTCAAGGTCATCAGCAGCTTTGGTTACTGCGCAGGCTTTTTGGCGGTGATTCTGGCGCGCCAGCAATTGTTCACCGAAAACACCCTGACCGCGGTATTGCCGGTGATGAGCAAGCCGACGCTGGCCAACGCCGGGCGACTGCTGCGGTTGTGGACGGTGGTGCTGGTGGGCAACCTGTGCGGCACGTTGTTGGTCGCTTATGTGATTTTGCATCTGCCGCTTTTCGATGCCAAGACCGACCTGGCTTTTCTGGAGATCGGGCGCAAGGTCATGGAGAACGACAGCGGCCAGATGTTTGCCAAGGGTATTGTCGCCGGGTGGATGATCGCGACCATGGTGTGGATGATCCCGTCGATGGAAAGCGCGAAGGTCTGGATCATTATTCTGATCACCTACTTCATGGCGTTGGGTGACTTCACCCATATTGTCGTAGGTTCGGCGGAAGTCTCTTACCTGGTGTTCGCCGGCGAGTTGCCGTGGGAAGATTTCTGGCTGGTGTTTGCCGGACCGACGCTTGCCGGCAACATTATCGGTGGCAGTTTTATCTTCGCCCTGATCAGTCATGCGCAGGTTCGCAGTGAAAGCAGCGTACCCAAGCCGACGGCGGAGCCACCGCAAGCGCAGCGCTCCAAGAAGGTGCCGTGAGGCGAGACGAAGGCGCACATGCAGCGTGTTCCGGGCAAGTGAGCTAGTGTCTAAGCTGCCGCGCTGTGGGCGGACCGAATGATCCGGGTAAGTTGTCAGTTAGGTGATACCGGAAGAACCTTTCGGCCGGCCGCGCCTCATAGCGTGTGGGCGGGAACTGATCGGCATGTGCGTGATGAAGTTCTGAGCGTCGGATAAAACCAAAAAAAGGAATGAGTAATGACAGTGGCTTTCTGGTGTGTGTTGATCGCAATTTTTCTGCCGTACGTGTGTACCGGCGTCGCCAAGTTCAGTGAGGGCAAGTTCGGGCCACGGCAAAACCATGACCCCCGGGCCTTCCTGGAAACGCTCGAGGGGTTTGCCCGGCGTGCCCACAGCGCGCAGCTCAACAGCTTTGAAGTGACCCCGGCGTTTGCCGCGGCCGTGATCATTGCGCACATGGCGGGCAACGCGGAACTGGTGACCATCAACGTGCTGGCGGTGCTGTTCATCACCAGTCGCTTGCTCTACATCATTTGCTACCTGGCGGACTGGGCAATATTGCGTTCGCTGGTGTGGTTTGTGGGCATGGCGCTGATTGCGTCTTTCTTTTTCGTATCAATGTAAAGGCTGGACGCGGTTCAGTCTGGGAGCGGCAAGTCACACCGCCGCTCCCGGATTTGCTCTTCAGCTTCCTGCAGGCGCATCCGGCACTTTGGGCAGCACCGCGCCTTTGGGCCACAGCATCCAGATCTGGCCTTGCTGTTTCATGTTTCCGGCCAGTTCACCCGCTGCATCGCCGGTGCCCCAGAACAGGTCGGCGCGGACCTCGCCGGTAATTGCGCCGCCGGTATCCTGGGCCGCCACCGGCCTGACGATCGGCGCGCCGTCGGGGCGCGTGGTCGACAGCCATAGCAGGCTGCCCAGCGGAATCACCTTGCGATCCACTGCCACACTGTAGCCAGCGGTCAGCGGCACGTTCAGCGAACCGCGCGGGCCTTCATTGCTGTCGGGGCGGGCGCTGAAAAACACGTAGCTGGGATTGCTCGCCAGCAGTTCCGGAATACGCTCGGGATGAGCCTTGGCCCAGGCGCTGATGGTGCCCATGGTCACGTCGGCTTTTTTCAGCTCGCCTTGTTCCACCAGCCAGCGACCGATAGGACGATAGGGAAAGCCGTTCTGATCGCCATAGCCCACGCGCAGTTGACGACCGTCGGCCAGCTGGATGCGACCAGAGCCCTGGATTTGCAGGAATTGCAGGTCCATCGGGTTGGTCAGCCAGGCGATGGGCTTGGCGCTGGAGCCTTGCTGGTTGATGGTACCGGCATCGTCGTAGGGTTTTAGTACGCGTCCTTCCAGGCGTCCGCGCAGACGCTTGCCCTTGAGTTCCGGGTAGATGCTCTCCAGGTTGACGATGATCAGGTCGTCAGGCACCCCGAACACGGGGACGTGAGCGGTATCGGTCTCGGTCAGGCTGCCCGGATACACCGGCTCGTAGTAACCGGTGATCAAGCCATTCGGCGTATCGTCCTTCGAGCGCAGGCTGTAGACATCCAACTGCGCCTTCAGGAACCCGCGGATATCGTTGGCGGTCGCCGGAACGTTGGTTGCCGCCGCGCAGGTGGTTCCCCAGATCGGGTCGTTCTTGAGCCGTTGACAGGCGCTGCGCCAGGATTCGAAGCCAGCTTGCAGGTCGCTGTCGGATACCACCGGCAAGGCGTCCCACGTGGTGCTGACATAGGTCGCGATGGCGTGGGGCTTTTCGGCTTCTGGTTTGGGTTGCGGGGCGTTGCCGCCGTCGCAACCGGCGAGCAGCGCGATCATCGGAAGAGCCCACGCCAGGCGGCGGCTCCAGGGGTTCAGCGGGACATTCATGCATGCAATTCCTGAGATGATCACCCGAGTCAGTGGCGGCTCCGGCAATCCATATTATTAATAGGGCTATTGGTCTTTGCGGGCGGGGCGGGGATACTGGCCGCCGTTTTCCGTGACTGAGCCACCATGACTTTTAAAAAACTGACGCTTGTACTGCTGGCCTGCCTGACCTTGTCTGCTTGCGGCGGGGTTGATCCCGATTCGCCGTTGGGCCAGCGCAAGGCGATTTTCAAGCAGATGCTCAAAACCAGTGAAGACCTGGGTGGCATGCTGCGTGGACGGGTGCCATTCGACGGGGCAAGATTTTCCGAGGGCGCGGTTGCGCTGGACAAACTGTCCCATGAGCCCTGGAAACATTTCCCGAAGGTGCGCGAAGAAGATCACACCAGCGCCACGGACGATGTCTGGCAAAAACAGGCGCTTTTCCAGGAACTGGCGCGCAACCTCGAGACGGCCACCGCTGAGTTGGTAATCGCCAGCCAGGTGCAGCCGTACAAAGCCAGTAACCTGGGGCCGGCGGTGCAGAAAGTCGAAGATGCCTGCAGCGCCTGTCATAAACAGTTCCGCAATCACTGAGTCGGCCCGCACAAGAAGAGCGTCTGCGACTTACTTGTCCAACTCGTTCAAGGCGTCCTGCAACTCCTTGCGGGACTCGGCGAGCTTGTCTTTGCGCTTGTTGATCTTCTCGGAGTCACCCTTTTTCATGGCCTTGTCGAGGTCTGCCTGGCGACGGCTGACTTCGTGCTTGGCATCGAGCACCTTGTTTTCACGCTCCTTTTTCAGGGAGGCGTCGGTGCAATGGGTGGTGACTTCGCTCAAGGCCTTTTCCAGGCCGGCTTGCTGTGCATCGTTGCCGTGGGCTTTTGCCTGCTCGATCTGAGTGGTGATGGCCTGGCGCTTGGCGGCACAGCCGGTCAGTTGCGATGCGGCTTCGTCGGCCAGCAGCGGTGTGCTCGCGAAGGCGGCGGTCAAGAGGGCGAGCGGTGCAAGAAATTTCATAAAGACTCCAAGGTAAACAAGGTCGCTGTAAGGTGAGCAGGATGGTTTCTGCCGGCACCGGTTAATCTGACTGATAGCGCGCTAGAAGCCATCTATTCCAATGGCACGTAATGTTTCGCCGATGGCCACGACATGCGGGTCGTGGAAAAACGCGCTCAATTGTACGGCGCGTCCCGGGCCGATTCCCGCTTCGGCTTGCCAGGCTCGAGCATCCCGAGTGGTCAAGGCATTCCAGCCGCCTTCCAGGTTATTGCGCGCAGTGGGCGGAACACCCAGAGCACTCAACCATTGTACGAATGGTCGCTGGCGGGCACTGCGCAAACTGGCAAGCAGGCGTTCGCTGCTTCGATCACCGAGTCCGTCAATGTTAGCAAGCTCTGCCTCATCAAGGTTCAACCAATCGACCAAGCCATTGATTTGACCGGCCTGGATCAGTGTGCTCCAGGTCTCGCGGCCAATATGCGGGAGGTCCAGCCCCTGATTGCTACTCAGCCAGGTCAAGCGCGCAAGTAGCTGTTCCTCGCAGCCCGGGATCAATTGCCAGCAGCTTAGAGGGTGAAAATCGCTCGCCACTGGCACCTCGACCTCGACCCGTGTCTGGCTGCGCAAGATGACTTGTTCAAGCCTTGGGATCACTTGGCCAGCAAGGCTGATGGAAACCTGATCGCCGGGACGGATATCCAGCTCCTGCCAGTGTTTCAAGGAGCCGACGCTGACTCGCCGGATCTGGCGGTCGTCCAGCAGCACCGGATCCAACTCCAGGATTGGCGTTATACGGCCCGTGCGGCCGATCTTGAAATTCACTTTTCTTACCTGCGCCAGGGCTTTGACAACCGGGTACTTCCAGGCGGCGGCCCAGTACGGCGTGCTGGCCTGCCAACGGTTGGCCGGGGCGCGTCGATTCTGGTGCAGCACGATGCCGTCTGTGGCGAAGGGCAGCGGATGGTGGTGCCAGAAAACGCGCCAGTAACGTGCGTCCTCGAGGTTGCCGATGGGTTGGCTATACCGCCGGCTGTCGCTGAAGCCCCAGCGTGCCAGGGTGTCGAGTTGCTCCTTGAGGTCCGCCGGCCCTTGGGGCCAGGCCCAGACAAACAAGCCAATGCCGGCGGCGTCGACGTCGCTGAGTTGCTGGCGGTTCATCAGCCCGGAAACTCTACCGCGGGCGTTCATGCCACCTTGTGTGCCCTGGACGTGATTGTCCAGGCGCCAATAAAGCTCGCCCTGCACCAACAGGTCGATGGGTTCGGGCAGTTTTTGCACAATCCCCGGAATCTTGCGCGCCGAGGCGGACCAGTCCTGGCCAAACACGCCGTCGCCACGACTGATGGCCTGGACCAGGTGACCAGCCCGGTAGATCAAGGTCACGGCCACGCCATCGACCTTGGGTTGGACCCACAGGCCGTCGCGCACACGGATCCAGTCCTCCACCGCAGGCTGGCTAGCGAGTTTTTCCAGGCCCGTGTGCGGGACCGGATGGCGCAAGGTCCCGCGAGAACTGGCCAGCGGATGGTCGGCGGGCGGCGCTTCCTGGGCAAAGCATTCGCGCCACTGGCCCAGGCGTTGGCGGGCCTGATCGTAAAGCTCGTCGCTGATCAATGAGCGGCCGAGCCGATGGTAATGGTCATCCCAGAGGGTGATCTGGCGCTGCAGCGCCGTTATCTCGTCCTTGGCCTGCGCGGGTGGCCAGGCCGGGCATTCATCGCTCCAGGCGAGGGCAGGGCACAGCAAAAGCAGCAGATAGATCAACAGTCGCGAGGTCATCATGAGCATCCTTGCTCGGAAAGGGTGCCCAGCCTAAGGCAAGCGAGCGCGGATAAAAAAGCCCCGCGGGCGCGGGGCTTTTTACCGGGTGTGTCTGCTGACTGGAACAGGCCACCCGAGACGTTGACGGTGCCATTGGGGTCGGCCTGGGGCAGGCCGACCCCGATTACAGGCCGGCAGCGGTACGCAGGTCGTTGGCGCGGTCGGTTTTTTCCCAGGTGAACGTGGTGAAGGTGTCGTCGCCAACGGTCTTCTGTTCAGGGGTACGGCCGAAGTGGCCGTAGGCCGCGGTTTCCTGGTACATCGGGTGCAGCAGGTCGAGCATGGTGGTGATTGCGTAAGGGCGCAGATCAAACACTTCGCGCACCAGCTTGACGATCTTGTCGTCACTGATGCGGCCGGTGCCGAAGGTATTCAGCGAAATCGATGTCGGTTGGGCGACACCGATGGCGTAGGACACCTGAATCTCACAACGCTCGGCGAGGCCGGCGGCGACGATGTTCTTGGCCACGTAGCGACCGGCATAGGCCGCGGAACGGTCGACCTTGGATGGATCCTTGCCGGAGAACGCGCCACCGCCGTGACGGGCCATGCCGCCATAGCTGTCGACGATGATCTTGCGACCCGTCAGGCCGCAGTCGCCCACCGGGCCACCAATGATGAACTGGCCGGTCGGGTTGATGTGGAATTGGGTGTCCTTGGTCAGCAGTTCGGCAGGCAGGACGTGCTTGACGATCAGCTCCATGACGCCTTCGCGCAAGTCGTTGTAGGAGACTTCCGGATTGTGCTGGGTCGACAGTACAACGGCGTCGATGCCGACGACTTTGCCGCCCTCGTAACGGCAGGTCACCTGGGACTTGGCATCTGGGCGCAGCCACGGCAACAGGCCGCTTTTACGGGCTTCGGCCTGGCGCCGCACCAGCTGGTGCGAAAAGGTGATCGGTGCGGGCATCAGCACCTCGGTTTCGTTGCTGGCATAGCCAAACATCAGGCCTTGGTCGCCGGCACCTTGATCTTCAGGTCTGGCACGGTCGACGCCCTGGTTGATGTCAGGCGACTGCTTGCCGATGATGTTCATCACGCCGCAGGTTGCGCCGTCGAAGCCGACGTCGGAGCTGGTGTAGCCGATGTCGGTGATCACGTCACGAACGATCTGCTCCAGATCGACCCAGGCCGAGGTGGTGACTTCGCCAGCGATGATGGCCACGCCGGTTTTCACCAGCGTCTCGCACGCCACGCGGGCGAACTTGTCTTCGGTAATGATGGCGTCCAGCACCGCATCAGAAATCTGATCGGCGATTTTGTCCGGATGCCCTTCAGACACGGACTCGGAGGTGAAAAGGGAGTATTCGCTCATCTCGAAGGTTTCCTGATATTTACCGATGGTGAGTGTCGCCAGCCGGCCGCTGAAAGTGGCGGACCTGAATCTGGAAACCATTACGTAAGCCTACGTAGAGGCTTTCCCCGGGAGCGAGTCCCGCAGCGGTGGCCCAACGGGCCAGATCGTCCTGTTCAAACCCCAACCATAGATCACCGCAGGCCTCCCTGGCCCAACTTTGGTTGTGGCTGCATAAATCCGTGACCAGCAAGCTGCCGCCCGGTTGCAACAGAGCGGCCATTTGCTTGAGGGCATCGGCCGGCGCGGCGAAATGGTGCAGGACCATGTTCAGCACCACGCAATCGGCCTGCAGGCCCACATTATTCAAGGCGTCGGCCAATTGCAGGCGGACATTGCCCAAGCGTTCGCGTTCGCACACCTGACGCGCCAGCTCCAGCATCGCCGGACTGTTATCCAACGCCGTGACCTGTTCAAAGCGGCGTGCCAGTTCCGGCAGGAAACCGCCGTCGCCTGGCCCGACTTCCAATGCCGTGGCGTGGGCGCTGAAGCTCAATTTGTCGAGGAGCGCCAATACGCTTTCGCGGTATTGCGCCAAGCCGGCGATCAAGTCCTGCTGGGCGCGAAACTTGTCCGCGACCCGTGAGAAAAAGTCCTGGCTGGCGGCGGCACGCTGCCCATGTACCTCGGCGATCCGCGATTGCACGTCGGCGGGCAGGGCCAGGTTGTCGACTTCTTCCAGCAGCGCGGCATGCAGCTTGCCACCCAATTGTTCGGAGTGGGGCAGGGCGCGGCGGTAGAAAATCGCATTGCCCTCGCGACGCGTCGCCACCAGATCGGCCTGGGCCAGCACCTTCAGGTGGTGACTCATGCCTGACTGGCCGATGGCAAAGATGCGCGCCAACTCCAGCACGCCGAACGAATCGTTGGCCAGCGCGCGCAATACATTCAGGCGCAACGGATCGCCGCCGGCCTTGCACAGGGCCGCCAGCTCATCGCAATCGTCGGGGCGAATGGAAGGCGCGGGTAAGTTCATAAGGCCAGCAGTCTAGTGACGGCTTTAAATCCTCGCAAGGCCAATATCAAAAAGTTTTGATATTGGTCGATAAGTGGCGGTTATAAGCAAGCGCTATAACCTTTAGACGAACGGCGGGAAGTGTTCGCCAGGGGAATGCAGTCCAAAGCACAGGAAAAACCTGCATAAGTCGCTATCTGTCATTGCCCGAAGGCGGTGGCTGAGGGAAAATGCCGGTCCTTTTTTCCGTTTCTTTTATTCACTCTCGATTCAATATCCGCAGGAGAACAGCGATGCCCAGCCGTCGTGAGCGTGCCAACGCCATTCGTGCCCTCAGCATGGATGCCGTGCAAAAAGCCAACAGCGGCCATCCCGGTGCCCCTATGGGCATGGCGGATATCGCCGAGGTACTTTGGCGTGATTACCTGAAGCACAACCCGAGCAACCCGTCGTTTGCCGACCGTGACCGCTTCGTGCTGTCCAACGGCCATGGCTCGATGCTGATCTACTCGTTGCTGCACCTGACCGGCTACGACCTGTCCATCGATGACCTGAAGAGCTTCCGCCAGCTCCACAGTCGTACCCCGGGGCACCCGGAATTCGGCTACACCCCGGGCGTCGAGACCACCACCGGCCCGCTGGGCCAAGGCTTGGCCAACGCGGTGGGCTTTGCCCTGGCTGAAAAAGTCCTGGCGGCGCAGTTCAACCGTCCTGGGCATAACGTCGTCGACCACCACACCTATGTGTTCCTGGGTGATGGTTGCATGATGGAAGGCATTTCCCACGAAGTCAGCTCCCTGGCCGGCACGCTGGGCCTGGGCAAACTGATCGCGTTCTACGATGACAACGGCATCTCCATCGACGGCGAAGTCGAAGGCTGGTTCACCGACGACACGCCAAAGCGTTTCGAAGCCTACAACTGGCAGGTGATCCGCAACGTCGACGGTCACGATCCGGAAGAGATCAAGATCGCTATCGAAACCGCACGCAAGAGCGAGCAGCCGACCCTGATCTGCTGCAAGACCACCATCGGTTTCGGTTCGCCGAACAAGCAGGGCAAGGAAGATTGTCACGGCGCCCCGCTGGGTGACGCGGAAATTGCCCTGACCCGTGAAGCGCTGAAGTGGAACCATGGCCCGTTCGAAATCCCGGCTGACATCTACGCCGAGTGGGACGCCAAGGAAACCGGTCGCGCCGCTGAAGCCGAGTGGGACCAGCGTTTCGCCGCCTACTCCGCGGAGTTCCCTGAGTTGGCCAACGAACTGGTGCGTCGCCTCGCCGGTGACCTGCCTGCCGACTTCTCGGAAAAAGCCTCGGCCTACATCGCCGAAGTCGCGGCCAAGGGCGAAACCATCGCCAGCCGTAAGGCCAGCCAGAACACCCTGAACGCCTTCGGTCCGCTGCTGCCGGAGATCCTCGGTGGTTCGGCTGACCTGGCCGGTTCCAACCTGACCTTGTGGAAGGGATGCAAAGGCGTATCGGCTGAAGACGCCAGCGGCAACTACATGTACTACGGCGTGCGTGAGTTCGGCATGAGCGCGATCATGAACGGCGTTGCCCTGCACGGTGGCCTGGTGCCTTACGGCGCCACGTTCCTGATGTTCATGGAATACGCCCGCAACGCAGTGCGCATGGCCGCGCTGATGAAAAAACGCGTGATTCACGTCTACACCCATGACTCCATCGGCCTCGGCGAAGACGGTCCGACGCACCAGCCGGTCGAGCAACTGACCAGCCTGCGTACCACGCCGAACCTGGACACCTGGCGTCCATCGGACGCGGTCGAATCGGCCGTGGCCTGGAAGCACGCGATCGAGCGTAAGGACGGCCCTACGGCGCTGATCTTCTCGCGTCAGAACCTGCAGCATCAGGAGCGCGATGCCGCCCAGATCGAAAGCATCAGCCGTGGTGGCTACGTGCTCAAGGACTGTGCTGGCGAGCCTGAGCTGATCCTGATCTCCACCGGTTCCGAAGTCGGCCTGGCCGTTCAGGCCTACGACAAGCTGACCGAACAGGGCCGCAAGGTGCGTGTGGTTTCCATGCCTTGCACCAGCGTGTTCGATACCCAGGATGCCGACTACAAGCAATCGGTGCTGCCGTTGCAGGTCAGCGCGCGTATCGCCATCGAAGCGGCGCATGCGGATTTCTGGTTCAAGTACGTGGGCCTGGAAGGTCGCGTGATCGGTATGACCACCTACGGTGAGTCGGCGCCAGCGCCAGCGCTGTTCGAGGAGTTCGGTTTCACCCTGGAAAATATCCTGGGCCAGGCTGAAGAGCTGCTGGAAGACTAAGGCTGTAGATTGGGGTGCTTGTACTGGCCCCTTCGCGAGCAAGCCCGCTCCCACATTTGGAATGCGTTTCAACTGTGGGAGCGGGCTTGCTCGCGAAGGCGGCGGTACATTCCCCCCTTTACCCAAGGTAATCGAGAACCCCATGCCTCAACCGCGTCGCTACAAAGTTGCACTCAACGGCTACGGCCGGATTGGTCGTTGCGTCTTGCGTGCTCTGTTCGAACGGGGAGCGACGGCGGGCTTTGAGATTGTCGCGATCAATGATCTGGCCGACATGGCCAGCATCGAATACCTGACACGCTTTGACTCCACCCACGGCCGGTTCCCCGGCGAAGTGCGGGTCGACGGCGATTGTCTGCATATCAATGGCGACTGCGTGCAGGTCCTGCGCAGTGCCACGCCCGAGGGCATCGACTGGGCGGCGCTGGACGTCGACCTGGTGTTGGAATGCTCCGGTGCCTACAACACGCGTGCCGACGGCCAGCGCTTTCTCGACGCCGGCGCACCGCGCGTGCTGTTTTCCCAGCCGATGGCCAGCGAGGCGGATGTCGACGCCACCATCGTCTACGGCGTCAATCAGGATTGCCTGAGCGGTGCCGAACTGCTGGTATCCAACGCCTCTTGCACCACCAACTGCGGTGTGCCGCTGCTGCGCTTGCTGGATCAGGCGATTGGCCTGGAGTATGTGTCGATCACCACCATCCATTCGGCGATGAACGACCAGCCGGTGATCGACGCTTATCATCATGAAGACCTGCGCCGTACGCGCTCGGCCTTCCAGTCGGTGATTCCGGTGTCCACCGGCCTGGCTCGCGGTATCGAACGCTTGCTGCCGGAACTTGCCGGGCGAATCCAGGCCAAAGCAGTGCGTGTGCCAACCGTGAACGTGTCGTGCCTGGACATTACGATGCAGACTGTCAGCGACACCGACGCCGGCGAGGTCAATCGGATCCTGCGCGAAGCCGCTACCCGCGGCCCGCTCAAAGGCTTGTTGGCCTACACCGAGTTGCCCCACGCCAGTTGTGATTTCAACCACGACCCACATTCGGCGATTGTCGATGCCAGTCAGACCCGCGTTTCCGGCCCACGGCTGGTGAACATCCTGGCCTGGTTCGACAACGAATGGGGGTTTGCCAACCGAATGCTGGATGTTGCAGAACATTATCTGCAAACCGCTTCAGCCCTTTCTGTCTCTCACAAACAGTAACTCAGGAAATGCGACCCATGACCGTGTTGAAGATGACCGACCTCGATCTGCAAGGTAAGCGCGTACTGATTCGCGAAGACCTCAACGTCCCAGTCAAGGACGGTGTTGTCAGCAGCGATGCGCGAATCCTGGCTTCGCTGCCGACCATCAAGCTGGCCCTGGAAAAAGGCGCGGCCGTGATGGTCTGCTCCCACTTGGGTCGTCCGACCGAAGGTGAGTTCTCGGCCGAAAACAGCCTCAAGCCGGTAGCCGATTACCTCAGCAAGGCGTTGGGCCGTGAAGTGCCGCTGGTGGCGGACTACCTGGGCGGCGTTGACGTCAAGGCGGGCGACATCGTGTTGTTCGAAAACGTGCGCTTCAACAAGGGCGAGAAAAACAACAGCGACGAACTGGCCCAGCAATATGCGGCCCTGTGCGACGTATTCGTGATGGACGCTTTCGGTACCGCTCACCGCGCCGAGGGTTCGACCCACGGCGTCGCCAAGTTCGCTAAAGTCGCCGCGGCAGGTCCATTGCTGGCCGCTGAACTCGAGGCCCTGGGTAAGGCGCTGGGTGCCCCGGACCAGCCGATGGCGGCCATCGTGGCCGGTTCGAAGGTGTCCACCAAGCTCGACGTGCTCAACAGCTTGAGCCAGATCTGTAACCAACTGATCGTCGGCGGCGGCATCGCCAATACGTTCCTCGCGGCTGCCGGTCACCCGGTGGGCAAATCCCTCTACGAACCGGACCTGCTGGACACCGCCCGCGCCATCGCCGCCAAAGTCAGCGTGCCGCTGCCGGTCGATGTCGTGGTCGCCAAAGAGTTTGCCGAAAGCGCCGAAGCCACCGTCAAGCTGATTGCGGATGTCGCGGCTGACGACATGATCCTGGACATTGGCCCGCAAACTGCAGCCAACTTCGCCGAACTGCTGAAAGCGTCCCGTACCATCCTGTGGAACGGACCGGTCGGCGTATTCGAGTTCGACCAGTTCGGCAACGGCACCCAAGTGCTGGCCCAGGCGATTGCACAAAGCTCGGCGTTCTCCATCGCTGGCGGCGGCGACACCCTGGCGGCTATCGATAAATATGGCGTCAGCGATCAAATCTCCTACATTTCTACCGGTGGTGGCGCGTTCCTTGAGTTTGTTGAAGGCAAGGTCCTGCCCGCGGTTGAAGTGCTGGAAAGCCGGGCCAAAGGCTAAGGCTCACGGTCCGGAAAAGGAGTATTCCCATGATCAAGTCGTTTGCGCTGGTGATCGCTGCGGGCCTGCTGGCTGGCTGCGGCAGCGCACCGAAGGCGGCGCCCGAAGCTGAAAGCGTGGAGCCGGAACATGCGTGCTATCAGTCTGAGTGGCAGGCCGAAACCCTGCCGGTGATCAGCAAGCGGATTGGGCCTGATAGGCTGGAGAAATACGATTCCCCGCCCAAAGGTAAGGAACAGGGTTGCCCTTGATGGGTCTGACTCACTAACCGACAGCAGTGGCGGCTTCGTGCCGCCGTTCGAGGAGTGGCAATGAAAGGCGTTATCGCGCTGGCGGCCCTGGCGTTATTGGCCGGCTGCAGCAACCTGGACATGTTCGGCAACCCGGCTGAACCGCAGGACACATGGACGACCTGGACCTGTGACAGTCGGGCACACGTGATCTGGCGGTTTGTCGATGACAGCCACAGCCAGGTGGATGTACGCCTGGGCGGGGCGGATCAGGTCTATCGCCTCAAAGAGGAGGTGGCTGCCTCGGGGACGCTGTACAGCAACGACCAGTTGGCGTTTCACACAAAGGGTGAGGAAGGCCTGGTTTACTGGGTGGCCACCGACGATTTGATCGGCCGGGGTTGCAAAGCCCAGTAAGCATACGATTTCAAAATAGATGAGATCCAAGTGTGGGAGCGGGCTTGCTCGCGAAGGCGGTGGTTCAACTGACGAATTCGGTGACTGACACACCGCTTTCGCGAGCAAGCCCGCTCCCACGCCTGATTCGGTTACAAACGTGGTATCGGTGTTGAGCCGGATACACAAAAAACGATTCAGCAGGGCAGGTATGCAAACCCTGACCTGCAATAACTTGAATAGCAGTCGCCGCTACGGCACGCTTGCACGATTAACGACCCTCGACCGGGAGAGAGAGACAATGGCACTTATCAGCATGCGTCAAATGCTGGACCACGCAGCCGAGTTCGGCTACGGCGTACCAGCCTTTAACGTCAACAACCTTGAGCAGATGCGCGCCATCATGGAAGCCGCTGACAAGACTGACTCTCCAGTGATCGTCCAGGCTTCGGCCGGTGCGCGTAAATACGCTGGCGCCCCGTTCCTGCGTCACCTGATCCTGGCGGCTATCGAAGAGTTCCCGCACATTCCGGTGTGCATGCACCAGGACCACGGCACCAGCCCTGACGTCTGCCAGCGCTCGATCCAGCTGGGCTTTTCCTCGGTAATGATGGACGGCTCCCTGGGTGAAGACGGCAAGACCCCGACCGACTACGACTACAACGTGCGCGTCACCCAACAAACCGTGGCCATGGCTCACGCCTGCGGCGTATCGGTGGAGGGCGAGCTGGGTTGCCTGGGTTCGCTGGAAACCGGTATGGCCGGCGAAGAAGACGGCATCGGTGCCGAAGGCGTGCTGGATCACAGCCAGATGCTGACCGATCCGGAAGAAGCCGCTGACTTCGTCAAGCGCACCCAGGTGGATGCCCTGGCCATCGCCATCGGCACCAGCCACGGCGCCTACAAGTTCACCAAGCCGCCTACCGGCGACGTGCTGGCCATCGACCGCATCAAGGAAATCCACAAGCGCATCCCTAACACCCACCTGGTGATGCACGGTTCTTCCTCGGTCCCGCAAGAGTGGCTGGCGATCATCAACCAGTACGGCGGCGATATCAAAGAAACCTACGGCGTACCGGTTGAAGAAATCGTCGAAGGCATCAAGCACGGCGTGCGCAAGGTCAACATCGACACCGACCTGCGCCTGGCGTCCACTGGCGCAATGCGTCGCCTGATGGCCACCAACCCGAGCGAATTCGATCCGCGCAAATTCTTCGGCGCCACCGTCACCGCCATGCGTGACGTGTGTATCGCGCGTTATGAGGCCTTTGGCACGGCGGGCAACGCCTCGAAGATCAAACCGATCTCGTTGGAGGCGATGTACCAGCGTTATCTGAAAGGTGAGTTGAACGCCAAGGTGAACTGAGCCTTAGGTGTTTAAAAAAGCCCGCAGCAATGCGTAATGCCGTTCAGTTAAGGCTGAAAATCTCCTGTGGCGAGGGGGCTTGTCCCCCGTTGGGCTGCGCAGCAGCCCCAAAACCGGGCGCCGAGAATTGTCTGATACACCGCGTTTTTCCTGACTGGGGCTGCTGCGCAGCCCAACGGGGGACAAGCCCCCTCGCCACAAGATGGTGTTCGGCACGCGACTTTCTTAATTGAACAGCATTACGCAGCGATGCGGGCTTTTTTTCGGCCGGAATTTGCTTCGTTTACGCGATGGAATGTCAGTGACCCGGTGCTCAATGACCCGGAACACATCGCTCACGTCCTGGACCAGATGCGTAGTTGTGCCTTCATGGCAAATCCTTAACTCAAGAGAAGAATGGCCACCGTTTGCTGCGAAACAAATGGAGTGGCAACTGTACGCGGGTTCGCAGACCTAGGCGTTAAGACCCGGCAGACCCGAAGGCCTCCCACGCACAGCTGCAATAACCAATACGGCAGCCCAGGGGGGACGTCAGTTGTGATCAATATCCAGCTTGGCAAACGTCACTTTGCCACCTTCCTTACTGTCGCCCTTGTTGTCCTGAACGTAGACCCCGGCCTTGAAGTACAACGGCTTTTTGCCCCAGGCCGCGCCGATGCGTTCGTTCCATTGCCCGCTGGCCGCCTGGACGCTCAAGAGCCCGGCCTTGTTCAAATTGATGACGTAGGTGAAGTTTCGCTCCAGCGGAACATTCTCGGCGACGATGATCACCCGGCCTTTGCTGTCATCCGGGCGCATGCGAACCTTGGCGACGATGTTGCCGCTCTGGGTTTTCTCCTTGTATTGGTACTCGACTTTCAACAACGGCTTTTGACTGTCATAGGCGTGAATCTGGCCGATCACGATCTTGCCGGAGGAAGGCACCTGGTTGACCGCCAAGGTGGCGCGCAGGAAGTTGTCGGCTTCGGTATAGGTCCAATTGCGTAGTCGCCCATCGGTGTAGGTTTCTCGCAGCTCGCTGCGGGGATAGATGGCATTTTCGGTGCGGGTACCGGTAACGGGTGTCCAGAATTGCACGCTGCTGCCTTTGGCCTGGAAGTATTTGCCGTTGAAACCACTGAGCAGCTTGGGAGTGTTGATTGTGGCAGGTGGGGTTCCGACGGGAATGCTCAGGTTCCAGGTGGACAGGTCGATCATGAGGTGCGCCTTTTAAAAACGTAAGAAGAGCCAAAAGGCTTTGGCCCGCGTGTTCGCCTATTCGTTATAAGCGGCTGGTAAACGTTTGTTAATCACTTTAAGGCGATTTATTGGCGTCAAGAGTCTGTCAAAAAGCCATCTTTCCCATGATAGGGGGCCTGTGGCGCCTGACCGTTAGTCGGCTCAGTGATCTTTGGCACAACGATGGCACCGTCGTCACTTCTGCTTTACAGGATCCAAGGCTAGAGTGAGACCTCACGATTTGTCCGGCTTTTTCTCTCAAAAGTGACCGGAATACATCTTCAAGGATAAGAAGCAGCATGGAATGCGTTCCAACCCAGCACGGCGAAGGCTCTTCGGTACTCCTGGTGGTCGATGACTACCCGGAAAACCTGATCAGCATGCGCGCGCTTCTGCAGTGCGAGGATTGGCAAGTGGTCACCGCAGCGTCCGGTCTCGAAGCCTTGGCGTTACTGCTGGAACATGACGTAGACCTGGTATTGCTGGATGTAAAAATGCCCGGTATGGATGGTTTTGAAGTGGCTCGGCTGATGCGCGGCAGCCAGCGTACCTGCATGACGCCGATCATTTTCTTGAGCGCCAGCGCCCATTCTCCGACGGCGGTACTTGAAGGCTACGCCAGCGGTGGTATCGACTACCTGCTCAAGCCGTTCGACCCGCTCATCCTCAAGCCCAAGGTTCAGGCCCTGTTGGAGCACCAGCGCAACCGACGGGCGTTGCAGCGTTTGAGCCACGACCTGGAGCTGGCGCGGGCCTTTAATGCCTCGGTGCTCGAGAACGCCGCCGAAGGCATTCTGGTGGTGGGCGAGGACGGCGTCATCAGCTACGCCAACCCGGCGATTTCGCGATTGCTCAATGCGCCGGTTGGCGAGTTGCAAGGCCAGACGCTGCTGGGGTTCCTGCAAAAACCTCACGTGCCTGACTGGCGCGAGTCCGAGTTATACGCAGGCTATCGTCGAGGCGAGACCTGGCGCTTGCATGACGCCATTTTGCGCACCGTCCCCGGCCAACAACTGCCCGTGGCGATGTCATGCGCGCCCTTGCCGGATGAGCAGAAGGCAATGGTGGTCACCGTGCTGGATATGTCTGAAGTGCGCCATTTGCACGAGCAACTGGAGTTCCAGGCGGTGACCGATCCGCTGACGGGGCTGCTCAACCGGCGTGGTTTCTATCAGGCCGTGGAAACCGTGTTACAGCACCACGAACGTAACGAGCGCAACGAGCACACATTAGTGCTGCTGTACCTGGATCTGGACGGTTTCAAACGGGTCAACGACTCCCTTGGGCACGAGGCTGGCGACCAGATGCTGGGCTGGGTCTCGGCGCAATTGAAAACCTGCCTGCGCGGCTACGACATTCTCGGGCGCATGGGCGGTGATGAATTCACCGCATTGCTGGAGTTGGAGTATCCGGAGCAGGCGGCAAAGATCGCCGAAAAGCTCATCGAGCGGGTATCCATCTGCCAGCAAGTCGACGGCCTGGACGTCATGCTGGGTGTCAGCATCGGCATTGCGACGTTCCCCGACTGCGGCAACGATCTGGACGGCTTGCTGCATGCGGCGGACATTGCCATGTACGAAGCCAAGCGAGCGGGCCGTCAGCAATATCGCTATTACGATCAGGAGATGAACGGCCGCGCCCGCTCGCGGCTGATGCTTGAAAACAGCGTGCGCACAGCGATCGACAACAAAGACGTCACGTTGGTGTATCAACCCCAGGTGTCCCTCGAGGATGGTCATTTAAGAGGCGTCGAAGCGTTACTGCGCTGGCAGCACCCGAGCGTCGGTGATGTGCCGCCAGGGTTGTTCCTGCCGTTGCTTGAAGGGGCGCGATTGATCAGCCAGCTCAGCAGTTGGATCTACCAGCAGGTGGCCGCCCAACGGGCTGCGTGGGCGCGGATCATGCGCGATGACTGGGTGCTCAGTGTGAGTCTGAGCAGCAGCCAGTTCAATATGCCCAATCTGGCCGACCAACTGCAGCAGGTGCTGGAGCGACATGGGTTGCACGGCCGGCAACTGGAAGTCGAAATATCCGAAGAAAGCCTGATGCAAAACCTCGAGGAATCCACCAAGCAGCTGAAGTTGTTGCGGCGCGTGGGTGTACGTCTCGCCCTGGATGATTTCGGCGCAGGTCACTGTTCCTTGGCGCACCTGCGCAACCTCGCGTTCGATACCGTCAAACTCGCGCCCCAACTGATTGCCCGCCTGCCGGGCTCGCGTCGGGATGCGGCGATGGCTCGCAGCATTATCGAGCTGTGTGGGCATTTCGATTTGTTGGTGATTGCCCAAGGCGTTGAAACCCTGGAGCAATGCCAGTGGTTGAAGGCCCATGGTTGCCAACTGATCCAGGGGCCGATCATCGCCCTGCCGTTGATTGCCGAGGAGATCAGCCTCTGGCCGCGGTCTTTCGAGCTGTGCGCAGGCCCCTGCTGAATTGGTTACACTGGCGACCATTCCACCCCCGTCGTCCGAGCCCATGACCGCGCTGAAATACCTCCAGGCTTATCCCGCTGCCCTGCAAGACCAAGTGCGCCAATTGATCGCCAAGGATCAACTGGGCGAGTATCTGCAACAGCGTTACCCCGAGCGCCATGACGTGCAAAGCGATAAGGCGCTGTACAGCTATGCCCTGGCATTGAAGCAGGAACATCTGCGCAATGCGCCGGCCATCGACAAGGTGCTGTTCGATAATCGTCTTGACCTGACTCACCGCGCCCTGGGCCTGCACACCAGTATTTCCCGGGTGCAGGGTGGCAACCTCAAATCGAAGAAAGAGATCCGTATCGCCGCCTTGTTCAAGGAGGCTGCGCCGCAGTTCCTGAAAATGATCGTGGTCCACGAGCTGGCGCACTTCAAGGAATCGGACCACAACAAAGCGTTCTACAAGCTCTGCGAGCACATGTTGCCCGGTTATCATCAGGTGGAGTTTGACCTGCGGGTTTACCTGACGTATCGGGACCTGGCAGGCAAGGCGCGGGAATAACCCAAGAGGACGGCAGCATGGATGTCAGCAAGACCAAGAGCAGTTTCTACCGGCGTCTGTATGTGGCGTATCTGATCGACAGCCAGTTAGCCAGCAGCGTCCCGGCCCTGACCGACATCACCGGCATGCCCCGCCGCACGGCACAGGACACGATTGCCGCGTTGGCGGACCTGGATATCGTGTGTGAGTTCGAGCAGGAAGACGGTGCTCGCAATCATGCCGGACGCTATCGCATTCGCAGCTGGGGGGCGATCGATCCGCGCTGGATTGAAGGCAATCTGGCGCAGATCAAGCGGGTCTTGGGTTATCCCTGACGACGCATGCCGATGTGCGCAATGCCATCTTCGAGGTATTCCGCGCCCACCGCCACAAATCCATAGCCTGCGTAATACCCCTGCAAATGTGCCTGGGCCGAGAGAAAGATCGGCGTTTCGGGCCAGATGACCTCGATCTGCCTGAGCGTTTTTTCCATCATCTGATGGCCCAGCCCGATACCGCGTGCCACCGGTGCGACGATCACTCGCCCGATCACCACGTTACCGTTGCGGGAGGTCGGGTCGAGCAGCCGCAGGTAGGCCACCAGTTGCTGATCTTTCCAGCCCGTCAGGTGATGGGTGTCACCCACCAGGTCCTGGTCGTCGATGTCCTGATAGAGGCATTTTTGCTCAACCACGAACACTTCCTGGCGCAGGCGCAGGATGGCGTACAACTGGTCCTTGTCCAGATCGGTGTGATGTTTGCAAACCCAGTCAATTGTCATTGTTGCCGCTCGCGTAAAAACCTGTCCTGGATAGTAATGCCGTGACCGAAGCCTGTCTTGGGGGCCGTGCAAACAGCTGAAAATCGGCTATTGTGTGAATGGCGTCAAATTGCCATCACTGGAGCCTTTCACCGCTGGACGCTTTGTGTAAGCTGCTGCACAGCGCGAGCGATAAGCTACAGTCAGAGTCTGGCCGTCCTCCGGCCGGGCATCACCGCCCGCAACGATCTGCCCGCTGAGCAAGGACATTAAGCATGTTGCGATTGTCTCGTGCCGTTGCTGTGCTCGTACTGCTGTCGCTGGCCCAGACAGCGGCCGCAGAACGCTTGCGTCTGGTCGCTGATGCGTGGCCGCCGTTTACCGATGCCACGCTGCTCAATGGCGGATTGGCCACCGACATCGTCACCACGGCCCTGGCGCGCGCCGGCTATCCCAGTGATTTCAAGCAAGTGCCATGGGCCAGGGCGCTGATGGGAGTGGGGGACGGCCGTTATGACGTGCTGATCAATGCCTGGTACGACGATACGCGTAAGCAGTTGGGGCAGTTTTCCGTCGAGTATTTGCTTAACCGCGTGCGTTTCATCAAGCGCCGAGACGATTCCGTGGAGTTCCAGAACCTGCAGCAACTGCAGCCGTATCCCATTGCCGTGGTGCGTGGTTATGCTTATTCGGCGGAGTTTGACGCCGAGCCCAGGCTGCAGAAAATCCCGGTGCATAACTTTGCCATGGCGGTGCGTATGCTGGCGGCTCAACGGGTAAGGCTGACGGTGGAAGATGAGTATGTCGCGCGCTATTACCTGGCGCGGGAGTCACCGCAGGTGCGTAACGCGTTGGAGTTCTTGCCCAAGGCCTTGAGTGAAAACAGCCTGCATATCCTCGTCAGCCTGAAAAACCCGAAGCATGAGCAGATCGTCGCCGGGTTTGATCGGGAAATTGCCCGGATGAAGGCCGATGGCAGTTATGCGCGTCTCTTGAAGCGGCATGGGATGTAGGGCGCTGCGCGCAGTGGTTAGGCGGCAAGCTTCAAGCTGCAAGAGAAAGCGCCGTGAACCTGCTTGCAGCTTGTCGCTGGTGGCTTGCCGCTCAACTGCGACCGTTACTCCTTTATCAGATGCGCGGCCAAAGTTCGCAGCGGTCCGAGCTGCCGACAGATCAACGCCAACTGCGTCTGTACCAAGCGTTGTCCTTCATCGATCTCATCGGGCATCTGTTCCAGGTCCACCGCCAAGGCTTCTTCGGCATCGCTTTGAATGGCGATCGATTGCTTGTTGGCCAGTCCCGCAGCGATCTCGTCGATGCTCGCTGCGAGGCTCTTGCCGGCGCCTTCGATCAAGTGTTCACGGACTTCAGATGGCAGTTGGGTTTCGCGGTGAGCGCCGAGCCCGGAGAGGTAACTGAGCAAGGTATGGGACAGCACCAGAAAGCGGAAGCCAACGTCGGCTTCCTTGCGGAAGTGTCCCGGCTCCATCAGCATATTCGCCAGGGTGGTGGACAGCGCGGCATCGGCGTTGTGGGCATTGCGTCGCGCCAGGCGGTAAGCCAGGTCGTCGCGCTTGCCGGCCGCGTATTGCTGCATGATTTGCCGCAGATAGATGCTGTTGCACGTCAGGGTATTGGCCAGCACCTTGTTCAGGCGTCGACCTTGCCAGTCCGGTAGAAACAGGAACACCGCCAGCCCGGCGATCAGGCTGCCCAGCAGGGTATCGAACAAGCGTGGCAGGAACAGCCCATAGCCGTCGCCCACCTGATTGAAGCAGAACAGCACCATCAGCGTAATCGCCGCGGTGGCCAGGGTGTAGCGGGTGGTGCGGTTGATAAAGAACACCAGCCCGGCGGCGATCGCGAACATCGACTGCACCAAGGGGCTGGGGAACAGATCAAACAGCGCCCAGGCCACCGTCAGGCCAATGGCTGTGCCGATGATCCGCTGGCCGAGCTTGCGCCGGGTGGCGCCATAGTTCGGCTGGCAGACGAACAGCGTGGTGAGGATGATCCAGTAACCCTGGGACGGGTGGATCAGATGCACCATGAAATAGCCGACGCTCAGCGCCAGGGACAAGCGCAACGCATGCCGGAACAGCAACGACGTGGGCGTCAGTTGGGTGCGCAAACGGGTCCACATTTCGTTGAGGTTGCGTGGCGAGCGATCCAGCAGATTGCTGTCGCTGGCCTCCGCCAGGCTGTCGGGATTGCTCGCGTCGCTGAGCAAGCGGTCCAGCGTCGAGAGGTTGGCGGCCAGGGCGCGCAGCGAGCGCAGCAGGCCGCGCCAAGCCGGGTTGCTCTGGATGCGCAGGTGTTCCAGGGACGCATTCAGGTCGCCCAGGGCCTCGGCGAAGCTGGCGTCATACACGAACGGTTGGCGCAGTTGGATCGATTCGGCAAGCGTCTGGCAGGCTTTGCCTTGCTGGCGCAACAGGCGCTGGCAGCGGAACAGCACGTCGCTGTGGAAGAAGGCTTCGGCCAGGGCGTTGTAGGGATAGTGGGAGGAGCTGGCGCGCTCGTGGATGTCCTGGGCCAGGAAATAGAGCTTGAGGTAGCGGCTGACTTTCGAGCCCGGTCGACCATTGCCCACGCGGTGCAGGATGATTTCCTTCGCCGCGTTCAACGCGGCCACGACACGCCCATTCTGTTGGGCCAGTTCCAGGCGCCGCGCTTCTACATCCAGCTGGCGAATGGGCTCGAACAGCGATGACTTGAGCTTGAGATAACGCCCCAGCTCGCGAAACAGCCGCGCCAGGCTCTGTTGCACCGGCTGATTGGAAAACAGCAACTGCCACAACACCGAGAGCGCGCCGTACCAGGCGGCCCCGGCCACCAACAGCAACGGCTCGTGCCAGAAGTCGGTGACAGCGCCGCCGCGCTGGTCCACGGCGATCATGGTGTAGACCGACAGAATCAAGGTGGCCGAGGCAATCGCGCCATAGCGCTCACCCAGCGCGCCGAGCATGGTCAGGCTGAAACTGGCCAAGGCCAGGGCGATGGCGAAAACCCAGGGATAGGGAAACAGCAGCTCCACTGACAGTGCCGCCACGCTGAAACACACCAGCGTGACTGCCAGGGCGTTGAGGCGGCCTTGCCAGCTGTCATCGGTCTCGGCCAGGGCGCTGGCGATAATTCCCAGGAACAGCGGAATCAACAGGGTCATTTCATCCTGATACCAGCACAGCGTCATGCTGCCGGTGAGGGCGATGAATACCCGTACGCTGTAACTGAACTTATCCAGTGCCCAAAGGCGGCGCATGGACTGCTTGAACGAGGTCGATGACATGAAGTCTGGGGTCTTCCGGGACAATGTCGCTAAATTGAGGCAGTAATGACGCTACGGCAAGCGTGACGATCACATTGGTGCGCAAAATTTCTTCCAGGCGCCGCAAATCAAGGGTGGGAGCGGGCTTGCTCGCGAATGTGTGTCAGTCACCGAATTCGTCAGCTGAATCACCACCTTCGCGAGCAAGCCCGCTCCCACATTTTTACCGTGTTGTGTCAGACGTATTGCGCCGCCGCGTAGCCCGAAGCCCAGGCCCACTGGAAATTGAACCCGCCCAGATGCCCGGTCACATCCAGCACTTCGCCGATGAAATACAAGCCAGGGCTTTTCAACGACTCCATGGTCTTGGACGATACCTCCCGCGTATCCACGCCCCCCAAGGTCACTTCCGCCGTGCGATAACCCTCGGTGCCCGCCGGGATCAACTGCCAGCTTCCCAGCGTGTGGGCGATCTCCGCCAATTCCGCATGGGTGTACTGTTTCATCGGCTTGGAAACAAACCACTGTTCTGCCAGCAGATTGGCCATCTTCTTGGTGAAAATCTCCCCGAGCAGGGTTTTCAGTTCGCTGTTGGGCCGTTCGGCTTGTTGCTGTTGCAGCCAGGCGTGGGCGTCATGGTCTGGCAGCAGATTGATTTCGACGGTATCGCCGGACTCCCAATAGGAGGAAATCTGCAAGATCGCCGGCCCGCTCAGGCCACGATGGGTAAACAGAATGTTTTCGCGAAAACTCTGCTCATTGCAGCTCACCAGGCAATCCACCGAAGTGCCGGACAGCTCGGTGCACAGTTCCTTGAGCTGATCGGTGATGGTGAACGGCACCAGGCCGGCACGGGTCGGCAACAGTTCATGGCCGAACTGTCTGGCCACTTGATAGCCGAACCCGGTGGCGCCCAGCGTAGGAATCGACAACCCGCCAGTGGCGATTACCAGGGATTCGCAATGCAGCTCGCCCAGGGTGGTCTGGAGCCGATAACCCGACTCGAGCTTGTCGATCTGCTGGATCGATGTGTCCAGATGCAGGTTCACGCCGGTCTGGATGCACTCGTCCAGCAGCATGCCGAGAATGTCGCTGGATTTGTTGTCGCAGAACAGCTGGCCGAGTTTTTTCTCGTGGTACGGCACGCCGTGCTTGGCCACCAATCCAATGAAATCCCACTGGGTATAGCGGGCCAGCGCCGACTTGCAGAAGTGTGCGTTCTGCGACAGGAAGTTGGCCGGTTCGGTGTACATATTGGTGAAATTGCAGCGACCACCGCCAGACATCAGGATCTTCTTGCCGGCCTTGTTCGCATGGTCGATCAACATCACCGTGCGCCCACGCCCGGCGGCGGTCAGCGCGCACATCAAGCCTGCGGCGCCGGCGCCAATGATCACAACTTCGGTCGAGCGCAAAACGGAGTCCTCACAAAATACTGATATGAAATACAGTCAAAAATGTGGGAGCGGGCTTGCTAGCGAATGCAGTGTGTCAGTCAAATAATCAGGTGACCAATACACCGCATTCGCGAGCAAGCCCGCTCCCACATTTAGATCTCTGCAATAGCTTGAGAGCTTTACAGGATCCGCACGCGCAGCGAACGGCCCTTGATCTTGCCGTCGTTCAAGCGTTGCAACGCCTGCTTGGCGATGCCGCGTTCCACGGCCACGAAGGCCTGGAAGTCAAAGATCGCGATCTTGCCGACCTGGGCGCCCGGGATACCGGCTTCGCCAGTCAGTGCGCCAAGGATATCGCCCGGGCGAACCTTGTCTTTACGGCCAGCGGCGATGCACAAGGTGCTCATCTGTGGCAGCAGCGGACCACCGCTTTGCGGCTTGAGGTTGTCCAGTTGGTCCCAGTTCAGCGGCGACTTCTGCAGTTGCTCGATGGCCTGGGCACGGTGAGCTTCGGACGGCGCCACCAGGCTGATGGCAATCCCGGTTTCACCGGCACGACCGGTACGGCCGACGCGGTGAATGTGGATTTCCGAGTCGCGGGCCAGTTCGACGTTGATCACCATGTCCAGTGCGTCAATGTCCAGGCCGCGCGCGGCCACGTCGGTGGCTACCAGGACGGACGTACTGCGGTTGGCGAACATCGCCAGCACCTGGTCGCGATCGCGCTGTTCCAGGTCGCCATGCAGGCCGACCGCGGAAATCCCCTTGGCGGTCAGGTGGTCGACGGTTTCCTGCACTTGCTGCTTGGTGAAGCAGAACGCCACGCAGGAGGCCGGGCGGAAGTGCGACAGCACCTTGGTCACCGCGTCCATGCGCTCTTCCGGGGAAATTTCGTAGAAACGCTGTTCGATCTGCTCGTCCGAATGGAACGCCTCGGCCTTCACTTGCTGCGGCGCGCGCATGAACTTGGACGCCAGTTGCTTGATGCTGACCGGGTAGGTGGCCGAGAAGAGCAACGTCTGACGGCGCGCCGGGGTCTTGCTGATGATGTCTTCGATGGCGTCGTAGAAGCCCATGTCGAGCATGCGGTCGGCTTCGTCGAGGATCAGCGTGTTCAGGCCGTCGAGCACCAGCGAGCCCTTGCGCAGGTGTTGCTGGATGCGTCCCGGGGTGCCGACGATGACGTGCGCGCCGTGTTCCAGCGAAGCGATCTGTGGGCCGAGGGACACGCCACCGCAGAGGGTCAACACCTTGATGTTGTCTTCGGCGCGGGCCAGGCGGCGGATTTCCTTGGCGACCTGGTCGGCCAGCTCGCGGGTCGGGCACATTACCAGGGCCTGGCAGCCGAAATAGCGTGGGTTGATCGGGTTCAGCAGGCCGATGCCGAAGGCGGCGGTCTTGCCGCTGCCGGTCTTGGCCTGGGCGATCAGGTCCAGCCCCTTGAGGATCACCGGCAAGCTTTGCGCCTGGATCTGCGTCATCTCGACATAACCCAGCGAGTCGAGGTTAGCCAGTATGGCGGCGGACAGCGGCAAAGTATTAAAAGCGGTGGCGATGGTGGTCACGGGACTGGCTCTGCAAAACAAAATGTCGCGTAGTGTAACAGCCCCCCTGTGGAATTCCCCGCATGTTCTGATGAAGGGGTGAGGGGCAGCTGTAAGCCACTAGCCACTAGCCACTAGCCGCAAGCTGCAAGCTAAAAGCTTGCGGCTTGCGGCTTGTGGCTTGTGGCTCACAGCCGCTTCTAGTGCTCCACATCGTGCTCGCGCTTGACCACGCGTTTGCCATCCTTGGGCGACAGTTGCAGGAAAATCGCCGCCGCCAGCATCGCCATGATGCCCACGGTGAGGAAGGTCAACTGGAATGCTCCCAGCACGGTGTTGACACCATCGTTGCCGGATTCAGCGGTAAAGCCGCCGAGCAAGGCGCCGGCACAGGCCACCCCCAGGCTCAGGGCCAGTTGCGCCACCACCGATAACAGGCTGTTGCCGCTGCTGGCCTGGGCGTCATCGAGGTCGATCAGGGTCACGGTGTTCATCGCGGTAAACTGCAGCGAGTTGATCGCCCCGAGCACCGCCAGCATGGCCAGCAACAACGGATAAGGTGTCTGCTCGCTGACCAGGCCCATGCTCGCCAACATCAACCCCAGTGCCAGCGTGTTACCGGTCAAGACGATGCGATAACCCAGACGCTCGATCAGCGTCCGCGCGAGGGACTTGGCGACCATTGCCGCGGCCGCCAGGGGCAGCATGCTCATCCCGGCCTGGGAGGGCGAGTAACCCAGGGCAAGCTGTAGCAGCAACGGCACCAGGAACGGCAGGGCACCGCTGCCCAGGCGCGCGAACAGGTTGCCGAGAATCCCCACGGCAAAGGTCCGGGTCTTGAACAGCTGCGGCGAGAACAGCGGGTTTTCGATGTGCCCGGCCCGCAGCCAATAGGCCGCCAGGCACGCCATGCCGCCGAACAGCAGCAACATCACGCGCAGGTGCGGCAAGTGCAGTTCGCCAAGGCCTTCCATGGCGATGGTGATCAGCACCATCGCCGCGCCAAACAACAGGAATCCCAGACTGTCGAAGCGCGTGCGTTCGTTGCCGCGCAGGTCGGGGATGAACTTCCACACGGCATAGCAACCGATCAGCCCCACGGGCAGGTTGATCAGGAAGATCCAGTGCCACGTCAGGTACTGCACCATCCAGCCACCCATGGTTGGGCCGAGCAACGGGCCGAGCAGGCCGGGAATCGTGATGAACCCCATGATGCGCACCAGCTCTGAACGCGGATAGGCGCGCAGTACCACCAGCCGCCCCACCGGCAACATCAGCGCGCCTCCAAGGCCCTGGATCACCCGAGCGCCGATCAGCATGGACAAGCTGTGGGACAGCGCGCAGAGCAATGAGCCGAGACTGAACAGCAGGATGGCGCTGAAGAAGATGTTCTTGGTGCCGAAGCGGTCGGCGATCCAGCCCGACGCCGGGATCAGCAAGGCCACGGTGAGCATGTAGGCGATGATCACGCCTTGCATGCGCAGTGGGTTTTCCGCCAGGTCCTGCGCCATGGCGGGCAGGGCTGTATTTAGAATCGTCCCGTCGAGCGACTGCATGAAGAAGGCAATCGCCACCACCCAAGGAATCCAGCGGGCAGTCTTGGCATCTAGCTCGACACGATTGGGCATGAGGTCCCTTTTCTCAGCTGGCGATGGGGTGCCGATTATGCGCCATCCGCTGCCTCATTTCCCACTGGCGGTTGGTCTATATCGGAGAGCGGAACGTCTTTGCCCACCAGGAAATCGATCAGTATCCGATGCACGGCGATCGCTGCTTCGCGGGACTCGAGGTCTAGCAAGTGCCCGGTGTGTTCGGCGGTGGCGAAGCTGCTGCGCCCGACATACTGCTTGAACGACTGCGCTTCAATGGCTGGGGTGTATTCGTCCAGCGCACCGTTGAGAAAGTGCACAGGAGTTTCGATCCGGCGCAATTGCGGCAGGTAGTTGCCATCGCCCAGGGCCAGCACCTGATGAATATGAAAGCGCGCCTGCCGGTACTCGGTGGTGGCCATGTTCGACAGATGGCGGTGGTTATTGCGCTTGAGCCGGGACGAGAGAAATTTACCGACGGTTTCGTTGAGCAGGTGGCCGACGGCGGATTTATCGTCGGCCTCGATCAGTACCCGCACGCGCTCCACGTATTCGAGCATGGCCTGGTTGAGGTTAGGCGCCAGGGCCATCACCACCGAGCTTTCGATGGAGGGCGGGTTGCGGGCCAGGGTCAGCAGCGTCGAGATGCCGCCCCAGGAGGCCGATACCAGGTGGTTGACTTCAAAGCGTTCCACCAGCGCCCTGAGGATCTCCACTTCGTCGTCCTTGGTCACCAAGTCGAGATCGGTGTTGTGGGGGCGCGAATAGCCGGAGAACGGCAGGTCGAACATCAGCACATTGAAGTGCTCGGCCAGGCACTTGCTGGTGCGGGCAAACGAGCGGGTCGTGGACAGCGCGCCGTTGACCAGCAGCACGGTCTTTCTCTGCGGGTCGTTGCCGAGTCGCTCTACGTGAACGTTGTAGTGCTTGAACAGCTTCTCAATGACAAAACTTCCTTGGTGCATGTCAACGCTCCGGCTCGCCTTTCCCAGGCGAGGTCATGCATCACTTGGCGGCAAGTGGGTTGAAGGGTGGCGGGACGCCACTGACGTTTATATCGAGGTTTTCGGTGGGCGACAACAACCCATCAACCAATGGGCTGCATGTAAAGGAAGGTTCATCAAGACGCGGGGCATTCCCCTGTAGGAGACGTGCCTTGACGTCTCCACAAAACCCAACGCAGCATCGCCGGGGCTAATGTGCCTACAGGGTCAAGGTGAGGCGTTTGATCAGCGCGCCGGGCAATAAGTTGGATGAGGTATCGCGCTGGCCATAGGTGCTGGCCGACAGCAGCAACTCGCGTTCGGCCGTCAACGCCTCCAGCTGTGAACCCAGCAGGTGGTAGACGCTGTCATCGAAGCGCATGGTGCTGACCGGCGCCTTGATCTCGCCATCTTCCACCCAGAACGTGGCGAAGCGGGTCATGCCGGTCAGGCGGGCTGCCGGCTGGTCAGAGTAGTTCAGGTACCACAGGTTGCTGATATACAAGCCTGTGCCCAATTGCTCGAGGATGTCGGCCTGGGCCAGATCGCCCGCCGCCATCTGGAAGGCGCTGGGCGATTCGTCGCTGTCGGCACCGTTAGCGCTCAACCCGTATTCGGCGGCGCTGCGCGAACTGACCAGGCGGCCCTCGGCCACGCCGGCGCTGATCAGGGTCACGTCGCTACGCGGATAACCGTCCCGGGAAAACGCCGGGCTCAGGGACGCGCTGACCTGTTCATTCATGCCCACCAACGGGCTCAGCGTCTGATCGCCGGCATACAAACGCTGCAACGGGCTGCTTTTGCTGGCGATGGCCTGGGCAGAAAAACCGCCCCAGGCGAGCATGCCGATGATCTCTTCCATGGCCGCCGGCGCCAGGTACGCCCGGTATTCGCCCGGCGTCAGTGGATGCAGTGGTCGGCCCAGGAACGCCAGTTGTTCGCGCGCCTGTTGAAAGCGCTGGGCAAACGCCGCGCTGTTCCAGGCATCGCCGGCATAACTGGCCTTGACCGCTTCACCGTTGGCATGGAACAGGCTGAAGTCGAAGTTGAAACTGTTCGCCTGGTGCCAGCCAAACGCTCCCGATGAGCTGGCGAAGCCGCGGCTTATGGGGCCCGCAGCATAAAATCCGACCAGGTCGGTGTCTTCAGCGGCGAGGCTGATGTCCGCCAGCACCTGATCCAGCTCCGGCAGTGGCTGAAGCTGTGTGTTGTGGCTGTGCCAGGCGCTGTGGTTGAGCAGCAGATAAGGATCCCGTTGCAGGAGCGGCAAGGTTTCGCGCAACTGTTGCAGGCCTTCGGCCAAGCGCTGGCGGTCAAGTTCGGGGGAGCCGCCCAGGGTGATGCCGAGGTCGGCGTGGCGGCCGTTGTTGATCAGCTTCAAGTTCACGCTCGCCTGTTGCACCTGGCCAGCCTGACGCACGCGCGCATGGTTGAAGCGCACGAATTCGGATGACTCCGCTGCGTAACCGAGATGAAACTGTTCCTCTTCGGTGATGGCCTGCTTGAGCCAATCCACCAAGCCCTTGAACGCCTGCATCAGGCATCTCCTCCAAACACATCGACATCGCTGAATACGCAAGCCGGCGCGGCATGGCCGACGCGGATTACCTGATTGGGTTCGCCCTTGCCACAGTTGGGCGTGCCCAACACCTTGAAGGTGCTGGCGTCACCAACGGCGCTGAGCTTGCGCCAGAACTGCGCGGAAATAGCCCGGTAGTTGGGGTTCTTCACCACGCCCTTGAGTTCGCCGTTTTCAATCAATTGACCCCATTCGCAACCGAACTGGAATTTGTTGCGCGCATCGTCGATGGACCAGGAGCGATTGTTCGACATCAGAATGCCGTGCTCGATGCCAGCGATCAGTTGCGCCAGGCTCTGGTCGCCGGCCTCGATATTGAGGTTGGCCATGCGGTCGATGGGCGCGCGGTTCCAGCTACAGGCGCGACTGTTGGCGACGCCACCCAAGCCTGCGCGATATTGCGACAGCGCACCGCCCAGAGGCTTGAGCAACAGGCCCTCGCGAATCAGGAACTGTTTACGGGCGGGCGTGCCGTCGTCGTCATGGCCGTAGCTGGCCAGTTGCTCGGGAATATCGGGGTCGAACGTCACGTTCAGCAGTTTGGAGCCGTATTGCAGCTGGCCGAAGTCACTGGTCTTGACGAAGCTGGTGCCCGCGTAATTGCGCTCGTCACCCAGGATGCGGTCCAACTCCAGCGGATGCCCGATGGACTCGTGGATCTGCAGGATCATTTGGTCAGGCATCAGCAGCAGGTCACGCGGACCTTGAGGCGTATTCGGTGCCAGCAGCAGTTGCAGCGCCTGATCGGCAATTTCCGTGGCGGCGCCCATCAGGCCGAAACGCTTGACCACCTCGAAGCCACCTTGCTGGCCGAAGTTGCTGCCACCCAAGGTCCGGGTCTGGCTGTCGTTGCCGTCATAGGCGGTCACGTTGATGCCCGGGAAGACAAAACGCTGGGCCTGGCGCAGGACGGCCCCGGCGCTGTTGAGGTAGATCTGTTCGACGAGGGTGGTGCCGAGGCTGACCTCCCAACTCACCAAGCGCTCATCCTTGGGCACGGTGGCGGACTCGGCGCCCAGCCGTTGGTAGCACTCGCTCAGGGACGGGAAGGGCTGATCCAGGTCGGGCGACAAATAATCAGCGACTTCGCTGGACACTGGCTGCTCGCGCAGGTCGAGCAGGGCATGCGGCTTGATCCGCCGTGCTTGCTGTTCGGCGCGCTCAAGCGCGGCTTGCAGCCCGGGCAGGGAAATATCGTGGGTCGCGGCGTAGGCTTCGACACCGTTGAGGCGCACCGTGAGCATGGCGCCTTGGTCCTGGCTCAGGTGTGGCGGTTCGGCGACGTTCTTGCGCACTGACAGAAACAGGCCGGATTCGCGCACGTAGCGCAAAGAGAAGAATTCGGCGGTGGTGCGCAGGGCCGCGAAGTGTTTTCTGAGCTGCGGGTGAGCGTCGAACATGGGGCCTTCCTGGTGGGCGGTGGTGGCCTGAAGGGCCCCTTCGCGAGCAAGCCCGCTCCCACATTTTGATTTGTGAACACATTCAAAGGTGGGCGTTGGCTTGCCTGCGATGCTTTTGCTTTGGGGGTTAGACCGGGCAACCCTTGGCGCGCAGGATCGCGTCAAAACGATCAGGGTCCAGGGTGCCGGCTTCGATGGCGGCGAGTGTAGCCTGTTCGCGGGCCAGCAGGTCGTGGCAACGCACCAGCAACTCCGGCAGTTCGCTGCGGGACGCGGCCACGACGCCGTCGCCATCACCGATCATCAGGTCACCGGGCATCACCAACATGCCGGCACAGGAAATCGGCACGTTGATTTCGCCGCCGCCGTCGGTGCTCGGACCACGGTGTACGCCGCCGATGGCATACGCTGGCAGTTCGCCGGTCTGCCATTCGTCGAGGTCGCGCAAGGCACCGTTGATCACCACGCCGACGATGCCGGCCTTCAAGGCCATGGCGCGCATGATGCCGCCGAACACCGCGCGGGTCAGGTCGGCGCTGCCGTCGATCACCAGCACATCGCCCGGACGGGCCATCTGCATGGCTTTGAGAATCATCAGGTTGTCACCTGGACGCACGCGCACGGTCAGCGCGCTGCCGAGCATCGGAGCGTTGCCATGGAAGGCCTTGAGGCCCAGGCCACCGACGTTACGCCCCAGGCAATCGCTGACGGCAGCGGCCGGGATCTTGCTGAATTCCTTCAGCCATTTCGGGTCCAGCGGTTCAACATTTGGATTGATCAGAAAGCCGGTAGGCCATTTGCTCGAAGAAACGACATCAAACATGAGAAAGCCTCGTGGCCGGACAAGTGTCGGCGCGTCGGTGGGAAGGTGAAACGTTTGCGCGACCATTAGAGTAGGCCGTCGCGGGGGATGGGATCAAGGGCAGGGCGGTGCAGGAAGGGGCTGAGAAGATTTGTGTTGGCTGGTCGGGGGCCATCGGGAGCAAGCCCCCTCCCACATTTGACTGTATTCACACATCAAAATGTGGGAGCGGGCTTGCTCGCGAAGGGCGCGCCGCGGTGTATCAGTTATTGCGCCATCGGCCCCACTTCACGCATCGGCTTGCCACGCACTGGCGCATCGCCCGCCACGTAGTAGTCGGCTGTGCTGCGTGGGAGTGGCTGGCGGGCACGGATCTTGTCGGCGATTTTTTCGGCGATCATGATCGTCGGCGCATTCAGGTTGCCGGTGGTGATGATCGGCATGATCGAGGCATCGACCACCCGCAGGCCCTGCATGCCATGCACACGACCTTCGCCATCGACCACGGCCATCTCGTCGGTGCCCATCTTGCACGAGCAGGACGGGTGGAACGCGGTTTCGGCGTGCTCGCGGATAAATTTATCCAGTTGCTCGTCGGTCTGTACCTCGATGCCCGGGCTGATTTCGCGGCCACGGAACGGGTCCAGTGCCGGCTGTTGCATGATTTCACGGGTCAGGCGGATGCCGTCGCGAAATTCCTGCCAGTCCTGCTCGGTGGCCATGTAGTTGAAGAGGATGCTCGGGTAGTCGCGAGGGTTCTTCGACTTCAATTGCACGCGGCCACGGCTTGGCGAGCGCATGGAACCCATGTGCGCCTGGAAACCGTGTTCTTTCACACCGTTGCTGCCGTTGTAGTTAATCGCGACCGGCAGGAAGTGGTACTGGATGTTCGGCCACTCGAAGTCTTCACGGGTACGGATGAACCCGCCGGCTTCGAACTGGTTGCTGGCGCCGATACCGGTGCCGTTGAACAGCCACTCGGCACCGATCGCCGGCTGGTTGTACCAGAGCAGCGACGGGTACAGCGAGACGGGCTGGGTGCAGGCGTATTGCAGGTACAGCTCAAGGTGATCCTGCAGGTTTTCGCCGACGCCTGGCAGGTCATGAACCACCGGGATGTCGAGGCTTTCCAGCAGCTTGGCCGGGCCAACGCCGGAGCGTTGCAGCAGTTGCGGCGAAGCGATAGCGCCGCTGCACACCAGCACTTCTTTGCGGGCACGGGCCTCGACGCGCTCTTCGGCAGCGCCGATCAGGTAGCGCACACCCACGGCACGCTTGCCTTCGAACAAGACTTTGTCAGTCAGCGCGTGAGTGACGATGGTCAGCGTCGAACGCTTCTTGGCCACGTCCAGGTAGCCGCGCGCGGTACTGGCCCGACGGCCGTTCGGCGTCACGGTGCGGTCCATTGGGCCGAAGCCTTCTTGCTGGTAGCCGTTCAGGTCTTCGGTACGCGGGTAACCGGCTTGCACGCCGGCTTCAACCATGGCGTGGAACAGCGGGTTGTTCCCGGCTTTAGGCGTGGTCACGCTGACCGGGCCGTCGCCACCGTGGTAGTCGTTGGGGCCGATGTCACGGGTTTCAGCTTTTCTGAAGTACGGCAGGCAGTCCAGGTAGCTCCAGTCTTCCAGGCCCGGCAGTTTCGACCAGTTGTCGTAGTCCATGGCATTGCCACGGATGTAGCACATGCCGTTGATCAGCGAAGAGCCACCCAGGCCCTTGCCACGACCGCATTCCATGCGGCGGCCATCCATGTGTGGCTCTGGATCGGTTTCGTAGGCCCAGTTGTAGCGACGGCCTTGCAGCGGGAACGCCAGGGCGGCGGGCATCTGGGTACGGAAGTCGAGACGGTAGTCAGGGCCGCCGGCTTCCAGCAGCAGGACGGTGACGCCTTCGTCTTCGGTCAGGCGGGTGGCCAGGGTGTTACCGGCCGATCCCGCGCCAACAATGATGTAGTCGTATTCTTGGGACATAAATGCACCCTCTTTGAAATTTGGTCAGGTCTGGCAAGTGCTTCGCACTCGATCGCAGGCAAGCCAGCTCCCACAGTTGATCGGGTTCATACGGTCAACATGTGGGAGCGGGCTTGCTCGCGATGGCGGCCTCGCAGGCAACGCAAGGCTCGGCTTTAGAACACCGAGGCGTAGTCGCCCAGCTCGACCTGTACCGATTTGATGCGCGTGAAGTTGTTCAGCGAACTGATCCCGTTTTCACGGCCGACACCCGACTGCTTGTAGCCGCCAACCGGCATCTTGGCGTCGGACTCGCCCCAGGCGTTGATCCAGCAGATACCGGCTTCCAGTTGATGAATCACGCGGTGGGCGCGGTTCAGGTCCTTGGTCACCAGGCCGGCAGCCAGGCCGAAGTCAGTGTCGTTGGCGCGGCGGATCACTTCTTCTTCGGTTTCGTAAGTGAGGATGCTCATCACCGGGCCGAAGATTTCTTCACGCACGATGGTCATCTCGTCGGTGCAGTCGGTGAACACGGTCGGTGCCACGAATGCGCCCTTGGCGAAGTCGCCGTCGGTCAGGCGGTCGCCGCCACACAGCAGGCGTGCGCCTTGCTCCTTACCTTTGGCGATGTAGCCGAGCACGCTTTCCATGTGGGCGAAGCTGACCAGCGGGCCGAAGTTGGTGTTGTCGTCTTGCGGGTCGCCGACGCGGATGCGCGCAACGCGTTCAACGATCTTGGCCTCGAACGCCGCTTGCAGATGCGTGGGCACGAATACGCGGGTGCCGTTGGTGCAGACCTGACCGGAGCTGTAGAAGTTGGCCATCATCGCAATATCGGCGGCGCGATCCAGATCGGCGTCGTCGAAGATGATCAGTGGCGACTTGCCGCCCAATTCCATGGTCACTTCCTTGAGCGAGGAACTCGAAGCGCTGGCCATGACTTTCTTGCCGGTGTCGGTGCCGCCGGTGAAGGAGACTTTCTCGATGCGCGGGTGCTCGGTCAGCCAAGTGCCGACTTCACGGCCGCTGCCGGTCAGTACGTTGAACACACCTGCTGGAACGCCGGCCTCGGTGTAGATCTCGGCCAGTTTCAGGGTGGTCAGGGAAGTCACTTCGCTTGGCTTGAAGATCATCGCGTTACCGGCCGCCAGGGCTGGAGCGGATTTCCACAGAGCGATCTGGATCGGGTAATTCCACGCGCCGATACCGGCGACCACGCCCAGCGGTTCGCGACGGGTGTAGACGAAGGAGGTGTCACGCAGCGGGATTTGCTCGCCTTCGATGGCGGGCACCAGGCCTGCGTAGTATTCCAGCACGTCAGCACCGGTGACGATGTCGACATATTTGGTTTCGGAGAACGCCTTGCCGGTGTCCAGGGTTTCCAGTGCGGCGAGTTCATCGTTGCGCTCGCGCAGGATGTCGACGGCGCGACGCAGGATGCGCGAACGTTCCATGGCGGTCATCGCGGCCCAGATTTTCTGGCCCTTTTCGGCGCTGACCACAGCACGCTCAACGTCATCGAAGGTGGCGCGTTGCACGTTGGCGAGAACTTCACCGTTAGCCGGGTTGATGGCTTCGAAGGTGGCATCGCTGCCAGCGTCGCTGTAGCCGCCGTCAATGTAGAGTTTTTGCAATTCGAAACGGGCCATAAAGTCCTCGCAAGTGCATAAGTGGTTGGCGTTACCCGCTGAAAAGTGGGCCATTGAGTGGTGGCAGCACTGATCGGCGGACGTTCAGGGGTTGAGCGTTTATGTGTGCTCTAACTCACCTGCTTGGCCAATTGGAAATCCATGTATTCGTAAGCGATCCGTTGCGCCTGCTCCGTGTCGAAAGCGTCTCCCGACAGGGCGCCGCGCAACCACAAACCGTCAATCAGGGCCGCCAGGCCGCGGGCTGCGCTGCGTGCATCGGCCACTGGCAACACGCGGCGGAACTGGCAACACAGGTTGGAATACAGACGGTGATCGTTGATCCGCTGCAACCTGTGCAAAGACGGGTGGTGCATGCTGGCGGCCCAGAAGGCCAACCAGGTTTTCATCGCCGGGCCGTTGACCTGGCTGGCGTCGAAGTTGCCTCCGATAATCACCTGGAGATGCGCCCGTGGGCTGTCATCCGCCAGGTCACGCCGACGTTCGTGGACGTTCTCGATCAGCACATTCATCAGGTACCGCATCGTGGCGGCGATCAGGCCATTCTTGTCCTGAAAGTAGTGACTGATGATGCCGTTCGAAACGCCGGCCAGACGGGCGATCAGCGCAATGCTGGCATCTCCCATCCCAACCTGATCGATGGCCGTCAATGTGGCTTCGATCAACTGTTGGCGGCGTATGGGTTGCATACCGACCTTGGGCATGTAGCACCTCTCCTTAGGCCTGGCGACGAGCGATCAACGTCCGTCGGCTTGCGGGCCAGTCTATTTTGTTTTGATTGAACGTTCAATCAACAAAGAATAAGATCTGCGACAAATGGTCGCTGCCTGCAGGTATTGCCTACCCGCAGACGGCGACATCTGACACCTGAAAAACCTTTGAAACGCCCGAAGTCACAGCTTCGCCGGGGCTCAACGATTTTCGGGGTGTCTTTATATCACCCGTCCGTCGGCTGCCGAAAAAACGATGGCATGGGTCAAGCGCTGCCTTGCGTTCCTCTCTCGCACTGCCTGGAGCATCTGTGCCATGAGTTCTGCCTCTCTTATAAAGACCCCGCCGGAAAAGGTACGGGTCAACGGTTGGGTGTTCTACACCTCTACCGCGCTGGTTCTGTTGTTGACTGCGATTTTGATTAGTGCCCCGCAAGAGGCCGGCAGGCTGCTTGGCGTCGCCCAGACCTGGCTCTCGAAAAGCTTTGGCTGGTATTACATGGTGGTCATCGCCGCCTACCTGGTATTCGTGGTGGGCCTGGCATTTTCGTCCTATGGCAAGTTGAAGCTGGGCAGCAAGGACGACACACCGGACTTCAGCTACGGTGCCTGGGCCGGCATGTTGTTCTCGTCGGGGATCGGTATTTCGCTGTTGTACTTCGGCGCATCCGAACCGCTGGACCACTACTACAACCCGCCCGAAGGCGCGGCCGCGACCCAGATGGCCGCGCGCCAGGCCCTGCAACTGACGTTCCTGCATTGGGGCCTGCATGGCTGGGCGATCTACGCGCTGGTCGGCCTGGCCGTGGCGTACTTTGCCTACCGTCATAACCAGCCGCTGGCGTTGCGTTCGGCGCTGTACCCGCTGGTGGGCGAGCGCTGGGTCAAGGGCGCCGCCGGTCACGCGGTGGACGGCTTCGGCATGTTCGTGACCTTGTTGGGCCTGGTGACCAACCTGGGAATCGGCGCGATGCAAGTGTCGTCGGGGCTTGAGAACCTGTTCGGCATGGCACACAGCAACACTAACCTGCTGATCGTGATCATCGTGATGAGTAGCGTGGCGACCATCGCGGCGGTGTCGGGGGTGGAAAACGGCATTCGTCGCTTGTCCAACCTCAACATCGTGTTGTTCAGTGGCTTGCTGATTTTCGTGCTGCTGTTCGGACCGACCCTGCATTTGCTCAACGGCTTCGTGCAGAACATCGGTGACTACATGAACGGCCTCGTGCTGAAAACCTTCGACCTGTATGTGTATGAAGGCGACGGTGCGGCATCCGAGCGCTGGATGGGCTTGTGGACACTGTTCTACTGGGCCTGGTGGATTTCCTGGGCGCCATTCGTGGGGATGTTCATCGCGCGTATTTCCCGTGGGCGTACCGTGCGTGAGCTGGTGGCCGGCGTGCTGCTGATCCCGCTGGGCTTTACCCTGGCGTGGCTGTCGATCTTCGGTAACTCGGCCCTGGACCTGGTACTCAACCATGGCGCGGTGGAGTTGGGCAAGACGGCGCTGGAACAGCCATCCATGGCGATCTACCAGTTGCTGGAGTATTACCCCGCGTCGAAAGTAGTGATCGGGGTGTCGATCTTTGTCGGTTTTGTATTGTTCCTGACGCCCGCGGATTCTGGCGCGGTGATGATGGCGAACCTGTCCTGCAAGGGCGGTAGCGTTGACGAGGATGCGCCGCATTGGCTGCGGATTTTCTGGTCGGCGGTGATCACCCTGGTGACCGTCGGCCTGCTGTTTGCCGGTAACTTTGAAGCCATGCAAACCATGGTAGTGCTGGCCGGACTGCCGTTCTCGGTGGTACTGATCTGCTTCATGTTCGGCCTGCACAAGGCCATGCGCCAGGATGTGGCGATCGAACAGGAGCAAGCGCAACTGGCTGAACGTGGTCGGCGTGGTTTCAGTGAGCGTTTGACCGCGCTGGAGCTGCAACCGAGCCAGGCCATCGTGCAGCGCTTCATGGACAAGAAGGTCACGCCAGCGCTGGAAGAAGCGGCTGTTGCGTTGCGGGACCAGGGGCTGGAAGTGCAGACCTTGTTGGGTAAGTCCAAGCGTTGCATTGGCGTGCGGATCGAGATGCCGGAAGGCAATCCGTTTGTGTATGAAGTGAGCCTGGATGGCTACACGGCGGCGCCTGGCGATCTGCCCGAGGAAGAACGCACCCGTTACTACCGTGCCGAGGTCTACCTGCACAACGGGCCTCAGGAATACGACCTGATGGGCTTCACCCCGGAGCAGATTACCCGGGATGTGCTCGATCAGTTTGAAAGCCATCGGCAACTCCTCGGCCGGGTGTATAGCTGATAGTCGAAAGGCCGGTGGTGTCTCCCTGACACCACCGCTTCACTGTAGGAGCGAGCTTGCTCGCGAAAAACGTCAACGATAACGCAGCGATATCTGGCAGCCCGTGTCGCCTATTCGTTTCTCGCGAGCAAGCTCGCTCCTACAGTGATGGGCGGACGATCAAGGGGCTAGCCCAGGTTTTTGCCCAGGAGGGCATGGTAGAGTTCACTGTCTCCCAAGATCCCCACCACCTTGTTGTTGTCATGCAGCACCAGCTTGTTGCCCGTCTGGTAGCGAATCTGCAACGCATCGCGCATGCCGATATTCGAATCCACCAGCGTCGGTACGCGGCCCAGGCCTTCCACGGCTTGCCCCGGTGCCCAGTTTTGCAGGTTCATCGGCATGCCATTCTGTCGGGCGCCCTTGATGGTGTTGCCCTCGGCCAGTTCCAGCCAGGAATCGTCACCCGGATCCAGGCATACCGAGCCGTTGACCTGCTTGCAGTTGTCCAGGGTGCGCATCAGGCTGCGGCCGCACAGTACGTTCAAGGGGTTGGTATGCGCGACAAAGGTGCGCACATACTCATCGGCCGGGTTCAGCACGATCTCTTCCGGCACGCTGTACTGGATGATCTTGCCGTCTTTCATGATCGCAATACGACTACCGAGTTTCAGCGCTTCGTCGAGGTCGTGGCTGACGAAGACAATGGTCTTGCTCAGCTTGCGCTGCAGCTCCAGCAATTCATCCTGCAAACCTTGGCGGATCAACGGATCGAGGGCCGAGAAGGGCTCGTCCATCAACAGGATGTCGGCGTCCATTGCCAGTGCGCGCGCCAGGCCGACGCGCTGTTGCATGCCGCCGGAGAGTTCGTCAGGCCGCTTGTTGCGCCACTGGGACAGGCCGACCAGCTCAAGCTTTTCATCCACCAGCTTGCGCCGCTCCTTCTCGGGGCGACCCTGCATTTCCAGGCCAAAGCTGATGTTGTCACGCACCGTCAGCCACGGCATCAGGGCGAACTTCTGGAACACCATGGCGATGCGTTTGGTGCGCATCATTTTCAGCTCTGCCGGGGTGCACGAGGCGATGTCGATCTGTCGACCTTCGTGCTCGACAAACAGCTGGCCACGGCTGACGGTGTTGAGGCCGTTGATGCAGCGCAGCAGGCTCGACTTGCCGGAACCCGACAGGCCCATCAGCACGCAGATCTCGCCTTTCTCGACATCCAGGCTGGCGTTTTCCACGCCGACGATCTGCCCGGTCTTTTTCAGGATTTCATTGCGGCTCAGGCCTTGGTCCAACAGGCTGAGCGCTTCGCGTGGGTCTTTGGAAAAGATCACGTCGACATTGTCGAATCGGATAATGCTCATGCATCACCCCCTACTTTGGCATCGGGTTGTTTGCAAATGCGGTCGAGCATGATGGCCAGCAGCACGATGGCCAGGCCGGCTTCAAAGCCCAGCGCAATGTCGGCGGTGTTCAACGCGTTGACCACGGGCTTGCCGAGGCCGTCCGCGCCCACCAGGGCGGCGATCACCACCATCGACAACGAGAGCATGATGCATTGGGTAATGCCGGCGGCAATGCTCGGCATGGCGTAGGGCAGCTCAATGCGCGAGAGCAGTTGACGGCGCGAGCAGCCAAAGGCCTTGCCGGCGTCCATCAACTCTTGCGGTACATCACGGATACCCAGGTAAGTCAGACGGATAGGTGCGGCAATCGCGAACACCACCGTGGAAATCAGGCCGGGCACCACACCCAGCCCGAAGAGGGTCAGGGTAGGGATGAGGTAGACGAAGGTCGGTACGGTCTGCATCAGATCGAGTACCGGCCGCATCACGGTGAAGAACATGGGCTTGTGTGCGGCGACGATCCCCAGCGGCACACCAATCACCACGCAGACCAGGGTGGCGAACAGCACCTGCGCCAGGGTCTCCATGGTTTCCTGCCAGTACCCCAGGTTGAGGATCAGCAGAAAAGAGGCGATGACAAAAACAGTCAATCCCCATTTACGTTGAATAAAGTGAGCGAGTAGCGCAATCAGACCGATCAATGCCAGTGGATTGAACCAGGTCAGCGCAAACGTCACGCCTTGAATCATCGTTTCCAGTGTCGATGCGATTGCGTCGAAGTAGTCGGCGCCGTTTTGCGTCAACCATTCGACGAAGGCAGCGATGTACTGGCCTAGCGGGATTTTATGATCAGTCAGCATGGTAGTGAGTGTCCACATGCGAAGTGGGAAAACATCCCGGGGCGGCACGCCGACCCGGGGTTAGCGGTTGTGTGTGGGGGGCAGTATTCGCCTAGTTGGCGAGGTAGGTTTTCACCGCTTGCGCTCCGGGTTTGCCATCAATGGTGGTTACCCCGGCGAGCCAGGTGTCGAGCACTTGCGGATTCTTTTTCAGCCAGGCCTTGGCCGCGGCCTCGGGCTTCATCTTGTCGTCCAGGACATTGCCCATCAGGGTGCTTTCCATGTCCAGGCTGAACACCAGGTTTTTCAGCAACTGACCCACGTTGCTGCATTCCTCGACGTAGCCTTTGCGGGTGTTGGTGTAGATGGTGGCCTTGCCGTAATCGGGGCCGAACGAATCGTCACCGCCGGTGAGGTACTTCATCTTGAAGCGGGTGTTCATCGGGTGTGGTTCCCAGCCCAGGAACACCACATCGGTCCCGCGCCGCTCGGCGCGCTCGACTTGGGACAACATGCCGGCTTCGCTGGACTCGACCACTTTGAACCCGGCGTCCTTCAAGCCGAAGGCATTCTTGTCGATCAGGCTCTGGATGGTGCGGTTGCCATCGTTGCCCGGCTCGATGCCGTAGATCTTGCCGCCGAGCTCTTTCTTGAACTTGGCAATGTCGGCGAAATCTTTCAGGCCTTTGTTGTACAGCGCCTCAGGGACCGCCAGGGTGTACTTGGCGTTTTCCAGGTTGGCGCGCACGGTGTCGACGGTGCCGGCGTCACGGTACGGCTTGATGTCGTTTTCCATGGTCGGCATCCAGTTGCCGAGGAACACGTCCATGTTCTTGCCGTCCGCCAGGGACTTGTAGGTCACCGGTACGGAAATCATCGTGGTCTTGGTTTTATAGCCTAGGGCTTCAAGGACGACGCTGGTCGTCGCGGTAGTGACGGTGATGTCGGTCCAGCCGACGTCGGAGAAGTTGACAGTGCTGCAGTGTTCCGGCTCAGCAGCATTGGCGGCGAGCGACAGACTCAGCATGGCGGTCAACAACAACGGGTGGGAACCTTTCATGAACGTGGACTCCTGGTGTTTTTCTAGCGGTGCTTGACCGCGCTTATAAGTGTTGCAATTGGGGCGTGCGATGAACGCGCGGCCTCAGTGCCTTGCAAACGAGTCGAGACTGATCATGTACCAGTGAAAATCTGACGCCTACAGGGGGCGTCGTATCCAGTACAGGGATGGTCGTATCCAGTGTCGGTGACGTCGCATACAGATTTTTCCAAAGCCAAAACAGTACTTTTTGGCGATTTGCACCGCAAAAAACGGCCATTTCGCCCCAATGCACGGGGACGACGCTGGCGAGCATGGGTATGTCGGTGTGAGACGCCGCAGGGAGCAACGAAAGCTTGATGATGCCGCCATCAGGCGACTTGAGCGTAGCAGCTCCGCCACCAGGTGTTATTGCGCCTGGCGTGTGCTATCGAGGAGTTTCACGGCAATGGCTATCAGCGTTTTCGACCTGTTCAAGATCGGCATCGGCCCTTCCAGTTCTCACACCGTCGGCCCCATGCGGGCTGCGGCGTTGTTCGTTCAGGTGCTGCGCGAACGCGGTATGTTGGAGCAGGTGCGGCGCGTCGAGGTTCAACTCTACGGCTCATTGTCGGCCACCGGTATTGGCCACGGCAGTGATAACGCCGTGATCATGGGGCTGATGGGCGAATGGCCGGATGCGATTGACCCCTCTCAGATCGGCCCCCGCATCGATACCGTCCGAAAGACTAACACACTGCTGCTGGATAACCGGTTACCGGTGCCTTTTCTGTGGTCAAGGGACATGCGCCTGCTCGATGAAAACCTGCCGTTCCATCCCAATGCCATGACCCTGGTGGTGTTCGGTGATGAGGCCGAGCTGCACCGTGACACCTACTACTCGGTCGGTGGCGGTTTTGTGGTGGACGAGGCCCAGGCCCGCAGCGGCGTGGCGGACACGGATCGCACCGAGTTGCCTTACGATTTCTCCAGCGCAGTGGAGTTGCTGAGCCTGTGCAAGACCCACAACCTGCGGGTTGCCGAGCTGATGCTGGCCAATGAAAAAGTCTGGCGTTCGGAGGCGGAAATCCGCAGCGGCTTGATGACGCTCTGGCACGCCATGCAAGACTGTGTGGAGCAGGGCCTGAAGCACGAAGGCATTCTTCCTGGTGGCCTGAATGTACGGCGACGAGCGGCCAGGTTGCACCGCAGTTTGCTGGAGTTGAACAAGCCCAATGTGATCGGCTCGACCCTGAGCGCCATGGAATGGGTCAACCTGTTCGCGCTCGCGGTGAACGAAGAAAACGCGGCCGGCGGGCGCATGGTCACGGCACCGACCAATGGCGCGGCGGGGATCATCCCGGCAGTCCTGCACTATTTCATGAAGTTCAGTGAGGAGGTCACCGAAGCCAACGTGGTGGACTACTTTCTCGGTGCGGCAGCGGTGGGGATTCTGTGTAAAAAGAATGCTTCGATCTCGGGCGCCGAGGTCGGGTGCCAGGGGGAAGTGGGTTCGGCTTGTGCGATGGCGGCGGCGGGCCTGGCGGAGATTCTCGGCGCCACGCCGGAGCAATTGTGCAACGCGGCGGAAATCGGCCTGGAGCATAACCTGGGCCTGACCTGCGACCCGGTCGGCGGGTTGGTGCAGGTGCCGTGCATCGAACGCAATGCAATCGCCGCGGTGAAAGCGATCAATGCGGCGCAGATGGCATTGCGCGGCGACGGCCAGCACTTCATCTCGCTGGACCGGGTGATCCGCACCATGCGCGATACCGGGGCGGACATGCACGACAAATACAAGGAAACCTCGCGAGGCGGCCTGGCCGTGAGCATGGTGGAGTGCTGATCCCGTAAAACCGGGTCGGCTGCATTCGCGAGCAAGCCCGCTCCCACGTTCGCCCGAGCCCTCTTGCGAACGCCGAACAGATGTGGGATCGGGTTTGCTCGCGAATGCGATAGCGCAGGCAACCCTGCTCATAAAGTGAACATAGAACCCCCGAGCGCCACCTTTTAGCGCGTCGCAAATAGATAAGTAGCTTGCAAACGATTTTGCGCCTGACCACTCGTCACCTGTGCTTGCGGTGACACACTTCCTACACACGCTGAAAGCGCCTTCCCACAAGTGCTACCGTTCTGCTCACAGCCCCGGGACGGGACTGCTCGCACCTCCTTTTCGGGTCATATCCGACACTCGATCCGCGGGCTTGTTTAAAGGCTTCAGCAGGTCGTTTTCAGGATTTATTGAATGTGCATTCAAGTTTAGGCATGGCATTTGCTCTATCAATTCCAAAGCCTCTCTCCCGCCGGATGATGAGCGCAATAACAAGAGCCTCGCCTGAGGCCATCACCCGCTTTGTGTGAGGAGATACCGCGATGACATCGTCCAACGCCGGGGCTCAACCCCAGAACCGTGCGCCTCAATCCATCGGCTTTTTGCTGTTGGACAATTTCACGCTGATTTCCCTGGCCTCCGCGGTGGAACCGCTGCGCATGGCCAATCAGTTGTCCGGTCGCGAGCTGTACCGCTGGACGACCCTGAGTGTCGACGGCAACCAGGTGTGGGCCAGCGACGGGCTGCAAATCACCCCCGATGCCTCCATCCACAAAGCGCCGGCCCTCGACACCGTAATTGTCTGTGGCGGCGTGGGGATCCAGCGTTCGGTGACCCGTGAGCACGTGTCCTGGCTGCAGGGCCAGGCGCGCCAGTCGCGTCGCCTCGGCGCCGTCTGTACTGGCAGTTGGGCCCTGGCGTGCGCTGGGCTGCTGGACGGTTTTGACTGCAGTGTGCACTGGGAATGCCTGGCGGCTATGCAAGAAGCCTTTCCACGGGTATCGATGAGCACGCGCCTGTTCACCCTGGACCGCAATCGCTTTACCAGCTCCGGCGGCACCGCGCCGCTGGACATGATGTTGCACCTGATCAGCCGTGACCACGGTCGTGAATTGTCGGCAGCGATTTCCGAGATGTTCGTTTACGAACGCATCCGCAATGAGCAGGACCACCAGCGTGTACCGCTCAAGCACATGCTCGGCACCAACCAGCCGAAATTGCAGGAAATCGTGGCGCTGATGGAAGCCAATCTGGAGGAACCCATCGACCTGGATGAGCTGGCGGTGTACGTCACGGTCTCCCGGCGGCAGTTGGAAAGACTGTTCCAGAAATACCTGCACTGCTCGCCGTCGCGCTACTACCTCAAGTTGCGCCTGATCCGTGCGCGGCAATTGCTCAAGCAAACGCCGATGTCGATCATCGAAGTCGCCTCGGTGTGCGGATTCGTGTCTACACCGCACTTCTCCAAGTGCTACCGCGAATACTTCGGCATTCCGCCTCGCGATGAGCGCGTGGGCTCCAATACTACCCAGCAAGTGGCGATGATGCCGATTCCGACGGCGCTGGTGTTGTCACCGTTGTCCGGGCCGATGTCGGCCTTGAGCCAGGCGCGCAATGAGTCGACGTTCGCCAGCGTAAGGCTGTAGACCGAGGCGTCTGCATCGCGAGCAAATCGAATCGTCGCACCGCTGCTCCCACATTTGACCGTGTTCACAAGTCAAAATGTGGGAGCGGGCTTGCTCGCGATAGCGGTGGATCAGCCCCCGGAACCCTGCCTGAATGCCACCAACGCTGGCAACAACTGCTTATCGATCGCCTGGCGCACCGCCGGCAAAATCGTTGCACTGCTGGTGTACATCTGCTCAACCATGCCCTTGAGTGCCTTGGCCCGTGCCGGGTCCAGGCCGCGCACTGCACATTCGCACGCCTGCTCGGCGGTGGCGCCGCTGGACACCTCGAAACCCAGCGAGCGCAGTTGGCTCAGCAGGTCATCCTGGTCAATCAAATCCGCATGCATCATGACGTTCATCCTGGTGAAAAGAGCGGGAGATCAGGCTTGATTCTGGTGGGCCATTGGCGGGCCGGCAAGGCCTGAATGCACGAATGACCGTGACACCTATGAGCAGGTCGTTTTCGGCTAACTGCTCCGCGCAGGGACTAGGCACACTGGTTTCAAGCTAGCAGCTTGACGGTTTGGTCACCCTCGGGATGCACGGCTCACACAAGGCACTCAGCCCCGATCTTGTCACGGCTTGATCGGGGCTTTTTTTCTAGCGCTGCAGCACCAGGATGCGCGACAGCAACTCATCCCGGTCGATGTAGCAACCCTGGAAGTGCCGGGCGCCGGATGCGGGGTCAAAGGCATTGCGCGCATGCAGGGTGCGACGGTTATCGAAACACCACAGCTCGCCGGGGTTCAGGCGCTTGACCAGGCGGAAACGCTCGTCGCGGGTCATGGCGATGAAACGCCGATATGCACGGTACAGCAACGGCATCTGCGCCACGCTGGTCTCGAACGGCCCGCGCAGAAAGTTGGCCATGCGGATTTCGGCGACTTCGCCCAAGGCATCCAGGGCGATAATCGGTGCCAGGCGCCGATAGTCGCTGTGGCGATCCTTGTTGCGAAACTCCACCGCAATTTCACACAGGGCGCGGAAGGCTTCAGGGTCCTCATCACGCAGAGCGTTGGCGATCGCGAACCCATCGACAAAAATACTCTCGCCCCCGTCGGCATCGTTCACCAGGCAATGCAGGAACTGCAGTCCCGGTTGCAGCTCGCGAGTCGGCAAATCGCTGTGCAGCGGCAAGTTGAAAGCGGTGTAGGCGTTGCTGTCGGCGTCGGCCTTTGATTGCACGTTGAACAACACCCCGAAGTTGCTCTCGCGGATAAACGAAATACGTTTGGCGATCAGTGTCAGTGAACCGGGCTCGGTGGGCACGCCGCGCACATGAGTGAGGCCGCTGTCACGTAGCGCCAGCAACCATTGCAGCAGGGCCGCGGGATCTTCCATCAGCGCGGCGTAATCGAAGACCGGCCACTCGAACGCGCGGTCCCAGAGCTGGCTCTTCGGTTTGGCTGCCAGGCGCTCGGCGCGGGATTCGTCGTCGTAGGCGTGAGCCCGAAGCCAGCCTGGATCGAAGCGGCTGGTGTGGCCGCCGTGCCAGCGTACGCAAAGAAGGCCTTGTTCGATGTGGGCGTCGACGGCTACCAGGTCCTCGTCGACATCGACAATTTCCAGTACCTGTTCACGTGTCACGCTGTAGACACACTGCGGACACGGGCAGTTGTCCCGTAGCCATTGATAATGAAACGGGCTGACCCGACCGTCGGCCCATTGCACCCGCAGCTGATCGGGCAATCGTTCAAGGTGGGTCAGGGCACTGATCAACGGGTATGTGCGGAAGTCGGCAACAGCGGTGGCGGTGTGCATTGCGATTCCTTATTTTTGCGAGGGAAGACCGATGACCCGGCCGAGCAAGGCTGGTTTGGGCAGCTCGAGGTGTTCGTCATTGATGGCCGTCAGCTTGGCCAATACGGCCTCGCTGAACGGCGTCGAATGTGGCCCTGCCAGATCAACGTGCAACAGCATCTGTTCGTTGCCGGCCAGCTCCTTTTCGTCGCCGACAAGGTGCAGGCTGTGATACAGGTGCAGGCGCTTGCGGTCGTGGGCGATGAGTTGGGTAAGGACTTCGACTTCGGCCCCCAGCTTGACTTCGTGCAGGTAGTTGAGGTGCAGCTCCAGGGTGAACAGCGAGTGGCCGCTGGCGTCGCGGTTGTCGCTGGTAAGCCCCAAGGTGTCCATCAGCGCATCGGTGGCGTAGCTGAAAATCAGCAGGTAGAACGCGTCACGCAGATGGCCATTGTAGTCGACCCAGTCGGGAATGATTTTTGTGCTGTAGGTGGTGAGAGCGGGCATGGTTGGGGGTTCCGCAGATAATAATGTGGTGGGTTTGAGGGCCAGCCCCTCACCCTAACCCTCTCCCCAAAGGGGCGAGGGGACTGACCGAAGTGTGCTGAGAAAATTTGCGACCTGAAAAACCGTATTGATTATGGATTCACAGCAGACCTTTCAGATCGGCGTAAAACTGCAATATCCCCCAATCAGTCCCCTCTCCCCGGAGGGGCGAGGGGACTGACCGAAGTGTGCTGAGAAAATTTGCGACCTGAAAAACCGTATTGATTATGGATTCACAGCTGACCTTTCAGGTCGGCGTAAAACTGCAATATCCCCCAATCGGTCCCCTCGCCCCTCCGGGGAGAGGGTTAGGGTGAGGGGCGGCTCTTGGGTCAACCCAACCCTATTCGGCAAACGCCATCCCATGCTTCTCCTTCGTCACCTTCACCGCCTCCAGCACCGCCAGCAAGCAATCATCACGATAACGCTCCAGCGCCGAGATGCTGTGGTCACCCAACTGTTCGCGCGTGCCTTCAACCACATCATCGATCAGCTTGTCAGTCAGCTCGGGCGCAGGCAGATAGGTCCACGGCAATTGCAGCGCCGGGCCAAATTGCGCCATGAAGTGGCGCATGCCGGCGTCGCCGCCCGCCAACGTATAGGTCATGAACGTGCCCATGAACGACCAGCGCAAACCGGCGCCAAAGCGAATCGCGTCATCGATCTCGCCGGTCGTCGCGACGCCATCGTTGACCAGATGCAGCGCCTCGCGCCAGAGTGCCTCCAGCAGGCGGTCAGCGATAAAACCAGGGACTTCCTTGCGCACATGCAAAGGGCGCATGCCGAGGGATTCATAGACCTTGATGGCCGCTTGCACAGCTTCGGGCGCGGTGTGTTTTCCTGCGACCACTTCCACCAGCGGCAGCAGGTAAACCGGGTTGAACGGGTGGCCGACCACGCAGCGTTGCGGGTGGGTGGAGCCCTCATAAAACTCACTCGGCAACAGTCCGGACGTGCTGGATCCGATCAAGGCGTCGGGCTTGGCTGCGGCGCTGATCTTGCTGTGCAATTCGAGTTTCAGTTCCAGGCGTTCCGGGGCGCTTTCCTGGATGAAGTCGGCGTCTTTCACGCAGTCTTCGATAGTGGCGACAAACCGCAGGCGGTCCTGGGACGCGCCCGCTGCCAGGCCCTGTTTTTCCAATGCGCCCCAAGCGTTGGCCACGCGTTTGCGCAGCGCCGCTTCGGCGCCGGGCGCCGGGTCCCAGGCCACCACATCCAGGCCATGAGCCAGGGCGCGGGACACCCAGCCGCTGCCGATAACTCCGCTGCCCAGGGCTGCGAAGGTTTTGATTTCAGTGATAAAGCGCATGGTGACGTTCCTTGGGGATTCGCAGATTGTGTGTGGTCACCGGCTCGAATGTGGGAGCGGGCTTGCTCGCGAATGGCTGTGTGTCAGTTGATGTATTCAGTGCTGATGTACCGCCATCGCGAGCAAGCCCGCTCCCACACTTTTGATCCGGTTTCGGCTGGTGGTTAACCGCGTTTAGTGAGGCCCATTTTTAGGCGACCTTCGGCCGGGGTCATGACCCGCGCGCCGAGGCGGCTGAGGATTTCACTGGCACGTTCCACCAACTGTCCGTTGGTCGCCAGCACACCCTTGTCCAGCCACAGATTGTCCTCCAGACCCACCCGCACGTTGCCGCCCAGCAACACCGCCTGGGCCGCCATCGGCATCTGCATGCGGCCGATCCCGAACCCCGCCCACACCGCATCGGCGGGCAGATTGTCGACCATCGCTTTCATGGTGGTGGTATCCGCCGGTGCGCCCCACGGAATGCCCAGGCACAGCTGGAACAACGGGTCGGTCAGCAGGCCTTCCTTGATCATCTGCTTGGCGAACCACAGGTGACCGGTGTCGAAGATTTCCAGTTCGGCCTTCACGCCCAGTTCCTGGATACGCTTGGCGCCCGCTCGCAGTTGCGCCGGGGTGGAAACGTAAATAGTGTCGCCATCGCCAAAGTTCAGGGTGCCGCAGTCCAGGGTGCAGATTTCCGGCAGCAGTTCTTCCACATGGGCCAACCGAGTCAGCGGGCCTACCAGATCGGTATTGGGACCGAATGCCATGGGATGCTCGCCAGCGCCGATTTCCAGGTCGCCACCCATCCCGGCGGTGAGGTTGACGATGATGTCGATGTCCGCTTCACGGATGCGCTCCATCACTTCGCGGTACAGCGCTACATCGCGGCTGAATTTGCCGCTGTGCGGATCACGCACGTGGCAATGCACGACCGTGGCCCCGGCTTTTGCCGCTTCGACGGCGGCAGCGGCGATTTGCTTGGGGGTGACCGGCACGTGCGGGCTCTTGGCGGTCGTGTCGCCAGCACCGGTGAGTGCGCAGGTGATGATGACGTCGTGATTCATGAGTCGGGTTCCTTACAGGCGTGATGATGCCGTTCGCAGCCGCCATCGGCTGCGAAACGGTGTGTCTAAAAAGGTTATTGGCTACTCAGTTGCAGATGGCTCGCCGCTGGTTTGCCGTCGAAGGTGGTGACGCCTTGCAGCCAGCGCTGCTGGTCTTGCGGATGATCCTTGAGCCACTGCCTGGCGGATACGAGGGCGTCCTTGTGTTCCAGCAGCGGCTGCATCATGCGGCTCTCGTCGGCAGCGGTGAAGGTCAGGTTCGTCAGCAGTCTGTGGATGTTCGGGCATTGTTCTGCGTAGTTCGGCGCGGTTACGGTCCAGACGGTCGCCTTGCCCTCATTCGGGCCGAGAGCGCCCTCGCTGCCGGTGAGGTAGGTCATCTCGACATTGACGTTCATCGGGTGCGGCGCCCAACCGAAAAACACCACGGCCTCCTTGCGGCGCACGGCGCGGTCCACGGCGGCGAGCATGCCGGCCTCGCTGGATTCCACCAGTTGGAATGTGCCCAGGCCGAACTGATTCTTGGCGATCATCGCCTTGATCTGGGTGTTGGCGCCCGAGCCCGGCTCGATGCCGTAGATCTTGCCGCCCAGTTCTTTCTCGAACCTGGCGATATCGGCAAAGCTTTTCAGGCCTTTGTCCGCCAGGTAGGTTGGCACCGCCAGGGTCGCACGGGCGTCTTCGAGGCTGGGGTTGTCGAGTACTTTCACCTGCCCGGCTTCGACGAACGGCGTGATGGTCTGGGTCATCAGCGGGTTCCAGTAGCCAAGGAACAGGTCCAGGCGCTGGTCGCGAATCCCGGCAAAGATGATTTGCTGGGACGCGCTGGTCTGTTTGGTCTTGTAGCCGAGGCCATCGAGCAACACTTGGGCCATGGCGCTGGTGGCGATCACGTCGGTCCAGTTGACTACGCCCATGCGCACGTTTCGGCAGGACGCTGCATCGGCTGCCAATACGCTGGTGCTGAAGATGGCGCTGACGCCAAGTGCAAGCACGCAGCGGCTGATCATTCGGTTCATGGTGGGGCCCTCGGCAGATCGTTATTGTGGAGTTCGGCGTCTTTGTGCACCGTGTAGCCAACTTACGCAGCTTGAACGGCGATAAAACGCACGGCGGCGACCCGCTCTTGCACTGCGGCGACCTGTGTTCTTGAATGACCGATTGAACTGGCGTATCACAGTGACCACGCTACCCGTCCCACGAGCGCGCACCATGTCCCAGGACTTCTACTTTTTGCTGATGCCGGGGTTTTCCGCCATTGGCTTTATTTCCGCGATTGAACCGCTGCGTGTCGCCAACCGTTTTCGTGGTGAGTTGTACCGTTGGCACGTGTTGAGTGCCGATGGGGGCGCGGTGCTCGCGAGCAATGGCATGTCGGTCAACGCCGACGCGGCCCTGGAACCGCTGAAAAAGGGCGCGACCCTGCTGGTGGTGGCGGGTTTCGAACCGCTGAAATTCGCCACTCCGACCCTGCAGCACTGGCTGCGCCGCCTCGACCACGAGGGCGTGATCCTCGGCGCCATCGACACCGGTGCCTGCGTGCTGGCCGAGGCCGGCTTGTTCGACGGTCATCGGCTGACCCTGCATTGGGAAGCGATCGAGGCCTTCAAGGAGTCTTATCCACAGCTCAGCGTGACTCAGGAGCTGTTTGAAATTGACCGTCGGCGCATCACCTGCGCCGGCGGCACGGCTTCCATCGACCTGATGCTTGACCTGATCAGCCAGGCGCACGGCGCGGATCTGGCGATTCAGGTGTCCGAACAATTCGTGCTTGGCCGCATCCGCCCGCGCAAAGACCACCAGCGCATGCAAATTGCCACGCGCTACGGCATCACTAACAAGAAGTTGGTGCAGGTCATTGGCGAGATGGAGCAACACACCGAACCGCCGTTAAGCACGCTGGCGCTGGCCGAATCAATCAAGGTCACACGCCGTCAACTGGAGCGCCTGTTTCGCCTGCACCTGAACGACACCCCGAGCAATTTCTACCTCGGCCTGCGCCTCGAAAAGGCCCGACAGCTCTTGCGCCAGAGCGGTCTGAGCGTGCTGGAGGTGAGTATTGCGTGCGGGTTTGAATCGCCGTCGTATTTCACCCGCAGCTACCGGGCGCGATTTGCCAAATGCCCGCGGGAGGATCGGCGCGGGGAGGTGGTTTGAGGGGTGACTTGTCCCATGAGGAAGTGACTTGTCCTGTGAGGAGTGACTTGTTCTGTGAGGAAGTGACTTGTTCTGTGAGGAGGTGACTTGTTCTGTGAGGAAGTCACTTGTTCTGTGGCGAGGGGGCTTGTCCTGTGGCGAGGGGGCTTGTCCCCCGTTGGGCTGCGCAGCAGCCCTGAATCTGCCACCGCCTAGTTCCTGACACACCCCAGTGGTTTTATTGGGGCTGCTGCGCCGCCCAACGGGGGACAAGCCCCCTCGCCACAGGAAAGCCCCAGCCATAGGCAAGTCAAAGGGAAGCCCCAGCCACAGGGCCAGCCCTCTTTCGCGGTGTCTACTTTTTCAGCAGCGCCGCACACGCCGTTTTATAGGCCTCATGCTGATACTTGTTCAGCGTCGCCGGCAGGGCGAAGTCGTGTTTTTTGTTCTGTGCGTTGATGGTCTGCGGCGACAGCAATATCACCTCGCAGCCGTCGAGCAACTGAAACACGCCCTCGATCTTGAATGTGGTCGGGCCACCGGCGAACTCGCCTTTCTTACCGCGCTTCTTGATCGCGATACGGGTGATGGCGTTGGCCTGCACGAACGCCTTTACCTGGGCCGCGAACGCTTTGACGTTGGCCGCTTCATCATCGTCTTCCAGCGCGATTTTCTTGGTGGCCAGGGCAATGTGGTTGAATGCCTGACCGTCGAGCGATGCGATGGCGATCATGGCTTCACTGCCTTTGATTTCGATGCCGCAGATGTTCATTCAATAACCTATTTAAGATGAAGTGTTCGCTGGATAACCGATGTCAGTAATGTCGATCTTCCTCAATACCCATTGAAACTACCTACTCCTGTCCGATCGACTCGAGGAACTCCGACCGTTCATCACTCATCCGCGCCAGGCAGTCGTTCTGTGCAATCGCATAGGCCTTGCTGCCGCTGACTGCCGGGAAGGTTTCGATGGCGCAATCCGCGTCGCGCAGTTTTTCCCATTTCTGCTGGGCATCCTTCAGACGAGCGGTTATGTCCGCCAGTTCGGAGGGGGCGCTGCCATAGAGGTTGGCCAGGCGTTCCTGAAGGCTGTGATAGTTGTCGTTGAGCAACTGCGCGGCGGTGGTTTTGTTGTAGCTGGCGCATTCCAGGGTTTGCTTGTCGTTTTCGATGCCGTCGCACGGGGTGCTGTCGGGGTCTTCGGCTGCGTGAACAGCGCTTGCGATAAGTGCCAGGGCCAGGAAAATCGGTTTCATTACGCCGTCTCATATCGGTTGATCGTCAAATTCTGGCTCAAGCGTAGGGCAAAGAACAGACGCAAGACAGATACGTCTGTGCACCCTTTGTCGTCGATTGACGCTTTCGGCAATTCCCCTGTCGTTTTTGCACCCGGCTCGGTCAGTCCCTGGGCATATGCTGGCCCCAAAGCGCCGGCAGACGATTCGGCGCATGAATCACCTATAAAGGGGACGCCTGATGAGCCCAGCCGAATTGCACGCCGACAGCATCGTTATCGACGGGCTGATCATTGCCAAGTGGAACCGCGAGCTGTTTGAAGACATGCGCAAGGGCGGCCTGACCGCGGCCAACTGCACCGTGTCGGTATGGGAAGGCTTCCAGGCCACCATCAATAACATCGTCGCCAGCCAGACCTTGATCCGCGAAAACAGCGACCTGGTGATCCCGGTGAAAACCACCGCCGATATTCGTCGTGCCAAGGAGCAGGGCAAGACCGGGATTATCTTCGGCTTCCAGAATGCGCATGCCTTTGAAGACCAGCTCGGTTACGTCGAGATCTTCAAGCAGCTCGGCGTTGGCGTGGTGCAGATGTGCTACAACACCCAGAACCTGGTGGGCACCGGCTGTTACGAGCGCGATGGCGGCCTGTCGGGTTTCGGGCGTGAAATCGTCGCCGAGATGAACCGCGTCGGCATCATGTGCGACCTGTCCCACGTCGGCTCCAAAACCAGCGAAGAAGTCATCCTCGAATCGAAAAAGCCGGTGTGCTACTCCCACTGCCTGCCGTCGGGTTTGAAAGAACATCCGCGCAACAAATCCGATGAAGAACTGAAGTTCATCGCCGACCACGGCGGTTTTGTCGGCGTGACCATGTTTGCGCCGTTCCTGGCCAAGGGGATCGATTCGACCATCGACGACTACGCCGAAGCCATCGAATACACCATGAATATCGTCGGCGAAGATGCTATCGGCATCGGCACCGACTTCACCCAGGGCCATGGTCAGGATTTCTTCGAAATGCTGACCCACGACAAGGGCTACGCCCGCCGCCTGACCAGCTTCGGCAAGATCATCAATCCGCTGGGCATCCGCACGGTGGGCGAGTTCCCCAACCTCACCGAGACCCTGCTCAAGCGCGGCCACAGTGAGCATGTGGTACGCAAGATCATGGGCGAGAACTGGGTCAACGTCCTCAAGGATGTCTGGGGCGAATAAGCCCACCCCTGAACAACGATCCCCGTAGCAGCTGTCGAGGTACGAGGCTGCGCCGGGTTGCGAAGCGGCCCCCGAGGGCGGTCCTGCGGACACGCAACGCAGCCTGGTACCTCTACAGCTGCTACGAAATGCACAACATCACGAATTTTCTGGAGTTAAGTTTCCATGGCCAAGATCGCCCCGCAATTACCTATTGAAGTCGACAGCGAAACCGGTATCTGGACCTCCGATGCCTTGCCGATGCTGTACGTGCCGCGTCATTTCTTCGTCAACAACCACATGGGTATCGAAGAAGTCCTCGGCGCTGACGCCTACGCTGAAATCCTCTACAAGGCCGGCTACAAATCCGCCTGGCACTGGTGCGAGAAAGAGGCCGAGTGCCACGGCCTGGAAGGCGTCGCGGTGTTCGAGCACTACATGAAACGTCTGTCGCAACGCGGCTGGGGCCTGTTCAAGATCCAGGACATCGACCTCGACAAAGGCACCGCCAGCGTCAAGCTGGAACACTCGGCGTTCGTCTACGTGTACGGCAAGGTCGGGCGCAAGGTCGACTACATGTTCACCGGCTGGTTTGCCGGCGCCATGGACCAGATCCTGCAAGCGCGCGGCAGCAGCATTCGCACCGTCGCCGAACAAGTCTACGGCGGCTCCGAAGAAGGCCACGACGATGGCCTGTTCACCGTCAAGCCGCTGTAAGTCGAGGACCCTGCCATGGCTTTCGAAGCAATGTTCGCGCCGATCCAGATCGGCAAACTGACTATTCGCAACCGCGTGCTCAGTACTGCCCACGCCGAGGTGTATGCCACCGACGGCGGCATGACCACCGACCGCTATGTCAAATACTACGAAGAGAAAGCCAAGGGCGGCATCGGCCTGGCGATCTGTGGCGGTTCGTCGGTGGTGGCCATCGACAGCCCGCAGGAATGGTGGAGTTCGGTGAACCTGTCCACCGATCGCATCATCCCGCACTTCCAGAACCTGGCCGACGCCATGCACAAGCATGGCGCCAAGATCATGATCCAGATTACCCACATGGGCCGTCGCTCGCGTTGGGACGGCTTCAACTGGCCGACCCTGATGTCGCCGTCCGGCGTGCGTGAGCCGGTACACCGCGCGACCTGCAAGACCATCGAACCGGAGGAAATCTGGCGCGTGATCGGCAACTATGCCCAGGCCGCGCGACGCGCCAAGGCCGGTGGCCTGGACGGTGTCGAACTGTCCGCGGTGCACCAGCACATGATCGATCAGTTCTGGAGCCCGCGGGTCAACAAGCGTACCGACGAATGGGGTGGCTCCTTCGAAGGCCGCATGAAGTTCGGCCTGGAAGTACTGAAAGCCGTGCGCGCCGAGGTCGGTGACGACTTCTGCGTGGGCATGCGTCTGTGCGGCGACGAGTTCCATCCGGACGGCCTGTCCCACGAGGACATGAAGCAGATCGCCAAGTACTACGACGACACCGGCATGCTGGATTTCATCGGCGTGGTGGGCTCGGGTTGCGACACCCACAACACCCTGGCCAACGTTATCCCGAACATGAGTTATCCGCCGGAGCCGTTCCTGCACCTGGCGGCCGGCATCAAGGAAGTGGTCAAGGTCCCGGTGCTGCACGCGCAGAACATCAAGGACCCGAACCAGGCCACGCGCATTCTGGAAGGCGGCTACGTGGACATGGTCGGCATGACGCGTGCGCACATCGCCGACCCGCACCTGATCGCCAAGATCAAGATGGGCCAGATCGACCAGATCAAGCAGTGCGTCGGCGCCAACTACTGCATCGACCGTCAATACCAGGGCCTGGATGTGTTGTGCATCCAGAACGCCGCGACTTCCCGTGAATACATGGGCGTGCCGCACATCATCGAGAAAACCACCGGGCCCAAGCGCAAGGTGGTGGTGGTCGGCGCCGGCCCGGCAGGGATGGAAGCCGCACGCGTCGCCGCCGAACGCGGGCACGATGTGACCTTGTTCGAGAAAAAGGAGTTCATTGGCGGCCAGATCACCACGGCCTCCAAGGCCCCACAGCGCGATCAGATCGCCGGCATCACCCGCTGGTATCAACTGGAACTGGCGCGTTTGAAAGTCGATCTGCGCCTGGGCGTGGCCGCGGATGCCGCGACCATTCTCGACGTGCGTCCGGATGTGGTGGTGCTGGCCGTCGGCGGGCATCCGTTCATCGAACAGAACGAACACTGGGGCGCGGCCGAAGGGCTGGTGGTCAGCAGTTGGGACGTGCTCGACGGCAAGGTTGCGCCGGGCAAGAACGTGCTGGTCTACGACACTATCTGTGAGTTCACCGGTATGTCGGTGGCCGACTTCCTCGCGGATAAAGGCAGCCAGGTCGAAATCGTCACCGACGACATCAAGCCGGGCGTGGCGGTGGGCGGAACGTCGTTCCCGACCTACTACCGCAGCATGTACCCCAAGGAAGTGATCATGACCGGCGACATGATGCTGGAAAAGGTCTATCGCGAAGGCGACAAGCTGGTGGCGGTGCTGGAGAACGAATACACCGGCGCCCAGGAGGAACGCGTCGTCGATCAGGTGGTGATCGAGAACGGCGTGCGGCCTGACGAAGAGATCTACTACGCGCTCAAGCCGGGCTCGCGCAACAAAGGCCAGATCGACGTCGAAGCGTTGTTCGCGATCCAGCCGCAGCCGTGCCTGAGCGAGGCGGGCGAGGGCTACTTGCTGTTCCGCATCGGCGACTGTGTGGCGCAGCGTAATACCCACGCCGCGATCTATGACGCCCTGCGCCTGTGCAAGGATTTCTGACCCGACACCGAGCCCATGTGGGCTCGGTAAAAAATGTGGGAGCGGGCTTGCTCGCGAAGGCGGTGTGTCAGTCGATGCATCCGGTGGCGGACCACCGCTTTCGCGAGCAAGCCCGCTCCCACATTAGACCTGTGTGGTCTTTGGGAGCTTCACTATGTTGAACATCTTGCTTCCTATTCTCTTGTTTGCTGCCCTGGGGCTTGCCGTCTTGGGCGCCCTGCGGCGGGTGAACATGTGGCGTCGTGGCCGGGCTTCCAAGGTGGATTTGCTCGGCGGCCTGCTGGCCATGCCCAAGCGCTACATGGTTGACTTGCACCATGTGGTCGCCCGCGACAAGTACATCGCCAATACCCACGTCGCCACGGCGCTGGGTTTTGTGCTGTCGGCGCTGCTGGCGGTGCTGGTGCATGGCTTCGGCCTGCACAATCGCCTCCTTGGCTATGCGCTGTTGCTGGCTTCGGTGCTGATGTTTGTCGGCGCCACCTTTGTCTATCTGCGTCGCCGCAATCCACCGTCACGCTTGTCGAAAGGCCCGTGGATGCGCCTGCCGAAAAGCCTGATGGCGTTCTCGGTGAGTTTCTTCCTGGTGACCTTGCCGGTAGCCGGCATCCTGCCGGCGGACTTTGGCGGCTGGCTGCTGGCGGCGTTGCTGGGTGTAGGTGTGCTGTGGGGCGTGTCGGAGATGTTCTTCGGCATGACCTGGGGCGGCCCGATGAAACACGCCTTTGCCGGTGCCTTGCACCTGGCCTGGCACCGTCGCGCGGAACGCTTTGGCGGTGGCCGCTCGACCGGTCTGAAAGCGCTGGACCTGAAAGACAAAAACGCCCCGCTGGGCGTTGAAAAACCCAAGGATTTCACCTGGAACCAACTGCTCGGCTTCGACGCGTGCGTGCAATGCGGCAAGTGCGAAGCCGCGTGCCCGGCATTCGCCGCCGGCCAGCCGCTGAACCCGAAAAAACTCATCCAGGACATGGTGGTCGGCCTGGCGGGTGGCACCGATGCGAAGTTCGCCGGCAGCCCTTATCCAGGCAAACCGATTGGTGAACACGGCGGCAATCCGCACCAGCCGATCGTCAACGGCCTGGTGGATGCCGAGACGCTGTGGTCCTGCACCACGTGTCGAGCCTGTGTGGAAGAGTGCCCGATGATGATCGAGCACGTCGATGCGATTGTCGACATGCGCCGCCACCTGACCCTGGAAAAAGGCGCGACCCCGAACAAGGGCGCCGAAGTCCTGGAAAACCTGATCGCCACCGACAACCCCGGCGGTTTTGCCCCGGGCGGGCGGATGAACTGGGCGGCGGATTTGAACCTGAACCTGCTCAGCGAGAAGAAGACCGCTGACGTGCTGTTCTGGGTCGGTGACGGTGCTTTTGACATGCGCAACCAGCGCACCTTGCGCGCGTTCGTCAAAGTGTTGAAAGCGGCCAAGGTCGACTTCGCCGTGCTCGGCCTGGAAGAGCGCGACAGCGGCGACGTTGCGCGGCGCCTGGGCGATGAAGCGACGTTCCAGTTGCTGGCGACACGCAATATCCAGACCCTGGCCAAGTACAGCTTCAAGCGCATCGTCACCTGCGATCCGCACAGCTTTCATGTGCTGAAAAACGAATACGGCGCGTTCGACGGCAACTACCTTGTGCAGCATCACAGCACTTATCTGGCCGAGTTGATCGCGGCTGGCGCACTGAGCCTGGGCCGGCATAAAGGCGATAGCGTGACCTATCACGATCCATGCTATCTGGGTCGCTATAACGGCGAGTACGAAGCACCGCGCAATGTGCTGCGGGCGCTGGGTATCGAGGTCAAGGAAATGCAACGCTCCGGTTTCCGTTCGCGCTGCTGTGGTGGCGGTGGCGGAGCGCCGATCACCGATATTCCCGGCAAGCAGCGGATTCCCGATATGCGTATGGAAGACATCCGCGAGACCGGCGCCGAACTGGTGGCCGTGGGCTGTCCACAATGTACGGCGATGCTCGAAGGCGTGGTCGAACCGCGTCCGTTGATCAAGGACATTGCCGAGTTGGTGGCGGACGCGTTGCTGGACGACGCCGCAGCCGCCAGCACACCGGCCAAGCGTGAACCCGCGGAGGTGCATTGATGAGCGACATTATTCGCCGCGACCCACGGGCCGAATGGATCGCCCGCAACCGCCTGCATCCGCTGCACGCGGCCATGCAGCCGGTACAACACAGCTGGATGGGGCCCAACGGTGTGGTGCGCAAAAATGTCCACGGTGTCGGTTTTATCGGCCCCAACGGCATCAAGCGTATAGACCGCAGCGGCGCCCAGCAGGGCGGTGCGGCCAAGCGTACGGCGGCGGTGGCGGTGCAACTGCCACTGCATCAGATCACGACCCCGGCGTTCTATATCAACGTAGTGCCGGACATGGTCGGTGGCCGTTTGAGCAGCCACGACCGCGACTTGCTGGGCCTGGCGCGACAGTTGGCCGGCAGCGACGGCGCGGTGTTGGCGGTGGTGTTCGGTGAGCATAAGGAAAGCGCCTTCGACAGCGCCGGAGTGGACCGCCTGCTGGTGTTGGAGGGTCCAGTGTTCGAGGGTTATTCACCGGAACAGCGGGTCCAGGGCCTGCGGGCTGTGGATAACCAGTTCAACCCGCGCCACTGGCTGCTACCGGATAGCCGCAGCGGCGGCGCGGAACTCGGCCGGCGCTTCGCGGCGAGCATCCAGGAACGCCCGGCCACGCGTGTCTGGCAGGTCAAGGACCAAACGTGCATCGGCCGTGCCGGTGCGGGCCAGGAAGACTTGGTACGGCCATTGCCGCGGATGATTCTGGCCGCTGCAGAGTGCGCGGATCCGGTCAGTGACACGCGGCATGAAGTGCTGCCCGTGGAGTTATCCACAGCCCTGGCGCGCAGCTTGCCGCGTATTGAAGACCTGGGCGCGGTCGCGGTGGACCCCGGCGCGATTCCGATGGCCGAAGCCGAGTTTATTTTCTCCGGTGGCAACGGCGTCAAGGACTGGGACTTGTTCCACCAGACCGCCGCCGCCCTGGGCGCGACCGAAGGGGCCTCGCGGGTCGCGGTGGACGATGGCTTTATGGCGCGTGATCGTCAGGTCGGCGCCAGCGGCATCTGGGTGACCGCCCGGGTATACGTGGCCGTGGGCATTTCCGGGGCGATCCAGCACCTGCAAGGCATTGGTGCCTGCGACAAGGTGGTGGCGATCAACCTCGATCCCGGTTGCGACATGATCAAGCGTGCCGACTTGTCGGTGATCGGCGAAAGCGCCGCGATTCTGCAAGCCTTGATCACGGCGGTCGAGACCTACCGCAATGGCGCCAAGCGCGATGCGGCTTAAGTAAAGGATATGGCCATGACGACCAATGTAATCAGCCTGGTGTCTATCGGCGCCCACCCGACCTCCGGCCGGCCGCGCCGTGCCGAACAAGACGCGCGCGCCGTGGAACTGGGTTTGCAACTGGCTGGGGATAACCTGCAAGTGCTGCACGCAGGCGATATTGCCGAACCGACCCTGCGCGCTTATCTGGGCATGGGGCTTACCCAACTGTACGTGCTGGAACAACCGGAGGGCGCCGACGCCTTGCCGGTGCTCAGTGATTATCTGCGCGGTTCCGACACCCAAGTGGTCCTCACCGGCAGCCAGGCGGAAACCGGTGAAGGTTCGGGGATGCTGCCGTACCTGCTGGCCGACCAGTTGGGTTGGCCGCTGATCGTTGGCCTGGCCCAGGTGGAATCCATCGATGCCGGCGTGGCCCATGTGCTGCAAGCCCTGCCACGCGGTCAACGGCGCCGTTTGAAAGTGCGCTTGCCGTTCCTCGCCACGGTGGACAACGCCGCACCCAAACCTCGGCAAAGTGCCTACGGTCCGGCGCAGCGGGGCGTATTGGAGGCCCACGAGGTGCATGTGGTGGAGGATGAGTTATTCACAGGCGCCGTGTTGCAACCGGCCAAGCCCCGGCCTAAGCGTCTGAAGGTGATCAAGGCCAAAAGCGGCGCTGACCGGATGAAGGCTGCGACGGCCAAGGCCAGTGGCGGCGGTGGGCAAGTACTCAAGGGCGTCAGTCCGGAAGAGGGGGCCCAGGCGATCCTCAAGTTATTGATCGAGGAAGGTGTGGTGCGCTAAGCACCCGCAACGATAACGCCCCGCCAACCCCGAGACCGATATGCCTGCCGGTGGTCATGTACGGGGCGGCACGGCGGGTCACTTGCATAGGGGTGGCATACCCGGGTATCCGCTTCGGCCCCGGTGATGCCGCAGGCTACGACTCGAAGGTCTGAGGATTGCTTTCAATCTGGAGTCGTAATTAATCCAGTCACTTGAACTTCAGCAGCACAGCTACACCTGCCATCCAGGCCATGGAAGTGAGGATCATGGTCATATTTGCGATCAGGCGCCGTTTCAGGTGAGGGGGGAAATTTTCTACATCAACAGAGTCCACCTCTCCCATACGGATGTACGCCTTCGACCACACAACCATCCCGGCGATTTTCGCTATTTCCAGAAGCGACAAAATCAAACCCCGCTTGCCCAGGCTTGGTCCCCAAAGGTAGATATAACGGCTGTTCTTCAAGGCCTCCTTGATGGCGTCCAGGTGACGGTGGCTCAGGTACAAACTGTATGCAAGGCCTGTAGCCGCAAGCAAACCTGGGCCACCAGTGACAATAATTGCAATCCAGGGAGACCAAGTGTCGATACTCGTCACGGTTGAGTAACCTCGTAGACTTTCTCACCCATGTATTCGCCACCCATGCCACCGAGAGTTGTACCCACCCAAGCGCCAGTCCCCACTATGGCCGCGACGCAGACCACACCGCCGATACCTGTAGAAACGCCAAGCGCCAGGCAAATCGGACCACTGGTATAACTGGCTGCCCATCCGCCACCCCAAGTCACCTGAACTTCACCAGCACAAATACAATCACCACCCAAACACAACCAATAATCAATATCGCAAAGTCGATTTTCAATAGCCGTTTAAGGTTCGGGGGGAAGTTTTCGAGATCGTCAGGGTCCAGTTCGCCGATGATGAGTGATGACCTTGGCATAAGAATCATCTGGGTGATTTTTGCGATCTCCAAGAGGGACCAAATCAAACCTCGTTTCCCCAGGCTTGATCCCCAAATATAGATATAACGGCTGTTCTTCAAGGCGTCCTTGATGGCGTCCAGGTGGCAGCGGCTCAGGTACAGACTGAATGCCGTACTCAATATTCCAAGCAGAAATGGGCCACCAGTGACAATAATCGCAATCCAGGGAGACCAAGTGTCGATACTCGTCACGGCTGAGTAACCTCGTAGACTTTCTCACCCATGTATTCGCCACCCATGCCACCGAGAGTTGTACCCACCCAAGCGCTAGCCCCTACCAAGGCCGCGACACACACAACCCCTCCTATACCCGTAGAAACACCAAGCGCCACGCAGATCGGACCACTGGCAAGTTGGCCAGCCCTACCACCCCAAGTACCAACAGCGGTGGATCCGCCAAACTTCCCCCCTTCCGTAAACTTGACCCTCTTACACGCCTCTCCAGAATCGCCGTTACACACCTGCTGAATCGCCAGTAACGAAGACACGCCACCCATCCCGATACCGATATACCCCCCCGCCGTCATGTACTTGGCCGCACGACTGGTCGCTTCCACATGGGTGGCATAGCCCGGAATCTGCCCCGGTGCACCGGCCTTGTTCCAGTGATGCACCAGACTCTTGCTGGAAATGCCCAGCGCCGCTTTCAACTTCGGGTGGTCGCCCAAGGTTGTCTGGCCACGCAATCGAGTGGAGTTCAACAGGTGGGCATCCAGTTGGTTGATCAGGTGTCGGCGATCGGCGAAGAACTGCGGTGATTTCAGGTGGCCGTGCTGACGATAGCTTTCCTGATGCAAGCGCTCCATGGCTTGCAGGGTGTCGCGCAGGTTGCTCAGGTGCTTTTCCATCACCACCGCGCTGACGCCAAGCCAGGTTGAGGTCTGCCCGCTAAAGCTGGCGATTTCAGCCGCGTGGCGGAGCATGAACTCGGCCTCCTCCGGTGTCAGGGGATCGAGGGACGCCTGGACCTGTTGCGCGGCCTGCATCAATTGCGCTTCCGGGTAGGTGCAGGACATGTTGTGCGGGTCGCTGAGCACAATCATCGAGCCGGCTTTCACATCGCCGACATTCGGATTGAGCGCTTGGAACTTGCTCATCACCGCCGGATCGCGCACCGGGAACAGCGTGGCTTCCAGTGCTTCGCGGGTCATGCTTTTGGGCGCAATATAGAAACCCGGTTCCTGGCCCTGCAGGCTGGTGAATGGCGTTGGGGCTGGCGTGTTCGAAGGGGTGAAATTGGCTTGATGCGGCGCCACAGAACGAGTGGCTGGGGCCGCTTCAGCGGCTCGCGGTGCAGCGCTGAGGCTGCTGTAGGAGGCCGTGGACACCGAAGGAATCAGTCGGGCTTGGCAAGGGCAACCGCTGACGCTGTCCAGCGTGCCAGCCATAAGCCTGCCATGACTGTTCATGTGGGAAATGCCGCCGAGGATCTTATACGTCTCGCCGTTCTTGCCACAGGTGACCCGGTCACCTTCGCAAGCATGAAGCAGGCCATAGAAATTGATTCTTTTATCACCATCCAGCACTTCGCCGCCGCAGGTGGTCTTGTCACCCAGGCCAATGAAATATCCTTTATTCATCCGTGTTTCTCTCCGGTTCGCCAACAGGGCACTGGAAATAAGACGACGAACGCGACCCGTTCTCAAGCCCACAGGCAGGCCCGTCAGCGACGAAAAGGAAGCGTCCTTAGCGACAGAAGTCTATGTCCTACAGAACGGTCTTAATCTGCGCTGGAGGGCGACCAACACGTTGTGATCACTGGTTACCCACAATCCCTGTTGGCGCATCTGTGGATAACCTGTTCGCGGCTCCTTGGACCCCAGGCAAATAAAGGCCCGCAGCCCACTGTACGAAAACTGATCAACATAACCTTCGGTTTTTACTCGGGTTTTTCTGTGGAAAAAGCAAAATCCCGATCTCGACTTGCCCCCAAAGTCTGTTGGTGCTTCTGTGGATAAGATGTTTGCTATCCGCTGCAGACCGCGTAGACAGAGGCTTTTACTTGTTTGGTCAAAATCTGATCAATATCGTACATTCAGCCTTTAAATCCCCTCCAAGCCCCGATTCTGCTTGGCTTTAACAGGTTTTCCACAGGTCGGCCAAAGTTGCCCCCAAAGTCTGTTGGTGCTTCTGTGGATAAGGTGTTCGCGTACCGCTGCAGCCCACATGAACCGTGGCTTCAGGGCTTTAGATCAAAAAGTGATCAGGCAGGGATAAATACGCGGTTTTTGAATAAGTCACGGATTTTCTTGATTTTATTTCGAGAGAGAAGGGCAGTTGCCCACAATTGCTGTGGGTGGCTCTGTGGATAAGTTGTTGGGTAAAGGCTGGGAGCGTGAATATCAGAGGGCCTGCGCATTGTTGGATGTTTTTTGTACAGCGCAAATCTGCGTGTGGAAGCGGGCTTGCTCGCGATAGCGTAGTGTCATTCAACAACTCAGTTGGCTGATACACCACGATCGCAAGTAAGCCGGCCCCCACATTTTGGTTGCCGGTGGCTCAGTTATTCGTGAGCCGCGACGCCTTTGAGGTACGCCGCAGGTTCAGCGCCCAGGTTGTTCAGCATCCGTTCGCTGTACCAATCCACAAAGTTCACCACGCCAAACTCGTACGTCTTGGAGTACGGCCCGGGCTGGTAAGCGGTGGAGTTGATCCCGCGCTGGTTCTCTTCGGCCAGGCGTCGGTCCTGGTCGTTAGTGGCGTCCCATACCTGGCGCATGCGCTCGACGTCGTAATCCACGCCTTCCACGGCATCCTTGTGGACCAGCCATTTGGTGGTGACCAGGGTTTCCTGGGCGCTGATCGGCCACACGGTAAAGGCGATGATGTGATCGCCCATGCAGTGGTTCCACGAGTGGGGCAGGTGCAGGATGCGCATCGAGCCGAGGTCCGGGTTTTTGATCCGGCCCATGAGCTTCTGGCAGCCTTGCTTGCCGTCGAGGGTCATCGACACAGTGCCTTTGAGCAGTGGCATGCGCACGATACGGTTGCGCAGGCCGAAGCTGGCGTGGGCGTAAGGGATTTTTTCCGCATCCCAGGCGGCGGCGGAGGCGGCCACGTGGTCCTTGAAAGCCTGGTCGGCGCGCGGGTCGGTGACGTCGTCCCATTCCAGCAGGGTTTTCAACAGCTCGGGGTGCGACGCGTTGCAGTGGTAGCACTCGCGGTTGTTTTCCAGCACCAGTTTCCAGTTGGCTTGTTCCCTCAAGGTGGTTTGCACCGCCACCTTGGTGTTTTCCATGTCGTACGGTTCCATGTAATGGGTCAGCGTCGCCAGGAAATCATCGATGGCCGGCGGGTTTTCGGCCAGGCTGATGAAAATATAGCCCCCCGCGGTCTTCACGTTCACGGGCTTGAGGCCATATTGCTTCATGTCGAAGTCGGCGCCCATCTCGGTGCCGGCGAACAACAGGCGACCGTCCAGTTCGTACGTCCACTGGTGGTAGTGGCAGACCAGCTTGGCGACCTTGCCCTTGTCGCTGGTGCACAAGCGTGAACCGCGATGGCGGCAGACGTTGTGGAACGCGTGCACCACGCCTTCGGCGCCGCGGATCACGATGATCGGGTTCTTGCCCACTTGCAGGGTCAAGTAGTTGCCTTTGGCGGGGATTTCGCAGGTCATGCCGGCGATCAGCCATTCTTTCTGGAAGATCTCCTGCATGTCGATATCAAACAGCCGTTCATCAGAGTAAAACGGCTGGGGCAGGGAAAAGGTGCGCTCGCGCTCTTGCAGCATTTGCGCGGTGGCCTTGCGTGCGGGTTCCAGCGGATCGCCGAGGCTTAAGGTTGCGGTGACGTCCATCGTATGTGTCCTCAAGGCCATTCTGTGTGGCCGGGATAAGTGGCTACGGTTAGTGCATTGCAAGGCGTAAAAATGTGTATTTGATGGGTGCGAGTGTGGGCCCGGCGTTGTCGGCAACCTTGTCCATGAGCGACATGCCCCACTCTGTTCCCGACGCGCAACCCCAGTGGTATAGGGGCTGGTTGCGATAAGTATGTGAATGTCGCTGGCAGGTAAATGGACGAATCTCGCCTTACGCAGAATCGCCAGCATAAAGCCGACGTACGGCAGTGGAGAACAGCATGTCCAACAGCTTCCTGAATCCGGTCACTACCCAGACCTGGGCCAATGGTCGTCATATAGTCCGTTGCGTCAAAGTCATCCAGGAAACCTGGGACGTGCGCACGTTTTGCTTCATGGCCGACCAGCCGATCCTGTTCTTCTTCAAGCCTGGGCAGTTCGTCACCCTGGAGCTGGAAATCGAAGGTCAGCCGATCATGCGCTCCTACACCATTTCCAGTTCGCCGTCGGTGCCCTACAGCTTCTCGGTGACCATCAAGCGCGTGCCGGGCGGCCGTGTCTCCAATTGGTTGCACGACACGCTTCACGAAGGGCAAGAGCTGGCGGTGCACGGGCCGGTCGGCCTGTTTAATGCCATCGACTACACCAATCCGAAAGTGCTGTACCTCAGTGGTGGCGTGGGTATCACACCGGTGATGTCCATGGCGCGTTGGTATTACGACACCAACGCCAATGTCGACATGGTGTTTGTCCACAGCGCCCGCACGCCCAAAGACATCATTTACCACCGCGAGCTGGAACACATGGCGTCGCGGATCGATAACTTCAGCCTGCACCTGATTTGCGAAAAGCACGGGTTGGGTGAGCCATGGGCCGGTTATCGCGGTTATCTGAACCAGAAAATGCTCGAACTGATGGTGCCGGACTTCCTTGAGCGTGAAGTGTTCTGCTGCGGCCCCACGCCGTACATGAACGCGGTCAAGCGCCTGCTGGAAGCCAATGGCTTCGACATGAGCCGCTACCACGAGGAATCGTTTGGCGCGACGCCGGCCGAAGCCCGTGCCGATGCGGTGGAACAAGCCGAACAAGCGGCGGATGCCCCGGAAATCGACCTGGCGGATCTGCACCAGGTGGAGTTCATTTCGTCGGGCAAGAGCATTCGCGTGGCCCCGGGCGAGACGGTCCACGCCGCGGCGGCCAAGCTTGGCCTGCTGATCCCCAAAGCCTGCGGCATGGGCATCTGCGGCACCTGCAAGGTGATGAAGCTGGGCGGTGAAGTGGAGATGGAGCACAACGGCGGGATCACCGAGGAAGACGAAGCCGAAGGCTACATCCTGTCGTGCTGCAGCGTGCCGAAGGGCGACGTGCGCATCGAGTTCTGATAGGCGGGCGCCACCTGGGGCGAGCTTCCTCGCCACAGGTGGAGCCCGCGCCGGTATCAGGCGCCCATCACTTCCCGAATATCCGCCGCCAGTTCCCGCACGCGCGCCTCTTCGGTGTCCCACGCACACATGAACCGCGCGCCACCCTTGCCGATAAAGGTGTAGAAGCGCCAGCCCTTGGCTGTCAGCGCGGCGATGGCCGGTTCGGACAGTTGCAGGAACACGCCGTTGGCCTGTACCGGGAACATCAACTCAACTCCCGGAATGTCCGCCACCAGGTGGCTGAGCAACTGTGCGCAGTGGTTGGCATGCCGGGCATGTTTGAGCCAGGCGTCGTTTTCCAGCAGGCCGACCCAAGGCGCCGACAGGAAGCGCATTTTCGAGGCCAACTGTCCCGCCTGTTTGCAGCGGTAGTCGAAGTCCTCGGCCAGCTTGTGGTTGAAGAACAGGATCGCTTCGCCCACCGCCATGCCGTTCTTGGTGCCGCCAAAGCACAGCACGTCGACGCCGGCTTTCCAGGTCAGGTCGGCGGGTGAACAGCCGAGGAACGCGCAGGCGTTGGAGAACCGCGCGCCGTCCATATGCAGGTTCAACCCCAGCTCCTTGCACGTCACGCTGATGGCGCGGATTTCTTCCGGGGTGTAGACGCTGCCCACTTCGGTGGCTTGGGTCAGGGTGACAACGCGAGGCTTGGGGTAGTGAATGTCCTGGCGCTTGAGGGCGATCTCGCGGATCGACTCCGGCGTCAGCTTGCCGTTTTCGGTGCGGGCGACGAGCAGCTTGGAGCCGTTGGAGAAAAACTCCGGCGCGCCGCATTCGTCGGTTTCGACGTGGGCGGTTTCCGAGCAAATCACGCTATGGTAGCTCTGGCACAGTGAAGACAGCGCCAGGGAGTTGGCCGCGGTGCCGTTGAAGGCGAAGAACACTTCGCAGTCGGTTTCGAACAGTTTGCGGAAACCGTCGGCGGCGCGATGGGTCCATTCATCATCGCCATACGCACGTTGATGGCCCTGGTTGGCGAGTTCCATGGCGGCCCAGGCTTCCGGACAGATACCGGAATAGTTGTCGCTGGCGAATTGTTGGCTCTTGTCAGTCATGGCCTGTTCCTGTGATCGATATTGGTGCGCACTTTAACCAAGAATATCCAGCGTGCGCACGCAGTGTTCATGCAAAGTCTGTGGGGAATTATGCACGGTACTGAAACGATTCCTGTAAGGCGACTCCGCGATGGCGCGCTCGACCTGCTCAAATGGCTGGCACTGCTGTGCATGGTGCTGGATCACCTGCGTTATATCGGGTTGAGTCTTGACGGGCTGTATGTACCGGGCCGCCTGGCGTTCCCGTGGTTTTGCCTGGCGATTGCAGCGAACCTGCACCGGGTCAAGGATGCCTCGCCGACCTTTCAATGGCGTTACCTGGGTTGGCTGCTGCTGTTCAGCGTGATCAGTGAGGTGCCGTATCGGATGTTCATCGCCGATGCCGCGACGCTCAACGTGTTACCGAGCCTGGCGCTGGGGTTACTGGTTGCCCGGGGATGGCAGCAGAAGACGCTTTTTGATCGAGGTTTGGCGCTGATCGCCGTCGCAATGGCGGCTGTGTTTTCCACGCACCTGATGTTCGGGTTCTTCGGCGTATTGCTGCCGCTGGCAATGCTGTTGGTGTTCCGTCGGCCATGGTATTTCAGCCTGTTGCCGGGACTGGTCTGCGTGGCCGCCAACCAATGGCACGTTCTGCTCGAGAGTGCCAACGTCGTCGCATTGTCGGGGTTGGTCGCTTGCCTGATCGCGCCACTGGCCGGCCTGGTCCTGTTGCGACATGCCGCAAACGCCTCGCCACCGGCCATGCGCCGCTGGGCGTATGCGCTTTACCCTCTGCATTTCCTGCTGCTGCTACTCATCCGCCAAATCACCCTCTAGCCCCCTGTGGGAGCGGGCTTGCTCGCGATAGCGGTGCATCAGTCAGCACATGTATTGGCTGACCCGCCGCCTTCGCGAGCAAGCCCGCTCCCACATTTTTTCTGTGGCGCTCGTGCAATGTCGTAAACGCACCTTTGCGTGGCGCCCGTAGGCATTTGACCTCTTCAAGCCAGCCCTACCATCGCATCAAAGGGCCCTGCACGGGCCTCAACAATACGAAAGGCTGGGAGAGACGCGATGTTCAGCAAACAAGACCAGATCCAAGGATATGACGACGCACTGTTGGCGGCGATGAATGCCGAGGAACAGCGTCAGGAAGATCATATCGAGCTGATCGCGTCAGAGAACTACACCAGCAAGCGCGTGATGGAGGCTCAAGGCAGCGGCCTCACCAACAAGTACGCTGAAGGTTATCCGGGCAAGCGTTATTACGGTGGTTGCGAGCACGTGGACAAGGTCGAAGCCCTGGCCATCGAGCGTGCCAAGCAGCTGTTCGGTGCCGATTACGCCAACGTCCAGCCGCATTCCGGTTCCTCCGCCAACAGCGCGGTATACCTGGCACTGTTGAACGCCGGTGACACCATTCTCGGCATGAGTCTGGCTCACGGCGGGCACTTGACCCACGGCGCCAAGGTGTCGTCCTCGGGCAAGCTGTACAACGCCGTGCAATACGGGATCAACACCGACACCGGCCTGATCGATTACGACGAAGTCGAGCGCCTGGCCGTCGAGCACAAGCCGAAGATGTTGGTCGCGGGCTTCTCTGCCTACTCGAAAACCCTGGATTTCCCGCGCTTCCGTCAGATTGCCGACAAGGTCGGTGCGCTGTTGTTCGTCGACATGGCCCACGTCGCCGGCCTGGTCGCCGCCGGCCTGTACCCGAACCCGCTGCCGTACGCCGATGTGGTCACCACCACCACCCACAAGACCCTGCGCGGTCCGCGTGGCGGGCTGATCCTGGCCAAGGCCAACGAAGAGATTGAAAAGAAACTCAACGCTGCCGTATTCCCCGGTGCCCAGGGCGGCCCGTTGATGCACGTGATCGCTGGCAAGGCAGTGTGCTTCAAGGAAGCGCAGGAGCCTGGCTTCAAGGCGTATCAGCAGCAGGTGATCGACAACGCCCAGGCCATGGCCGGCGTGTTTATCAAACGCGGCTACGATGTAGTGTCCGGCGGTACCGATAATCACCTGTTCCTGGTCAGCCTGATCCGTCAGGGCCTCACCGGCAAAGAGGCGGACGCCGCCCTGGGTCGCGCGCATATCACCGTCAACAAGAACGCGGTGCCGAATGATCCACAGTCGCCGTTCGTGACGTCGGGTCTGCGCATCGGCACCCCGGCGGTGACCACGCGCGGTTTCAAAGTGCCGCAGTGCACCGAGTTGGCAGGCTGGATCTGCGACATCCTCGACAACCTCGGCGACGCTGATGTCGAGGCCAACGTGGCCAAGCATGTGTCCGCCCTGTGCGCTGATTTCCCGGTTTATCGCTGAGCGCGGTTTTGGAGTAATGACTATGCAACGCTACTCGGGCTTCGGCCTCTTCAAGCACTCACTCAGCCATCACGAAAACTGGCAGCGCATGTGGCGCACGCCCACGCCGAAAAAGCTCTACGACGTGGTCATCGTCGGCGGTGGCGGGCATGGTCTGGCGACGGCGTACTACCTGGCGAAAGAGCACGGCATCACCAACGTGGCCGTGGTCGAGAAGGGCTGGCTGGGCGGTGGCAACACTGCGCGTAATACCACGATCGTGCGTTCCAACTACCTGTGGGACGAGTCGGCGCACCTTTACGAACACGCGATGAAACTCTGGGAAGGCCTGTCCCAGGACTTGAACTACAACGTGATGTTCTCCCAGCGTGGCGTCTACAACCTGTGCCATACCCTGCAGGACATCCGCGATTCCGAGCGCCGCGTCAGCGCCAACCGCCTCAACGGCGTGGACGGCGAACTGCTCAATGCCCAGCAAGTGGCCGATGAGATTCCGTACCTCGACTGCTCGAAAAACACCCGCTACCCGGTTCTTGGCGCCACCGTGCAACGGCGTGGCGGCGTGGCCCGTCACGATGCCGTGGCCTGGGGTTTTGCCCGCGCCGCCGACGCACTCGGCGTGGACTTGATCCAGCAGACCGAAGTGATCGGTTTCCGCAAGGAAAACGGCGTGTGCATCGGCGTGGAAACCAACAAAGGCTTTATCGGCGCCAAGCGCGTCGGTGTGGTGACGGCCGGTAACTCCGGGCATATGGCGGGGCTTGCGGGCTTCCGCCTGCCGATCGAATCCCACCCGCTGCAAGCGCTGGTGTCGGAGCCGATCAAACCGATCATCGACAGCGTGATCATGTCCAACGCCGTACACGGCTACATCAGCCAGTCCGACAAGGGCGACCTGGTGATCGGCGCCGGTATCGATGGCTACAACGGCTACGGCCAGCGCGGCTCGTACCCGGTGATCGAGCACACCGTGCAGGCCATCGTCGAGATGTTCCCGGTGCTCTCGCGGGTGCGCATGAACCGCCAATGGGGCGGCATCGTCGACACCACGCCGGACGCCTGCCCGATCATCTCCAAGACCCCGGTGCCGAACATGTTTTTCAACTGCGGTTGGGGCACCGGTGGCTTCAAGGCCACTCCGGGCTCGGGCAACGTGTTTGCCGCCAGCCTGGCCAAGGGTGAAATGCACCCGCTGGCCGCACCTTTCTCCATCGACCGTTTCCACAACGGTGCGTTGATCGACGAACACGGCGCTGCGGCCGTCGCCCACTAACAGGAGAAATTCCTATGTTGCATATCTTCTGTCCTCATTGTGGCGAGCTGCGCTCCGAAGAGGAATTCCATGCCTCTGGCCAGGCGCACATCCCGCGCCCTCTGGACCCGAATGCCTGCACCGACGAAGAGTGGGGCGACTACATGTTCTTCCGCGATAACCCTCGTGGCCTGCACCATGAGTTGTGGATCCATGCCGCCGGTTGCCGCCAGTACTTCAACGCCACCCGCGACACCGTGACCTACGAGATTCTTGAAACCTACAAGATTGGCGCCAAGCCGCAATTCACCGCCAAGGCTTCTGGAGAGAAGGTATGAGCCAGATCAATCGCCTGTCCAACGGCGGCCGGATCGACCGGAATAAAGTCCTCACGTTCACGTTCAACGGCCAGAGCTACAAAGGCTATGAAGGCGACACGCTGGCCGCCGCCTTGCTGGCCAATGGCGTCGATATCATCGGTCGCAGCTTCAAGTACTCGCGTCCACGCGGCATCTACGCCGCCGGCGCCGAAGAGCCGAACGCGGTGCTGCAGATCGGTGCCACCGAAGCCACGCAGATTCCCAATGTGCGCGCCACGCAACAGGCGCTGTACCAAGGCCTCGTCGCCACCAGCACCAACGGCTGGCCGAGCGTCAATAACGACATGATGGGTATTCTCGGCAAGGTCGGCGGCAAGCTGATGCCGCCGGGGTTCTACTACAAAACCTTCATGTACCCGCAATCGTTCTGGATGACCTACGAAAAGTACATTCGTAAAGCTGCCGGTCTTGGCCGTTCGCCGACCGAAAACGATCCGGACACCTACGATAACCTCAACCGTCATTGCGACGTGCTGGTCGTCGGCGCAGGTCCTGCGGGGCTGGCCGCTGCATTGGCGGCCGCGCGCAGCGGCGCCCGCGTGATCATCGCCGATGAGCAGGAAGAGTTCGGCGGCACGCTGCTCGATTCCCGCGAAAGCCTCGACGGCAAGCCGGCTGCCGAGTGGGTCGCGAGTGTCGTTGCCGAACTGAAAGCCTTGCCGGACGTGGTGCTGCTGCCACGCGCCACGGTCAACGGTTACCACGACCATAACTTCCTGACCATTCACGAACGCCTGACCGACCACCTCGGTGATCGTGCGCCGATTGGCCAGGTGCGCCAACGTATCAACCGGGTACGCGCCAAGCGTGTGGTGCTGGCGACCGGGGCGTGCGAGCGTCCGCTGGTGTATGGCAACAACGACGTACCGGGCAACATGCTGGCGGGTGCGGTTTCCACCTATGTGCGCCGCTACGGCGTGGCGCCGGGCAAGAAGCTGGTGTTGTCGACCAACAACGATCACGCCTATCGCGTTGCGCTGGACTGGTTCGATGCCGGCCTGCAAGTGGTCGCGGTGGCTGACGCGCGTCCCAACCCGCGCGGCGCGCTGGTGGAAGAAGCCCGCGCCAAAGGGATTCGCATCCTTACCGGCAGCGCAGTGATCGAAGCCCGTGGCAGCAAACACGTGACCGCTGCACGGATCGCGGCCATCGACGTCAAGGCACACACAGTCACCAGCCCCGGCGAATGGCTGGATTGCGACCTGGTCGCCAGTTCCGGAGGCTACAGCCCGGTGGTGCACTTGGCCTCGCACTTGGGCGGCAAGCCGACCTGGCGTGAAGATATCCTCGGTTTTGTACCGGGCGAAGCCCCACAGAAACGCGTGTGCGTCGGCGGCATCAATGGCGTCTACGGCCTGGGCGATTCCCTGGCAGACGGTTTTGAAGGCGGCGTGCGCGCGGCCAGCGAAGCCGGTTTTGCGCCGGTCGAGGGCACGCTGCCCAAAGCCCTGAGCCGTCTGGAAGAGCCAACCCTGGCGCTGTTCCAGGTGCCTCACGAAAAAGCTACCGCACGGGCGCCGAAGCAATTTGTCGACCTGCAAAACGACGTGACCGCCGCCGCCATCGAACTGGCGACCCGCGAAGGTTTCGAGTCGGTGGAACACGTCAAACGCTACACCGCACTGGGCTTCGGCACCGACCAGGGCAAGTTGGGTAACGTCAACGGCCTGGCGATTGCCGCCCGTTCGCTGAACGTGACCATCCCGCAGATGGGCACCACCATGTTTCGTCCCAACTACACGCCGGTCACCTTCGGCGCCGTAGCGGGCCGCCACTGTGGGCACATCTTCGAGCCGGTGCGCTACACCGCGTTGCATGCCTGGCACGTGAAAAACGCCGCCGAGTTTGAAGACGTCGGCCAGTGGAAACGTCCTTGGTACTTCCCGCGCAACGGTGAAGACCTGCATGCCGCGGTGAAACGCGAATGCCTGGCGGTGCGCGACAGCGTCGGCCTGCTCGATGCCTCGACCCTCGGCAAGATCGATATCCAGGGCCCGGATGCCCGCGAGTTCCTCAACCGCATCTACAGCAACGCCTGGACCAAGCTTGACGTGGGCAAGGCGCGCTACGGTCTGATGTGCAAGGAAGACGGCATGGTTTTCGACGACGGCGTCACCGCCTGTCTGGCCGACAACCACTTCCTGATGACCACCACCACCGGCGGTGCGGCCCGCGTGTTGCAGTGGCTGGAAATCTACCAGCAAACCGAATGGCCGGACCTCAAGGTGTACTTCACCTCGGTCACCGACCATTGGGCGACCATGACCTTGTCCGGCCCCAACAGTCGCAAGTTGCTGAGTGAAGTCACCGACATCGACCTGGACAAGGACGGTTTCCCGTTCATGACCTGGAAGGAAGGTCTGGTCGGCGGCGTGCCGGCGCGGGTGTTCCGAATCTCGTTTACCGGCGAGCTGTCGTACGAAGTCAACGTGCAGGCCGACTACGCCATGGGCGTGCTGGAACAGATCGTCGAGGCCGGCAAAAAGTACAACCTGACCCCGTACGGCACCGAGACCATGCACGTGCTGCGGGCCGAGAAGGGCTTCATCATCGTCGGGCAAGACACTGACGGTTCGATGACCCCGGACGACCTGAACATGGGCTGGTGCGTCGGGCGTACCAAGCCGTTCTCGTGGATCGGCTGGCGCGGGATGAACCGCGAAGACTGCGTGCGTGAAGAGCGCAAGCAACTGGTGGGCCTGAAGCCGATCGATCCGAAGGTGTGGTTGCCGGAAGGCGCGCAGTTGGTGTTCGACGCCAAACAGACAATCCCGATGAAGATGGTCGGCCACGTCACCTCAAGTTATGCCCACAACTCCCTCGGCTATTCGTTTGCCATGGGCGTGGTCAAGGGCGGCTTGAAGCGTATCGGTGAGCGGGTTTTCTCACCGTTGGCGGATGGCAGTGTGATCGAGGCGGAGATTGTGTCTTCGGTGTTCTTTGACCCGAAAGGCGAACGCCAGAACATCTGATGGACCGAGTCGCCTGCATCGCAGGCAAGCCAGCTCCCACAGTTGGAATGCGTTTTCCCTGTGGGAGCGGGCTTGCTCGCGAAGGCGGCAGTAGATTCACCACAGAATTCAGAACAGGTGCTCTATGACAGCAGCCAATGTGTACCAACAACGCCCCACCACCGACGCCAAGGCCGAGTCGTCGCTGCACCATGCCGACCTCGCCAGCCTCGCGGGCAAGGGGCGCAAAAACGCCGGCGTGACCGTGCGTGAAAAGAAACTCCTCGGCCACCTGACCATTCGTGGCGACGGGCATGACGCGGCGTTTGCCGCCGGCATCCACAAAGCGCTGGGCATCGAGTTGCCGGGCGCCTTGGCGGTCATCGTCAAGGGCGAAACCAGCCTGCAATGGCTTGGCCCGGATGAGTGGCTGTTGATCGTGCCGAGCGGCGAAGAGTTTGCCGCCGAGAAAAATCTGCGTGAGGCACTGGGGGATCTGCATATCCAGATCGTCAATGTCAGCGGCGGCCAGCAGATCCTCGAACTGAGTGGCTCGAATGTGCGTGATGTGCTGATGAAGTCCACCAGCTATGACGTGCATCCGACGAATTTCCCGGTGGGCAAGGCCGTCGGCACGGTGTTCGCCAAGTCGCAACTGGTGATCCGGCATACCGCCGAAGATACCTGGGAGCTGTTGATCCGGCGCAGTTTCTCGGATTACTGGTGGTTGTGGTTGCAGGATGCATCGGCCGAGTATGGCCTGAGCGTCCAAGCCTGAGAGCCAACCCCTCACCCCAACCCTCTCCCCGAAGGGGAGAGGGGGCTGATCCCGGTCGTTCTCCAGGTTTGAGTCCGACTCGATATTGCAGGTCGCAGCATAAAGACTGAACACCTCGGTCAGTTCCCTCTCCCCTTTGGGGAGAGGGTTAGGGTGAGGGGCGATCCCCCTGACACCCACCGTATTAAAGGAGCCACCGCACCATGAGCCGCGCACCCGATACATGGATTTTGACCGCCGACTGCCCCAGCGTGCTCGGCACGGTGGACGCGGTCACTCGCTACCTGTTCGAACAGGGTTGCTACGTCACTGAGCACCACTCCTTCGATGACCGGCTCTCGGGCCGTTTTTTCATCCGGGTAGAGTTTCGCCAACCGGACGGTTTCGACGAACAGGCGTTCCGCGATGGCTTAACCAGCCGTGGCGAAGCCTTTGGCATGATCTTCGAACTTGTGGCGCCGAACTATCGGCCAAAAGTCGTGATCATGGTCTCCAAGGCCGATCACTGCCTGAACGACTTGCTCTACCGCCAGCGTATCGGTCAACTGTCGATGGATGTGGTTGCGGTGGTCTCCAATCACCCCGATCTCAAGCCTTTGGCCGACTGGCATCAGATTCCCTACTACCATTTCCCCCTCGACCCCAACGACAAACCGTCCCAGGAGCGTCAGGTATGGCAAGTGGTTGAAGACACCGGCGCCGAGCTGGTGATCCTTGCGCGTTATATGCAAGTGCTGTCGCCGGAGCTGTGCCGCAAGCTGGATGGCAAAGCGATCAATATCCACCACTCGTTGTTGCCGGGGTTCAAGGGCGCGAAGCCGTATCACCAGGCCTATAACAAGGGGGTGAAACTGGTGGGCGCCACCGCGCATTACATCAACAACGACCTGGACGAAGGTCCGATCATCGCCCAGGGCGTCGAGGTGGTGGACCATAGTCACTACCCCGAGGACCTGATTGCCAAGGGGCGGGATATCGAAGGGCTCACCTTGGCCCGCGCCGTGGGTTATCACATCGAAAAACGTGTATTTCTGAACGCTAACAGGACGGTCGTTCTTTAGTGGCAAGCTGCAAGCTTCAAGCCGCAAGAAAAAGCGGTACTGCACACTTCTCGCGGCTTGCAACTTGCCGCTTGAAGCTCATTCCACTCTCGTTCCAACAACAAATACAGAGGTGACTGACATGTCTGGTAATCGTGGTGTCGTGTATCTCGGCAATGGCCAGGTCGAAGTACAGAAAATCGACTATCCCAAAATGCAGGACCCCCGTGGCAGGAAGATTGAGCACGGCGTCATCTTGCGCGTGGTTTCCACTAACATCTGCGGCTCCGACCAGCACATGGTGCGCGGCCGTACCACCGCCCAGACCGGCCTGGTGCTGGGTCACGAAATCACCGGTGAAGTGATCGAGAAGGGCAGTGACGTCGAGAACCTGAAAATCGGTGATCTGGTGTCGGTGCCGTTCAACGTCGCGTGCGGCCGCTGCCGTTCTTGCAAGGAACAGCACACCGGCGTCTGCCTGAGCGTCAACCCGGCCCGTGCCGGTGGCGCGTACGGTTATGTCGACATGGGCGACTGGACCGGCGGCCAGGCCGAGTACGTGCTGGTGCCGTACGCTGACTTCAACCTGCTGAAGCTGCCGGACCGCGACAAGGCCATGGAAAAAATCCGCGACCTGACCTGCCTCTCCGACATTCTGCCGACCGGTTATCACGGTGCGGTGACGGCGGGCGTCGGGCCGGGCAGCACCGTCTACATCGCCGGTGCCGGTCCGGTCGGCCTGGCGGCCGCCGCTTCCGCACGCCTGCTGGGCGCGGCGGTGGTGATCGTCGGCGACGTCAACTCGATCCGCCTGGCCCACGCCAAGGCGCAAGGCTTTGAAGTGGTCGACCTGTCCACCGACACGCCCCTGCACGAACAAATCGCGGCCCTGCTGGGCGAGCCTGAAGTCGACTGTGCCGTCGACTGCGTGGGCTTCGAAGCGCGCGGCCACGGCCACGACGGCGTCAAGGCCGAAGCGCCGGCCACCGTGCTCAACTCGCTGATGGGCGTGGTGCGCGTGGCGGGCAAGATCGGTATTCCCGGCCTGTACGTTACCGAAGATCCAGGTGCTGTGGACGCCGCCGCGAAAATGGGCAGCCTGAGCATCCGCTTCGGCCTCGGCTGGGCCAAGTCCCACAGCTTCCACACCGGCCAGACGCCGGTGATGAAGTACAACCGCCAGCTGATGCAGGCGATCATGTGGGACCGCATCAACATCGCCGAAATCGTCGGAGTACAGGTCATCAGCCTGGACGATGCCCCGCGTGGCTACGGCGAGTTCGATGCTGGCGTACCGAAGAAATTCGTGATCGACCCGCACAAACTGTTCAGCGCTGCCTGAATCTCGGGCAAATGAAAGGGCGACCCTCGGGTCGCCCTTTTTTGTGCGGTGTCAGGCGTTCAGCGAGCGGCCAGCGCGCCTTGATAGACCGTCGGGCCCGTCGGTTGTTTGCTCAGCGAGCCACCCTTGCTTTCCGAGCTGACCATCAGTTCCACCGGCTTGCTGATGGTTTCCTGCTGGCGGGGGTTGAGGCCGATGATGCCTTTGCCGTCTTCCGGCAACAGGCCCAGGGAGACCGGTGTGCCGCCGGCGGGAAGGGCCCACAGTTCGAGGCTGCGGTCCGGTTCCGGCGCGGTGGACGCAATCGGTTCAACCTCCAGGTAATCCTTGTGGGCCATGATTTGCGCGGCGGGCTGCTGAGTGGTGGTTACCAGGGTTGCCGCGGACTTGACGCCGTCCTGGGTGTAGAGCGCGCCACCGATACCGGCGATCACCACGGCGCAAACGCCAACGAACAAGCGTGGACGGGTCCAGAAGCTGGGTTTGTGGTCAATCACGTGTGTCATAAGGCTTTTCCTGACAGTGGTTGAGTGCAATGCGCAGCGGCCAGTAATGGCTCTTTGCTTTAACTGCTAGGGGCATTCTCAGTAGTGAAATTGACCCTGAGAACAGCGCCAGGTTCCGGAGTTGGCGCAATGATTACGGGGGCGGGTGATGTCAAATCGCCTTGCCTGGAGCCGTTTTCGTTGAAAGAGCAGTGTTCCTGAACAAATCTGCAGGTGCCTTCAGCCACGGAACAATCCCCGCAAGGTCCCGGTCAAATGCGTGCTTCTGCCTACCCGCATGTGGGGTGTGGCTCCTGAATTCAGAGGTTGTCTCGATGAAAATTTCACGCGGTTTGGCCCTTTCCTGCCTGATGAGCCTGGCAGCCGGTCCGGTGCTGGCAGCCGGTTTCAGTCTGGGTGACGCGGCCAATGCGATCTCCGGCATGCAGGGCGGCAACAAGGCCGCCGCCGCGGCCCCCACGTCCGAAACCGCTGGTTTGCTCAGCGCGTTGACCTCGCAGTTGAATATCACGCCCGAGCAAGCTGTCGGCGGGACCGGCGCGATGCTGGGGTTGGCCAAGAATCAGTTGGGCGCTGGTGATTATTCGCAACTGAGCAAAAGCGTGCCTGGCCTGGACAAGCTGTCTGGCGGCAACTCGTTGGACAGCCTCGGGGCGCTGAGTGGCATGCTCGGCCAGAATGGCGGCAGCAAGACCTCGGGTCTCGACGGTCTGTTGGGCAACGTGAAGACCACCAGCGACCTGAACACTGCGTTCAGCGCGCTGGGCATGGACAGTGGCATGATCGGTCAGTTTGCCCCGGTGATCCTGCAGTACCTGGGCGGACAGGGTGCCGACAGTTCCCTGCTCGGCAAACTGGCCCAGGCCTGGGGTACCGGCAGCTAAGGGCGCCCCGCGCGCAGCGCGTCGATGCGCGCATCCTTCTCCATCCAGAGCTGGTTGACCCAGTTCTGGACGGTCTGGCGAAACGCCGGATCGTTCTCGTAATCCCCCTGCCACAATGCCGGGTCCAGCTCGCGGGTGCGGATATCCACGATCACGCGGGGCACCGCGCCGCTGATCAGGTCCCAGAAACCCGGAATCCTGTCCTGTGGATACACCACGGTGACGTCGAGGATTGCATCCAACTGTTCGCCCATCGCCGCCAGGACGAATGCTACGCCGCCGGCCTTGGGCTTGAGCAGGCGAGTGAACGGCGAATTCTGCTGTGCGTGCTTGGCGTCGCTAAAACGCGTGCCTTCCAGGTAATTGACCACGGTGACTGGCTGGCGCTTGAACAGCTCGCAGGCTTGTTGGGTGATTTTCAGGTCCTGGCCCGCCAGCTGCGGATTTTTCGCCAGGAACGCCTTGGTGTAGCGCTTCATGAACGGGTAATCCAGGGCCCACCAGGCCAACCCCAGGAACGGCACCCAGATCAGCTCCTTTTTCAGGAAGAACTTGAAGAACGGCGTGCGCCGGTTGAGGGTCTGGATCAGCGCCGGGATGTCGACCCAGGACTGATGGTTGCTGATCACCAGGTACGAAGTATCGCGGCGCAGGTCTTCGCCACCGCGGATATCCCACGCGGTGGGGATGCACAGGGCGAAGATCAGCTTGTCGATTTCGGCCCAGGTTTCGGCGATCCACATCACTGCTCCCGAGGCTTGGTCGCGGTAGCGACCGGGCGCCACCAGCTTGAGCAGGGCGAACACCAGCAAAGGGCCGATCAGGATCAGCGTGTTGAGTAACAGCAGCAGTGTGACGAAACAGCCGGTGAGCAGGCGGCGCATAAGCAACTCTTGAAAACGATTGGGCGGGCCATGATAAGCAGCTTCAGTCTAGAGACCAAATCGCAAATCGCCTGACGAATGTTTCACTTTGTATTGCGTATGCTGGGCAACGATCCAACTTTGGGCTGTGTTTGCAGTCTAGTATTCGCCTACTTACCTCAAGGAAACCTGCCACGTGAAATCCCTCCTTGCCCTGTTATCCCTCGTCGCCCTGCCGATCATGGCCGCCGAGCCGACCCTTTACGGGCGCTACGAATACATTCAGTTGCCGGAATTCGGTGAAACCTTCAAGGCCAAGATGGACACCGGCGCCTTGACCGCTTCGCTGTCGGCCCGCGACATTGAGACCTTCACTCGCGACGGCGAGGACTGGGTGCGTTTCCGCCTCGGTGACAAGGCCGAGAGCAACAAAGTGTATGAGCACAAGGTGGCGCGCATCAGCAAGATCAAGAACCGCGCCGACGAAGACGATGACAAGGATGAGGCCAGCGTGGCCAAGCGCCCAGTGGTGGAACTGCAGATGTGCCTGGGCAACGTCAAGCGCACGGTGGAGGTCAACCTCACCGACCGCAGCAGCTTCAACTACCCGCTGTTGATCGGCGCCAAGGCGTTGCGTGAATTCGATGCTGCCGTGAACCCGGCCCGTCGTTACACAGCCGACAAGCCCGACTGCTGATTGACGCGCAATGAGGCATGGGGCACCGTTCACCTTTGCTTTCCCTGTGCTCGGATGCCATGCCTCATATCCTGATTGTCGAAGACGAAGCGGCAATAGCCGATACGCTGATATTTGCCCTGCAGGGTGAAGGCTTCACCACCACCTGGCTGACCCTTGGCCAGGTCGCGCTGGAGCACCAGCGCCAGACACCCGCCGACCTGATCATCCTCGACATCGGCTTGCCGGATATCAGCGGTTTTGAAACCTGCAAGCAACTGCGCCGCTTCACCGAAGTGCCGGTGATGTTCCTCAGTGCCCGGGACGCGGAAATCGATCGCGTGGTGGGCCTGGAGATCGGTGCCGACGACTATGTGGTCAAACCCTTCAGCCCACGGGAAGTGGCGGCGCGGGTCAAGGCGATCCTCAAACGTGTGGCGCCCGCTGCGAGCCCCGCCAGCGGCGGCGTGTTCCTGGTGGACCCCGAGCGGGTCCAGATTCAGTACCGCGGCCAGCCCCTGAACCTCACCCGTCATGAATTTCGCTTGCTCAACTGCCTGTTGGAGCAGCCCGAACGGGTGTTCAGTCGCGAGCAGCTGCTGGACGCGGTGGGCGTGCCCGCCGATGCCGGTTACGAGCGCAATATCGATAGTCACATCAAAAGCCTGCGCAGCAAGTTGCGCGCAGTCGCCCTGGATGCCGAGCCGATCCAGACTCACCGTGGCCTGGGTTACAGCTACAGCCCGAGTCACGCCTGATGCGTCTGGGACTGCGGATTTTCCTGGTGTACGCGCTGTTTATCGGTCTGACCGGCTATTTTGTGCTCAGCACGGTGATGAAGGAAATTCGCCCCGGCGTGCGTCAGTCCACCGAAGAAACCCTGGTGGACACCGCCAACCTGCTGGCGGAAGTCCTGCGCGATGACGTCAAGAACGGCACCCTCGGACAAAGCCATTGGCCGAGCGTGCTCAAGTCCTACGGCGACCGGCGGCCGGGCGCGACCATTTGGGGCCTGGCGAAAAATCAGGTCAACCACCGTATCTATGTCACCGACGCCAAGGGCATCGTGCTGCTCGATTCCAGCGCTGAAGCGCTGGGCCAGGATTATTCGAAATGGAATGATGTCTACCTGACCCTGCGCGGTGAGTATGGGGCGCGTTCGACCCGCAGCAATGCCGCAGATCCCGCTTCATCCGTGATGCACGTGGGGGCGCCGATCCGCGATAACGGGCAGATTATCGGGGTGGTCACGGTGGCCAAGCCCAACAGTTCGCTGCAACCGTATGTCGATCGCACCGAACGCCGCTTGCTGTGGTACGGCGCCGGGCTGGTGGCGCTGGGGTTGCTGCTGGGGGCGGTGTTGTCGTGGTGGCTGAGTGTCGCGCTGCGGCGCCTGACCAGCTATGCACAGGCGGTCAGTGAAGGGCGGCGTGCCGAGTTGCCGCATTACCGCGGCGGCGAGCTTGAACAACTGTCCACGGCTGTGGAACACATGCGCACGCAACTGGAGGGTAAGGCTTACGTCGAACGTTATGTGCATACCCTGACCCACGAACTGAAAAGCCCGCTGGCGGCGATTCGCGGCGCGGCGGAGCTGCTGCAAGGGCAGATGACCCCGACCCAGCAGCAGCGGTTTGTCGGCAATATCGCCAGTGAAAGTGCGCGTTTGCAGCAGTTGATCGAGCGTCTGTTGAATCTGGCCCAGGTCGAGCAACGCCAGGGCCTGGAACAGCAAGCCCCGGTGCCGTTGGTGGCTTTGGTGGATGAGGTGCTCAAGGCCCAGTGTGCGCGGATCGAGCAGGCCGGCTTGCACATCGAGCGCTTGATCGATGCCGATGTGAAGTTGTTCGGTGAACCCTTCCTGCTGCGCCAGGCCCTGGGTAATCTGCTGGAAAACGCTTTGGACTTCACCCCGCCCGGCGGCACCTTGCGCTTCAGCGCCGCGGTACAACGCAACGCGGTGCAGGTCAGCCTGTTCAATCAGGCCGAAGCGATTCCCGAGTATGCCTTGCCGCGCTTGACCGAGCGTTTCTATTCCTTGCCGCGTCCGGCCAATGGCCGCAAGAGCACCGGGCTGGGCCTGAACTTTGTCGAAGAAGTCATGAAGTTGCATGGCGGCTCGTTGCAGATTGGCAATGTGCCCGGTGGCGTGCAGGTGGTACTGCATCTCCACACAGTCTCCACATTGCCCTCATAAACCACCCACAGTCGGCCCTCAGACTCTTCCTCATCAAAACAGGGAGAGACCCATGAACCGCAGCCTGCTATTCAAACTGGGCGCGATTGCGCTGCTGATCCTGCTATTGCTGATTCCGTTGTTGATGATCGACGGCATCATCGATGAACGCCAGCAACTGCGTGACGGTGTATTGATGGACATTGCCCGCAGCTCCAGCTACAGCCAGCAGGTGAGCGGGCCGGTGATGGTCGTGCCGTATCGCAAGACCGTGCGTGAGTGGAAACTCAACGAAAAACTCAACAAGCGCTATGAGCAAACCCGCGAGGTGCACGGTCGACTGTATTTCCTGCCGGAGCTTTTCGAACTCGACGGCCAGGTGCAAACCGAACTGCGGGCACGGGGGATTTATCAGGCGCGGCTGTTCCATGCGGATAACCGCATCAGCGGGCGCTTTGTGTTGCCGGAGCAGTTGGGTATCAAGGACAACTTTGCCGACTACCAGTTTGACCCGGCATTTCTGGCGGTGGGTATCAGCGATATTCGCGGCATCGAAAATGCCCTGACACTAGAGCTGGGCAGCCAGCGCCTGGCGTTTTCGCCGGGGACTCAAGTGGCGTGGTTGGGCGAGGGCGTGAGTGTGCTGTTGCCGGCCCTCGACAGCAAAAAACCGGTGCCGCTGGACTTCGCCTTCGACCTGCGCCTGCAAGGTACCGAGCAGTTGCAGGTGCTGCCCGTGGGCAAGACCAGTCAGGTCAAGCTGACGTCCAACTGGCCGCATCCCAGTTTTATCGGCAACTTCCTGCCGGTCCAGCGTGAAATCACTGATCAAGGCTTTAGCGCGAACTGGCAAACCTCGTTTTTCTCCACCAACCTGGAAGAGGCCTTGCGCGGTTGCCTGTCGGAACGCGGCTGTGAAGACTTCAATGGCCGCAGTTTTGGCGTGAACTTTATCGACCCGGTGGACCAGTACCTCAAGAGCGATCGGGCGATCAAATATGCGCTGCTGTTTATCACCCTGACATTTGCCGGATTTTTCCTCTTCGAGGTGCTCAAGAGCCTCGCGGTACACCCGATCCAGTACGCGTTGGTCGGGGTGGCCCTGGCGTTTTTCTACCTGCTGCTGTTGTCATTGTCCGAACACATCGGCTTCGCCCTGGCGTACCTGATATCGGCCAGCGCCTGCGTGTTGTTGATTGGCTTTTATGTCTGCCACGTGCTGCGCAGCGTCGTCCATGGCGTGGGGTTCTCGGCGGGCCTGGCGGCGTTGTATGGCCTGCTGTACGGGTTGTTGAGCGCCGAGGACTACGCGCTGCTGATGGGCTCGCTGCTGTTGTTCGGCCTGTTGGGTACGGTGATGGTGCTGACGCGCAAACTCGACTGGTACGGCGTGGGCAAACGCAAGACCGCCGCACCGCTGGAGTTTGACCTGGAGGCGGCGCAATGATCGGGCTGCGCGAGGATCGGCGGATGGCAGTGCGATTGATCAGCAGAATCAACGCGCTGTTTCCGGTGGGGCGGCCTGTGGAAGAAGGTTTTCCCTGCGGCAAGGGTGCTTATCCTGTGGCGAGGGGGCTTGTCCCCCGTTGGGCTGCGCAGCAGCCCCAAAACCTGCCACTGAGGAATGCCTGATACACCGCATGCTGCTTGAGTGCTTGGGGCTGCTGCGCAGCCCAACGGGGGACAAGCCCCCTCGCCACAGGACAAGCCTCGCCACAGGACAAGCTCCGCGACAGGACAAGCACTCCTCAGCACAGGGCAAGCCTTTTCACAGGGAAAGTCTCATTCCCCAACAGAAGCATCTTGTCCCATGAATCAGGCGGGGGGTTGGGTTGCCTGCATCGAAGGGCGTTGACTGACCTCTGCATACCATGCCGCGAGCTTGGGGTTGGCCGAGCGCCATGGCAGGTCCGGGTGACGGAAGTCCAGGTAACCCAAGGCGCAGGCGACGCTGATGGCGGCGACGTCGAAATGGCTGGTCAGTTCGGCAATGGCGTGCGCTTCAAATTCGGCGACGGCGCGCTGAATCTTGTTGCGCTGCTCTTGCAGCCAGCTGTCCCAGTGTTTTTCGGGCGGGCGCAGGGCGGTTTCATAGCGGATCAGCACGGCTGCGTCCATGATCCCGTCAGCCATCGACGCCAATGTCAGGCGCCGCCAGCGGGCCGAGCCGTCACGTGGGATCAACGGGTTGCCGACATGTTGATGGTCGAAGTAATCGAGGATCACCCGACTGTCGTGCAGTACAGTGCCATCGGCCAGGCGCAAGGCCGGAATCTTGCCCACCGGGTTGTTCTCGTTCAGCGCGGCAACCGGGTTGACCGGAGTGAGCAATACGGTCTGCAGGGTCACGCGGTCTTGCTGGCCGGTCTCGTGCAGCAGCACCAGAACTTTGCGCACAAACGGTGAAGCGGGATTGTGGAACAACGTCATGCTGGGCACGGACATGGGCAATTCAATCCTCTGTAGGCGCGAGCGTGCTCGCGAAGAATGCCAACGATAACGCAGCGTGCCCGGTTTAATGCGGGGGTTCTCAGGTTTTTTCCTATTTGCGAAATGCCCATATTCCGATAACAGCCGGTACGCCCAACCCGATCCAGCTCAATGAGTCCCACCACCCATCCCCCAGCAGCGCGGCGAACAGCCCCGCTGTACTCAGCACACCGATCACCAGCGGAATCCCGAACACCTTCCAGAAACTCGACTGCCGGGGCTTCATGGCTGCCCCGCCTTGCGCCGCACCCGCCACAGGTACACGCCGCTGCCCAGCACGATAATGGTCAACACATCGAGTACCGCCCAGAGGATTTTCATCGGCATGCCGCCGTAGTCGCCAAAGTGCAGGGGCTGAGACATGCCCATGGCATCCAAGTACCACGGCCGTTCGCCGACGGCGGTCACTTGCAGGTTGCTGGCGTCGATCAGCACCGGCGTCAGTAGATGTGAGGTCAGGTGGGTACTGCCCTTCATGAAGACGGCGTAATGATGCTCGCTGGAAAACCGTGTGCCGGGGAAGGCGATAAAGTCCGGTGTCATGCCCGGCGCCGCCAGCTCGGCAATTGTCAGCAGGTTCGTGGCAGGGGCGCGCAAGGTCAGCGGCGGGGCGTTTTTGTACGGCTCGACCATCGCGCTCAGGCTGTCACTGCGCCAGGCGGCGATGATCAGGTCGGCACAGGCGCTGATCACCCCCGTGACACCCACCACCAGCGCCCAGGTCAAGGTGACCACGCCGATCAGGTTGTGCAGGTCGAGCCAGCGCAGGCGCGTGGATTTGTCCTGGCGCACGGTGGCGAACTTCAAGCGGCGCATGAACGGCAGGTACAACACCGTGCCGGAGATAATCGCCAGCACAAACAGCAATCCCATGAACGCCAGCAGCAACTTGCCCGGCAGGCCGGCGAACATGTCCACATGCAGGCGCAGCAGGAACATTGTCAACCCGCCATTGGCCGACGGCATCTCCACACTTTCCCCGGTACGGGCGTCGAGCATGAAGGTATGGGACGCATTGGGTTCGGTCCCCGCGGTGGCGGCCATGATCGCGATTACGCCGTTCTTGTCATCCTCATCCCAGGCCAGGTACTGCATGGCTTCGCCGGGGCGATGGGCCTGCGCGGCGGTGACCAGTTGTTCGAGATTGAGTCGCGGTGTATCGGCCGCCATCTGCTTGAGTTCGGGCTCATTGCCCAGCAGATGATCGATCTCGTGGTGAAAGATCAACGGCAGGCCGGTGAGGGCCAGCATCAGCAGGAACAGGGTGCAGACGAGGCTGGTCCAGGTGTGGATGAAGGACCAGCGGCGGATGGTTTTGCTTTTCATTTCATTGCCTTCAGACAAGCCAAAGCCGTCCTCATGGGACGGCCCGGTTGTGGAGCCGGTTAGCTCAGCGCATTACCACTGGTAAGTGGCGCTGGCGACGACGCTGCGTTGATCGCCGTAGTAGCAATAGAAGCCATCGCAGGTCGAAATGTAGTCCTTGTCGAACAGGTTGGTGGCGTTGAGTTTTACCGATGCACCCTTGAGGGTGTTGTCCAGGCGTCCGAGGTCATAGTGCACGGCAGCATCAAAGACGGTGTAGGCATCGGCCTTGCCCAGCCAAGTGTTGCCTTGGTCGCCATAAGTATTACCGGTGTAACGGGCACCAAAACCGATGCCGAAGCCATCCAATACGCCGGTGTGCCAGGTGTAGTCGGTCCACAGGCTTGCTTTCTGGTTCGGCATCAGTTGCAAGCGGTTGCCTTTGTAGTCACCTTTTTGCACCTCGGACTTGGCCAAGGTATAGGCCGCGATAACTTTCAGGTTTTCGGTCACGTCAGACACCGCCTCCAGTTCCAGGCCTTTGACCTTGACTTCGCCAGTCTGATTGGTGACCGGGATGCTGCCCGCGATGGTGGTCGTTACCAGTACATTTTTCTGGGTCAGGTCGTAGACGGCAGCGCTCAGCAAAGTGTTTGAGCCGGGCGGCTGATACTTGATCCCCAGCTCCCATTGCTTGCCTTCGGTAGGTTTGTAGGATTCGGTAGGCGAAGCGTTGGCGTTGCTCGCGGGCTGGAACGATTCGGCGTAAGAGATATACGGTACGAAGCCCGAATCGAACACGTAACTCAGCGCCGCGTTGCCACTGAAGTTCTTGTTGCGGTCGGTATTGGTCGCGTCGTTCCGGTTGAAGTAGGTGGTGCCTTGGTGCACCCAGTCTTCACGACCACCCAAGGTCAAACGCCATTTGTCCAGCGCCATCTGGTCTTGGACGTAAAGGCCGGTCTGCAGCGTTTTCTGGTTGTAGTCGTAGAATGCCGTTGAGCGGTCCGGACGCACAATCGGCTGGCCGTAGATGGGGTTGTTGATGTTGGTTGTCAGTCCGTCACCGAAAATCGAGGTGTAAGTGGTATTGGTGCGTTGATGATCCAGGCCGAGCAGCAGGGTGTGGGTGATATCGCCAGTGGCGAAGTCAGCCTGGAAGTTGTTGTCGACAGCGAACTGACCGATGTCCTCGTCCGCATTGGTCGAGGTACGGCCAACGTTGCCGTCGGCGTCTACCGTGGTGAACGGATACGCGCCCACGGTCAGTTGCTGGAAGGACAGTTCTGATTTGGTATAGCGCAAGTTCTGGCGGAACTGCCAGACATCGTTGAAGCGATGTTCGAAGGCGTAGCCCAGCGCGTAGTAGGTGCGGTCGTAAAACTCGTAGTCCGGATCGCCGAGGTTCTTGTGGTGTGAAATCTTGCCCTGGGAGGAGCGGATCTTGGTGCCTTGTATCGGCAGGAACTGGCTGGTGGCGCCAGTATCGTCGCGGGTGAACTGCGACAGCAGTGTCAGCTTGGTGTCGGTATTGATGTTCCAGGTCAGGCTGGGGGCGATGTTGTAGCGTTTGTTGTCGATATGATCAACTTGGGTTCCCGCATCGCGCACGACTCCGCTGACGCCGTAGAGGAACTCGCCTTCCTCATCGATCTTGCCGGTGCTGGCAAAGTTGATCTGGCGATAGTTGTCACTGCCGTATTGAACCTGGATGGCATGGCTCGATTCAGCGCTTGGGCGCCGGCTGACCATATCCAGCAAACCGCCCGGTGGGGTCTGGCCATAGACAGAGGAGGCCGGGCCGCGCAGCAGCGCGATGCGATCGAGGTTCCAGGTTTCCGCTTTCGGGTTGGCATACACGCCCCTTGGCAGTGGCAGTCCGTCGAGAAACTGGGTGGGTTCGAAGCCGCGTACACGCATCCAGTCGTAGCGGGTGTCACTGCCGTAGCTGGCGGAAACAATACCGGGCATGTAGCGCACGGCGTCATCAAGATTCTGGACGTTGCGGTCCTGCATCTGCTGGCGGGTAGCGACCGAGATTGAACGGGGTGCTTCTACCAGCGCGGTATCAGTCTTGCTCCCCGCCGCCGTCCGCGTTGCGACATAACCCTCCACCGGTCCCCATGCACTTTCATAGTTGCCTTGGCCAATGATGCTGGTTTCCGGCAAGGCCACCACGCCCTCAGGAATCGCCGCCAGGCTGAACGTGCCGGCGCTGCTTTGTTCCAGTTGCAAACCCGTACCGCGCAAGGCTTCACGCAAGGCGCCCGGTGCGTCGAACTGACCCTGGACCGGCGTCGAGGTCTTGCCTGCCGCCAGTGCCGGATCTAGCGTCAGCGCCAGGCCGGCCTGGCTCGCGATCTGGTTCAGGGTGCTGGCCAAAGGCGCGGCGGGCAGGTTGTAGGCGCGCACGCTGGAGGCTTGTTCGGCGGCGATCAACTGGGTGCTGGCCAGCGGGGCACTGAGGGCAATGGCCACGGCTAACAGACTGGGACGCAACAAGGTATCGAGCGTGCGGGACATGGAATGGCTCCTGAATGGAAATATTTCTCAATTGCCTGTGTGCCGCACGAGAATCAAAAAGTGATAGGGCTGGATGAAAATATTTGCCTGCCTGGGCATTTGGGGTGGTTTTAGGGCCTCATCGCGAGCAAGCCCGCTCCCACATTGGGCCGCGTTCAGTCAGGTACTACGCGGTCGAATGTGGGAGCGGCGGTGCGACGATTCGACTTGCTCGCGAAGGCAATCGTCCAGGCACCGCAAAACTCAAGGCTTTGCGGTAACCGTTACCCACCACGGGGTGCGCTGCCGGATCTGCACCGGCAACGTCGGCAACAGCGCATTCAGCGCTAGGTCGGTGTCGTGCAGCGGGAAGCTGCCGGTGATCCTCAGGTCGGCCAGTTGTGGGTCGATCCCCAGATAGCCACGGCGATAACGCCCGAGTTCTTTGATCACATCCCCCAGCCGCGCGTTATCCACCACCAGCATGCCGCGGGTCCAGGCATCGCTGCCGGGCGCGACGGCCTGCAGCGGGCCGAGGCCGTCGCTGCGCATCAGCACTTGTTGACCTTGCTTGAAGATCTGTTCCCGATGCAGCGCCGCTGGTTGGGCGGCGACGGCGGACTGCAGCACACTCAGCCGTGTGCCGTCGTCCTCGCGTTTGACGATGAAGCGCGTGCCCAGGGCCCGCAGACTGCCTTCGCGGGTTTTGACGATAAACGGGCGACTGTCGTTGTGAGCGGTCTCGACAAGAATTTCACCTTCCTGCAGCACGATCAGCCGGCGCTTGTCGTCAAATTGCACGTCAATCGCGCTGTGGGTGTTGAGGTTGACCAGCGTACCGTCCGCCAACCTCAGCGTGCGCTGTTCGCCGGTGGCCGTGCGTTGGTCGGCCAACCAATAGTCGATGGGCAAATAACGTTGTCCGGCAAACAACGCCAGGCCACAGACCAGGAGCACACTGGCCAGTCCGCTGCCGAGTTTGCGCACGCGCTGGCGCATGCCTTCGCGCGACTGCAACAGCGCCGCCCGCGCCGGCCCCGAGGCGACGCTGAAGCGTTGGTCGAGCATGCCCAATTGGCGCCAGGCGCGGGCGTGTTCTTCATCACTGGCCAGCCATTTGTTGAATTCTTCGCGCGCAACCGAGCTGTCGTCTCCGGAATCCAGGGACAGTTGCCAGGCGATGGCGGCATCCAACACGCGGGCTGAAACCGGTTTGGAACTGATCGGGCTCACTGCGGTTCGCCATACAGCGCGATGTAACACTGACGAATGCCCTGGGCCAGGTATTGCCGTACACGAGGCACCGAGACACCCAGGCGTCGGGCGATTTCGGCGTGGCCAAGACCGTCGAGGCGGTTATAGAGGAACGCCGCGCGGGCCTTGCTGGACAGTTTGCCGAGCAAGTGGTCGATGGCCTTGAGGTCTTCGAGGATCAGTTGCTGTGCTTCCGGCGACGGGTGTTCGCTCTCCGGGATCAGCATCAGTTCGCTGAGGTAAGCCTGTTCCAGTGCGGCGCGGCGGAAATAGTCGAACAGCAGCCCTTTGGCGACGGCCACCAGAAACGCCCGAGGTTCGCGAGGCGTGTGCAGTTCTTCACGCCCCAGCAGGCGCATGAACGTGTCCTGGCTCAGGTCTTCGGCGCGGCTCGGGCAAGCCACATTGCGCCGCAGCCAAGCCAGCAGCCAGCCGCGATGGTCGCGGTATAACGCGCCAACAAGCTCACTGTGGGGACTTTGGGCTGACGACAAGGCATCACCGGTTGCAAGTTTAAAATAACGAGAATTATTCGCGATTGTGTCAGAGGCGCGGGATGCTGGCAATTGGCATTGGTCGGGTGGCGGACCGGTCACCCGAAGGCATGAGTCCGCTCATCACCAAGGTGCACCGCATCGCTAGAAAGAGGGGGCCTGCTTGCGCCGCTTCCATTGGCTCACGCGCTGTTGCAAGGCGAGGGGGCTGTCGAGGTGTTGCTGCCGCGCCCGGCTGAACAGGATCAAGGCCAGCTCCGCCGTCGCCAAGGCATCGGCGCTGGCATGATGGCGTTCACCGACTTGCAGCCTGAAGTGATCAATCCAATCATCCAGGCCCGCCTCACGGATCGAGGCTTGCGGACACAACAGCGGCGCCAGGTCGGCGACGTCGAGAAACGGGTGAGCCAGGCGATAGCCGAGGCTGTCCTTGAGCGCACGGCCGAGCATGTGCTGGTCGAAAGGCGCATGAAATGCCAGCAGCGGACTGTCACCGACAAACGTCATGAAATCCAGCAACGCCTCAGCCGGATCGCTCCCTGCGGCAATGGCGCTGGGCCCCAGACCGTGGAGCAGCACGCTGGGGCCAGGCTTGGTGTCGGCCCGTTGCAGGGTGCGCTCGAACTGCTGGGAAAAGTCGATGGCCGCGTCTTCGATCACCACCGCGCCAATCGACAGCACCTGGTCGCGATTGAGGTTGAGGCCGCTGGTCTCCAGGTCCAGCACCACCCAGCGTTGCGCGCGCAGCGAGCCTTCGCCCAACGGCCGAGCGCTTGGCAACTGTTCCAGGCGAGCCTGCTGTGCGGCGCTCAAACCTGGCCGTGACGGACGTAGCCAACTGAACCAACTCACAACTGATACCTCAGGGCCAGACTGCTTTGCAGACGTTGGGCCTGGCGCAGGGATTCGCGCAGGATACGACGGTCCAGATGGTTGAGGCTGTCCGGGTCGACCCGGTTGGAGTAAGGCTGGTTCTCACGGGTTTGCAGTTGGTGCTGCTGCATGCGCGTCTGCTGGATAAAGTGATAGGCCTCTTCATAGGCGGCACCGTCCAGGCGTTCGATCACGCCCTTGTCCACCAGCTGTTGCAAACGCTCCAGGGTATTGTTGGTGGCGATGCCGTTGGCCAGGGCCAGCAGACGGGCGCCATCAACGAACGGTGTGAGCCCCTGCACCTTGAGGTCCAGAGTAGCCTTGTCAGTACCCTTGCGGGTCAGCACAAAGTCACGGAAACGTCCTACCGGCGGGCGTTGGCGCAGGGCGTTGCCGGCCAGCATGCGCTGGAACAGGCGGTTGTCCGCGACCTGATCAAGAATGCCCTGGCGCAGTTGCTCGCAGCCGCGTTCATCGCCCCAGACTACCCGCAGGTCGAAGTAGATGCTGGACCTGAGCAAGTTCTCCGGGGTCGCTTCGCGGATAAACGCAGCGAAGCGTCGGGCCCATTCGGCGCGGGACAGGCACAGCTCGGGGTTGCCGGCCATGATGTTGCCCTTGCACAGGGTAAAACCACACAGTGCCAGGCTCTGGTTGATCTGTTGCGCCAGCGGCAACAGGCGCTGACGAATCTCGGCGGCTTCGACGGCATCCTTGGCCTCAAACAGAATGCCGTTGTCCTGATCGGTGTGCAGCGTCTGTTCGCGACGGCCTTCGCTGCCGAAACACAGCCAACTGAAGGGCACGCCGGGATCGCCTCGTTCCGCCAGGGCCAGCTCGATGACCCGGCACACCGTATGGTCGTTGAGCAGGGTGATGATGTGGGTGATCTGGGTCGAAGACGCGCCGTGGGCCAGCATGCGCTCCACCAATTGGCCGATCTCGCCACGTATCGCTACCAGGTTGTCCAGCCGGGGCGCGTGGCGGATGGTCCGGGCCAGGTGAACGAGGTCGACCCGTTGCAGGGAAAACAGATCGCGTTCGGAGACCACGCCGCACAGACGCCGGTCCTTGACCAGGCACACATGGGCGATGTGGCGTTCGGTCATGGCGATGGCCGCATCGAAGGCGCTGTGATCCGGGCTGAGGAAGAACGGTGCCGGGGTCATATGGCCTTCGATGGCCTGATTGAAGTCGTTGGTCCCGTCCGCCACCACATGGCGCAGGTCACGCAGGGTGAAAATCCCCAGGGGCGCCTTGTGTGGGTCCACCACCACGATGCTGCCGACCTGCTGCTCATGCATCAGCGTCACAGCCTCGCGCAGCGGCGTCAGCGGGCTGCACGTCACCGGATGACGCATGGCCAGCTCGCCCAGGCGGGTATTCAATGAGTATTGGGTGCCAAGGGTTTCCACGGCTTTTTGCTGGACTTGCTGGTTGACCTGGTCCAGCAGGCTACTGACCCCGCGCAAGGCGAAGTCACGGAAGACGCCGGACAGCGCGAACAGCTTGATAAAGGCCGGCTTGTTCAATTGCAGGCAGAAGGTGTCCTCGGCCGCCAAGTGTTCAGTACGCGTGGCCCGCTCGCCCAACAGCGCCGCCAGCGGAAAGCACTCGCCCGTGGTGATTTCGAAGGTGGTTTCAGTGCCGCCGGTGGCCGCATGCGTTCGCTCGCCGACGACTCGCCCCTGTTTGACGATATAGAAGTGTTCCACCGGGCCTGCCGATGGTTTGAGGATACTCTCGCCGGGTCCGTAGAAGCGCAACTGGCATTGTTCCACCAGAAACGCCAGGTGCGCATATTCCATCTGGTTGAAGGGTGGGAAGCGTTGGAGGAATTGCAGGGTGCCGTGAATGTTCTGCAACACCGCAGTTTTTCCTGCCTGGGTGAAAGCATCAGCTTTACTCATAACCATGACCGCAGATTTTTGTCGTTTTCGTCCTGCATGGTCGACTCCTGCGCGCGGAGTGCCCATTGGACGTAAGTCTAGGTAGCGAAGTCATCGTCTATGACTAGGGAAACGCCTTACGTGAATACCGTCCAGACTTCGTAAAGTGCCTACTATGAAAACTTTCCGACGAAGTGCACATTGAGCGCGCTTGCGCTGATGTCTGACGTCGAGCTGGGAGATTGTTGAAAACTGCCGAGAACTGTATGTCCGACCACGATATTTTGAGTGATGACGAGCGCGAGGCGCTGAGCGCCGTGATGCTCGAACCCGGTTTACCGCCGCAACGCGTTCTGATCGTGGACGACGACAAGGACGCGCGCGAACTGCTGGCGGAAATCCTTGGGTTGGACGGCATTCGCTGCATGACGGCGAGTAGTGGCGAAGCGGCGTGGGCGTTGTTGAACACACACGCCTCGATCGGTTTGCTGATCACCGACCTGCGCATGGCACCCAGCAATGGCCTGGAATTGATTCGTCAGGTTCGCGGCTCCACCCGCGCCGCGCTGCCGATCATCGTGGTGTCGGGGGATGCCGAGGCGCCGGATGTGATCGATGCCATGCACTTGAGCGTGGTGGACTTTCTGCTCAAGCCGATCGATAGCGTGAAATTGGCGAAATTGGTGAAGCGCGAATTGGGGATGGCTTCCTGACGTTCGCGCTGAATGTGCCGGCCTCATCGGGAGCAAGCCCCCTCCCACATTTGACCGCGTACATCCTGTAGGAATGCGCTCAAATGTGGGAGAGGGCTTGCTCCCGATAGCGCCAGTCAAATCACCATGAAGCCTAAGAAAAAGCCCCGATCTCTCGATCAGGGCTTTTTTCATTTACAGACCATTCCTGGCCTTGAACTCCCGACGCCGACGGTGCAACACCGGCTCGGTGTAACCGTTGGGCTGTTTGGTTCCTTCGATCACCAGTTCCACCGCTGCCTGGAACGCAATGTTGCTGTCGAAGTCCGGAGCCAGGGGGCGGTACAACGCGTCACCGGCATTCTGCCGATCCACCACCGGCGCCATGCGCTTGAGGCTTTCCATGACCTGGGCTTCGTTGACGATGCCATGGCGCAGCCAGTTGGCAATGTGCTGGCTGGAAATACGCAAGGTGGCGCGGTCTTCCATCAGGCCGACATCGTTGATGTCCGGCACTTTGGAACATCCCACGCCCTGGTCGATCCAGCGCACCACGTAACCGAGGATGCCCTGGGCGTTGTTGTCCAGTTCGTTGCGGATTTCTTCGTCGGACCAATGGGTGTTGCTGGCCAGAGGAATGCTCAGAATATCGTCGACCGAAGCCCGCTCGCGCTGGGCCAGTTCAGCCTGGCGGGCGAACACGTCGACCTTGTGATAGTGCAGCGCGTGCAACGCGGCGGCGGTCGGCGAGGGGACCCACGCGGTGTTGGCGCCGGCCAGCGGGTGAGCAATCTTCTGCTCGAGCATGGCAGCCATCAGGTCGGGCATCGCCCACATGCCTTTGCCGATTTGCGCACGCCCCTGCAGGCCGGTGCTCAAGCCGATATCGACGTTCCAGTTCTCGTAGGCGCCGATCCACTTTTCAGCCTTCATCGCGGCCTTGCGCACCATCGCGCCGGCTTCCATGGAGGTATGGATTTCGTCGCCGGTACGGTCGAGGAAACCGGTGTTGATAAATACCACGCGCTCGCTGGCCGCCTTGATGCAGGCCTTGAGGTTGACCGTGGTGCGGCGCTCCTCGTCCATGATTCCGACTTTCAGGGTGTTGCGCGGCAGGTTCAACACGTCTTCGACACGGCCGAACAGCTCGTTGGTGAACGCCGCTTCTTCAGGGCCGTGCATCTTCGGCTTGACGATATAGACCGAACCGGTGCGGCTGTTCTTGCGGGTGTTGTTGCCGTTGAGGCTGTGGATCGCCGCGAGGCTGGTCACCAGGCCGTCGAGGATGCCTTCCGGCACCTCGTTGCCGTCCTTGTCGAGGATCGCGTCGATGGTCATCAGGTGGCCGACGTTACGCACGAACAGCAGCGAACGGCCGTGCAGCGTTACGTCCTGGCCGTCCACGCCGGTGTAGACGCGGTCGGCGTTCATGGTGCGGGTGAAGGTCTTGCCGCCCTTGGCCACTTCTTCGGCCAGGTCGCCCTTCATCAGGCCGAGCCAGTTGCGGTAAATCACCACTTTGTCATCGGCATCGACAGCGGCAACCGAGTCTTCGCAGTCCATGATGGTGGTCAGCGCGGCTTCCATCAGGATGTCTTTGACGCCGGCGGCATCGGTCTGGCCGACCGGGGTGCTGGGGTCGATCTGGATCTCGAAATGCAGGCCGTGGTTTTTCAGCAGGATCGCGATCGGTTGGGCGGTCTCGCCCTGGAAACCGATCAACTGGGAATCGTCACGCAGGCCGCTGTTGCTGCCACCCTTGAGGCTGACGATGAGCTTGCCGTCGACAATCTTGTAGCCGGTCGAATCGACGTGGCTGCCGGCCGTCAACGGTGCAGCTTGGTCGAGGAAGGCGCGGGCAAAGGCGATGACCTTGTCGCCACGCACTTTGTTGTAGCCCTGGCCTTTCTCGGCGCCGTTGGCCTCGCTGATGGCGTCGGTGCCATACAGTGCGTCGTACAGCGAACCCCAGCGCGCATTGGAGGCGTTGAGGGCGAAACGCGCGTTCATCACCGGCACTACCAGCTGCGGGCCGGCCATGCGGGCAATCTCGTCATCGACGTTTTGTGTCGTTGCCTGGAAATCCGCCGCTTCTGGCAGCAGGTATCCGATGTCTTGCAGGAAGGCCTTGTAGGCCACCGCGTCGTGGACCTGGTCAGCATGGGTCTGGTGCCAGGTATCGATCCGCGCTTGGAAATCGTCGCGTGTGGCGAGTAGGGCTTTGTTCTTCGGTGCCAGGTCGTGGATGACCTTGTCGGCGCCGGCCCAGAACTGGTCGGCGGTCAGGCCGGTACCGGGAATGGCTTCGTTGTTCACGAAGTCGAACAGGACTTTGGCGACCTGCAGGCCACCGACTTGAACGTGTTCAGTCATTGCTTGCCTCACTCTGCTCAGCTATTCGCTTTTCAGCTTTTCAATTTACCAATGCAGCCTCTGGCCATTTAAACCACAAACCCTGGGTACCAGTACATGCCAATCGATGGCGGCTGGGTGGTTCCAATCAACGGCGCAAAGCTTGCTGACGGGGTGTTCGGGGTTATCACGGCGCCTGGGCAGACATCGACCTAACGTTATGTAGTGTGCGCTGCGGCATACTACATGATGAGTTGCGGTTGTGAAAATTAGACTAAATACGTCGTTAAGCGACCCACTTTGGTCGTACGGTCACAGCGGGGAATGGGATGTTCTCAAAAAACTATTGGATTGTTCCAGATAAATCTAAAAATGGTACACGATTTGTTTTCGTGGGAACCTGCGTCCACCTTGTAGGCTGAACTCCAGAGGACTGTGCCATGGACCATCTCGTACTCACGATCATCGCCGCGGACAAACCAGGCCTGGTTGGACGCATCGCCCAGTGCATTGCCGGGCAGGGCGGAAACTGGCTGGAAAGCCGCATGGCGCATATGGCTGGGCAGTTCGCCGGGATCCTGCGGGTGAGCGTTCCGGCTGAGAGCCGGCAGGCACTGATGGACGCGTTGGAAGACTTGTCTACCCATGGCATTCGTGTGCTGGTGGGTGAAAGCAGCGCCGGGCCGGCGGCGGCGAGCAAAGCGATTCTGATGACGCTGGTGGGCAATGATCGGCCGGGCATCGTGCGCGAGATCACCGCACTGTTGAGCAGCCAGGGCGTCAACCTGGAGCGGCTGAACACCGATGTGCGTCCAGCGCCCATGAGCGGTGATCCGTTGTTTCATGCCGAAGCGTCATTGGCGGTGCCGGCGACGTTGACGCTGGATACGCTGCAAGCCGCTCTGGAAACCCTGGCGGATGACTTGATGGTGGAGCTGGCGCTGCGCAACGAGGAATGACTGTCCACCAGGTTATTCATGGAAAACCTGCATGTGCCTGTGGATAAGCTGTAGAGACCCGTCCCCAGGCCGCGCCCGCCGGGGCTTGCCGGGTTTTGAGCAAAAAACGAGCAATTTCAACGGCTTGTGCACAAACGCCGGGGACCAGCCTGTGGATAACCTTGGGGCTAAACCCTGCAGGCCAAGGCAGCTGCGGCCTGCAGGGGTTTGTACGTTATTTGATCAGCGTTTGCGCAGGCTGAGCCACGCATCCACGCTGTAGACCGCCAGCCCGACCCAGATAAACACGAAGGCCAGCAGGCTGCTGGGGCTCATGTGCTCGTCGAACAGCAGCACGGCTTGCAACAACACCAGGGTCGGCGCCAGGTACTGCAAAAAGCCCAGGGTGGTGTAGGGCAAATGCCGCGCCGCCGCGTTGAAACACACCAGCGGGATCAGCGTTACCGGGCCCGCCGCGACCAGCCACCAGGCTTCGGACGTGCTCCAGAACGCCAGGTTGGCGCTATGGGCGGTAGGATTGAACAACAGCCACGCCAGCGCAATGGGCACCAGCATCCAGGTTTCCACCACCAGGCCGGGCAGTGCCTTGACCGGTGCCTGTTTGCGGATCAAGCCGTAGAAACCGAATGTCAGTGCCAGCACCAGCGACACCCACGGCAAACTGCCGACTTGCCACACCTGTTGCGCGACACCCACCGCGGCCAGCCCGACCGCCACCCATTGCAGGCGGCGCAGGCGTTCGCCGAGGATCAGCATGCCCAGCAACACATTGATCAGCGGGTTGATGTAGTAACCCAGGCTGGCTTCGAGCATGCGTCCGCTGTTGACCGACCAGACGTAGGTCAGCCAGTTGCCGGCGATCAGTGAGCCGCTCAGCGCGAGGATCGCCAGGCGCTTGGGGTTATCCCGCAGTTCTCGCCACCAGCCGGGGTGTTTCCAGACCAGCAACAGCAGGCCACCGAACAGCGCCGACCAGAGCACCCGGTGGACGATGATTTCTGCGGCGGGAACGCTGGCGATGGCTTTGAAGTAGAGCGGGAACAGACCCCAGATGATGTAGGCGCTCAGGCCTAATATGTACCCGCGACGCGGGTTGGCAGCTTGCATGCAGAATCCTTGCTTAGGCAGCTAACAAAAGCGTGATTGTAAGTAAATTTGTCGAGGATGGGGATTGGCTTTCCGTGGGAACACGGCGGACCGCCGCTCCCCACGGAGAAACCGTCAGAACAGTTTCAACGGTTCTTCATTGAGTGCCGACAATTGCTCGCGCAGCGCCAGCACCTGATCGCCCCAATACCGCTCGCTGCCAAACCACGGGAAGCTGCGCGGGAACGCCGGGTCGTCCCAGCGCCGTGCCAGCCAGGCGCTGTAGTGCATCAGGCGCAGGGCGCGCAACGGTTCGATCAGCGCCAGTTCGCGGGGATCGAAGTCGTGGAACTCCTGATAACCGTCCATCAATTCTGACAACTGCCCCAGGCATTCCTGGCGATCACCGGCCAGCATCATCCACAGATCCTGGACCGCCGGGCCCATGCGGCAGTCGTCGAGGTCGACGATGTGGAACATCTCGTCGCGGCACATCATGTTGCCGGGGTGGCAGTCGCCGTGCATGCGGATGTTTTTGTGCGGTGTGGCCGTGTAAACCTCTTCCACGCGCTTGAGCAGGTCGCGCGCCACGGACTCGTAGGCCGGCAACAGGCTCTTGGGAACAAAGTTGCCTTCGAGCAGGGTGGTGAGGGAGTCGTGACCGAAGTTCTTCACCCCCAGCGCCTCGCGGTGTTCGAACGGGCGGGTGGAACCCACGGCGTGCAAGCGCCCGAGCAATTGTCCGAGGCGATACAGCTGGTCCAGATTGCCCGGCTCCGGGGCCCGGCCACCGCGACGGGGGAACAGGGTGAAACGGAAACCGGCATGTTCGAACAGACTTTCGCCGTTATGAATCATCGGCGCGACCACCGGGACTTCGCATTCGGCCAGTTCGAAGGTGAAGCGGTGTTCTTCGAGGATCGCTTCGTTGGTCCAGCGCTGAGGGCGGTAGAACTTGGCGATCAGCGGCTCGGAGTCTTCGATGCCCACCTGATAGACACGGTTTTCATAGCTGTTCAGCGCGAGCACGCGGGCGTCGCTGAGAAAACCGATGCTCTCGACAGCGTCGAGCACCAGGTCAGGGGTCAGTGTTTCAAACGGATGGGCCATGCGAACTCCTGCGCGCAGCAGGGCGCCGCGTCCGGCCGCGTATGGTAACGCACACGAGCATAGATAGGGGGGACTGTGCGGACGCTTTCGTGAGCAAGCCCGCTCCCACATTCGACCGCGTATACCCTGTAGGAATGCGGTCGCATGTGGGAGCGGGCTTGCTCGCGAAAGCGGTTTATCAGGCGCCGACGATCCCGCCATCCTCGCGCCGAATCGCCATCACCGACGAGCGCGGCTTGGCGTTGGGCAGATGTTCCGGGAAGGTCGAATCACCCGTGTCACCCGGATGCTGAATCCCCACGAACAAAGTCTTCTGGTCTGGCGAGAAGCTGATGCCGGTCACCTCGCACGCCACAGGTCCCACCATGAATCGGCGGATTTCACCGGTGTTCGGGTCGGCACAGAGCATCTGGTTATTACCCATGCCGGCAAAGTCGCCACTGTTGCTGTAGTCACCGTCGGTGAGGATCCACAGGCGCCCGGCCTTGTCGAAACCCAGGCCGTCGGGACTGTTGAACATGTTCTGCGGGGTGATAGTGGACGAACCGCCCTTCGGGCTGCCGGCATGTACGCCGGGGTTGCCGGCCACCACGAACAGGTCCCAGGTAAAGTCTGACGCCCCGTGGTCATCCGCGTTGGCCTTCCAGCGCAGGATCTGGCCGTAGAGGTTGTTCTCCCGAGGGTTGGGGCCGCCCACCGGCTGGCCGTCTTCACCACGCTTGGCGTTGTTGGTCAGGGTGCAATAGACCTGGCCGTCGGTGGGGCTGACGACGATCCATTCCGGACGGTCCATGCGCGTGGCGTTCACCACGCTGGCGGCCAGGCGTGCATGGATCAGCACTTCGGCCTGGCTGGTGAAACCGCTGCTGGCGTCGATAGCGTTTTTACCGAAGCTCAGTTCGACCCATTGTCCCTTGCCCTTGGGGTGGTCGGTATTGCCGTCGCCCGCGTCGAAGATCGCCACGTACAAGGTGCCGTGGTCCAGCAGGTCTTTGTTGGCCTTGGGGTCCTGGTGATTGATCGTGTCGCGGCTGATGAACTTGTAGATGAACTCGCCGCGCTCGTCGTCGCCCATGTAGACCACCGCTCGGCCGTCACGGGTTTGCGCCAGGGCCGCGTTCTCGTGCTTGAAGCGGCCCAGGGCGGTGCGCTTGACTGGAACCGATTGTGGGTCGAACGGATCGATTTCCACGACCCAGCCATGGCGATTGAGTTCGTTGGGGTTCTTGGCGATGTCGAAACGCGGGTCGTACTGATGCCAGTTGATCTCCTTGCTGGCGGCCACCACGCCATAGCGCTTTTGCCCGGCGTCAAAGGCCTGTTGCGGGTTACTGCTGCCGAAGCAGTCGGTGAAATTCTCTTCGCAGGTCAGGTACGTGCCCCACGGCGTCATGCCGTTGGCGCAGTTCTGGAAGGTGCCGAGGACGTGTTGGCCGGAGGTGTCGGCGCTGGTTTTCAACCAGTCGTGGCCGGCCGCCGGACCACTCAGGCGGATCGGCGTGTTGCCGTGGATACGTCGGTTGTATTGCGAGCCTTGAACGAAGTGCCAGGTGTCGCCCTGGCGTTTGACTTCGATCACCGACACGCCTTCGCTGGCCTGGGCCTTGTGTACCTCTTCGGCGGATTGCGGCATGCCGCCGTGGGCGAACAGGTAGCGGTAGTTGGTGTACTCATTGTTGATGGCCAGCAAGGCGCGGTTGTCGTCATCGGGGAAGGCGAACAGGCTCATGCCGTCGTTGTTATCGCCAAATTGCTGTTCTTGGGCCTTGGCTGTGCCGTTGCCGCTCGGGTCGAAGGCCGGGCCATCCTGGTGCAGCGGCTGCCCCCAACTGATCAGCACCGATGCGGTGTAGCCGGGCGGCAAGGTGAGGGTGTCGCGGGTGCTGGCGGCAATGCTGGCAAAACCCAGCAACGGGCTATTGGAGGCGGCGCTGACGCCAGCGGCGAGGGCGCTGCGGGTCAGCAGGTTGCCACCCAGAAACATCGCGGCGCCGCACAGGGCGCCGGCACCGATAAACCGGCGACGGGTGAGGCCGACCATCTGTTCGAGATCGGTGGCTTGGTTTTCTTCTAATAGGTTCATCTCAGGCTCCTCGATGTTTTTGCAGACACCTTAGGGAGCGCTTATGACGAAACGGTTTCAGTTGGGTGAATGCGTCAATTACGCCGGGGTGCCCAGCAGCACATTGCTCGGGGCAAATTGCACCTGGAGAGGATTTCCCTTGACCGCGCCGAGAGCCGCAAGCTGCCCCGGCGCGGCCAATGCGCAGAGCACCTGGCCATTCGACAGGCTGATGCGCACTTCGCTGGGACCGTCGTCAGCGTCGAGAATCGCTTCGACCTGGCCACTCATGCAGTTGTAGTCAGGCGTTGCGGTGTCGTTGGCGCCGATAAGCTCCAGCCAACCGGCCTTGATCAGTGCCACGACTTGCGTGCCGATTTCCAGTTCAAGGCGCAGGGTGCTGTCGTGGGTGATCTGCGCCTCGAGGGTCAGCGCGGCGGCCAGTTGCAGGCGGATCAGGTCATTGTGGCCGTTGCGGGTGATGGCGACGACTTGGCCGTGCAACTGGTTACGCGCACTGGTGCGCAGCATCAGGCGGCCCAACAGGTTGAAGTCGCTGGCGTCCTCGGCGGCTTCCAGCACTTGGGCCTGCAGGGTTTGCAGGCGCAGGTACAAGCGCAGCACCCGTTCGCCTTCTGCCGACAACCGCGCACCGCCGCCGCCCTTGCCGCCAACACTGCGTTCAACCAGAGGCTTTTGCGCCAGATTGTTCAACTCATCAATGGCGTCCCACGCGGCCTTGTAGCTCAGGCCCGCGCTTTTCGCCGCGCGGGTAATGGAACCCTGCTCGGCGATGTGTTGCAGCAGGGCAATGCGCTGCGGACGTCGGACGATGTGTTGGCTCAACAGTGTGGGTAAAGGCATGGCGAACGGTTACGCGCTGGCTTGGAATGCTCGAGACGTTGCGGGCAGGCGGCGTTGGAGTCAAGTCAGGTGCCCGGTTTGGGTGTCCGCGCCAGACAATATACGTCCACCTGTCGGGCGCCGGCCTGCATCAACAGGCGCGCCAGGCTGTGGGCGGTGGCGCCGGTGGTCAAGACGTCATCCACCAGGGCCAGGTGTCGACCTTCGACCTGTGTATCGGCGGCCAAGGCGAAGGCGTTGAGCAGGTTGCGCTGGCGGGTCCTGGCGTCCAGTTCCTGCTGGGCGACAGTTTCCTGGGGGCGCAACAACAGGTGTTCATTGACCGGCACATTGAGGTCCTTGCCCAGCCAGCGAGCGAGCATCACGGCCTGGTTATAGCCGCGCTGGCGCAAGCGTTTGCCGGCCATCGGCACGGGCAGCAGGCAGTCGGGGCGGGTCAGTTGGGTGTTTTCGAATCGATCCTGAAGGTATTGCCCCAGCAGGTTGGCCAGCAGGTGTCCAAGAGGCCATTGGCCTTGGTGCTTGAATCGGCTGATCAGGCTGTCGACCGGGAAGCTGTAGCTCCAGGGCGCCACCACCTGTTTGAACGCGCGGGGCGATTTCTGGCACTGGCCGCAAACCAGGCCACTCATCGGCAGCGGCAGGGCGCAGACTTCACACTGCTCCAGCAGCCACGGCAGCTCGAGTTCGCAGAGGCTGCACACGGCCATGGGGGAATCGGTGGTTTCATCGCAGATCAAACAGGGGTGTTTGTTTTTTAACCAGATGTAAACCTTGGGTTTGCGCTCAGGTTGACAGTGCATGAATCTTCCTTAAATATGCCGAGCATCCGTGTCGTGCCTGTGGGTATTGCCCTTCCCGCAGCGCTTGCCAAAGCATAATCAAGGAATCACCCATGAGCGCCAGCATCACTGCCACTCTGCGTCACGACTGGTCTTTGGCCGAGGTCAAGGCACTGTTCGTCCAACCGTTCAATGACCTGTTGTTCCAGGCGCAGACCGTGCACCGCGCGCATTTCGATGCCAATCGGGTCCAGGTGTCCACCCTGTTGTCGATCAAGACCGGCGCCTGCCCGGAAGATTGCAAATATTGTCCGCAGTCGGGCCACTACAACACTGGCCTGGAAAAAGAAAAGCTGATGGAAGTGCAGAAGGTCCTCGAAGAGGCCGCGCGCGCCAAGGCCATCGGTTCGACGCGTTTCTGCATGGGCGCCGCCTGGAAGCATCCGTCGGCCAAGGACATGCCTTATGTGTTGCAGATGGTCAAAGGCGTGAAAGCCATGGGCCTGGAAACCTGCATGACCCTCGGCCGTCTCGACCAGGACCAGACATCCGCCCTGGCCGAGGCCGGGCTCGACTACTACAACCACAACCTGGATACCTCGCCGGAGTTCTACGGATCGATCATCACCACCCGTACTTACAGCGAGCGCCTGCAGACCCTGGCGTATGTGCGTGATTCGGGGATGAAGATCTGTTCCGGCGGGATTCTCGGCATGGGTGAATCCCTCGACGACCGCGCCAACCTGTTGATCCAGCTGGCCAACCTGCCGGAGCATCCGGAGTCGGTGCCGATCAACATGCTGGTGAAGGTCGCCGGTACGCCGCTGGAGAATGCCGACGATATCGACCCGTTCGACTTCATCCGCATGTTGGCCGTGGCGCGCATCCTGATGCCGAAGTCCCATGTGCGGTTGTCTGCCGGCCGCGAGGCGATGAACGAGCAGATGCAAGCCCTGGCGTTCTTCGCCGGCGCCAACTCGATTTTCTACGGTGACAAGTTGCTGACCACCGCCAACCCACAGGCGGACAAGGACATGCAATTGTTCTCGCGCCTGGGGATCCTGCCGGAAGCTCGCGAAGAGCACGCCGACGAAGTCCACCAGGCCGCGATTGAGCAGGCGTTGGTGGAACAACAGAGCAGCGAGCAGTTCTATAACGCCGCCGTCTGATTGAAGTGCAATCCAAATGTGGGAGCGAGCTTGCTCGCTCCCACATTTGGACCGAGCCCAATCTGCCAACTCCGAGGCCCAGCATGTCGTTTGATCTCGCCGCGCGCCTCGCTGCCCGCCGTACAGAACACCTCTATCGCCAGCGCCCGCTGCTGCAAAGTCCTCAAGGTCCGCAAGTGGTGGTGGATGGCCAAGCGTTGTTGGCCTTTTGCAATAACGATTACCTGGGGCTGGCCAATCACCCTCAAGTGATCGAAGCCTGGCGCGCCGGAGCGTCCCGCTGGGGCGTGGGCGGCGGGGCGTCGCATTTGGTGATTGGCCACAGTACGCCGCATCACGCCTTGGAAGAGGCCTTGGCTGACCTCACCGGTCGACCGCGTGCGCTGCTGTTCAGCACCGGTTACATGGCTAACCTCGGCGCGGTCACGGCGCTGGTGGGGCAGGGCGATACAGTGCTGCAAGACCGCCTCAACCATGCCTCGCTGCTGGATGCCGGTTTATTGTCCGGTGCGCGTTTCAACCGTTACCTGCACAACGACGCCGTAAGCCTGGCCAAGCGCCTTGAGAAGGCCAGCGGCAATACGCTGGTGGTGACCGATGGTGTGTTCAGCATGGACGGCGACCTCGCCGATCTGCCCGCGCTGGTTCGCGAAGCCCGGGCCAGGGGCGCGTGGCTGATGGTCGATGATGCCCACGGCTTCGGCACGCTGGGCGCCACTGGCGGTGGCATCGTCGAGCATTTCGGCTTGAGCCTGGACGACGTGCCGGTGCTGGTTGGCACCCTGGGCAAGGCATTCGGTACGGCTGGCGCCTTTGTTGCCGGCAGCGAAGAGTTGATTGAAAGCCTGATCCAGTTCGCTCGACCCTACATCTACACCACCAGCCAACCCCCGGCCCAGGCCTGCGCGACCCTGAAAAGCCTGGAGTTGCTGCGCACCGAACACTGGCGGCGTGAGCATTTGAACGCGCTGATCCGCCAGTTCCGCCAGGGCGCCGAGCAGATCGGCCTGGAGTTGATGCACAGCTTCACGCCGATCCAGCCGATCATGATCGGCGACAGCGGCCGGGCGATTCGCCTGTCGCAGATGCTGCGTGAGCGCGGCTTGATGGTAACGGCGATCCGCCCGCCCACCGTGCCCGCCGGCACCGCGCGTTTGCGGGTGACCTTGTCGGCGGCCCACAGTGAGGCCCAGGTGCAGCTATTGTTAAACGCATTGGAAGAGTGTTTCCGCTTGTTGGGTGAGGAGCCCGAGCATGCGTGATCGACTGATATTGCTCCCCGGCTGGGGGCTTGGGGTATCGCCGCTGGAACCCTTGGCCGCTGCGTTGCGCGGGTTGGACGAACACTTGCGGGTAGATATCGAGCCCTTGCCGGAGCTGGATTGCAGCGACCTCGACGAATGGCTCGATGAACTTGACGCGACCTTGCCGGACAATGCCTGGCTCGGCGGTTGGTCCCTGGGCGGCATGCTCGCGTCCGAACTGGCAGCGCGGCGTGGTGAGCGCTGTTGCGGGTTGCTGACCTTGGCCAGCAACCCGTGTTTTGTCGCCCATGCTGGCTGGCCGAGCGCGATGCCCGGCGAAACCTTCGATGCGTTCCTGGCCGGTTGCCATGCCGACTCCCAAGTCACCCTCAAGCGTTTCGGCCTGCTCTGCGCCAAGGGCGCGGAAGACCCCAGGGGACTGGCGCGGTTGCTGGTCAGCAGTGCGCCGAAGACCTCCTCCAAAAGCTTGATGAGTGGCCTGGAGTTACTCGCGCAACTGGATACGCGTGATGCCCTGCAAGCCTTCCGTGGCCCGCAACTGCACGTGTTTGCCGGCCTGGATGAATTGGTGCCCTGCGAGGCTGCGACTGAGTTGCTGAAGTTATTGCCCGATATCGAGATCGGCCTGATTGAACAGGCCGGACACGCCTTTCTTCTGGATAACCCCCACGGAGTGGCGGGGGCGATTCAGGCTTTTTTGCATGAGTGCGGTGATGACTGATTTATCCCATCCTCCACTGCCGGGCGCCTTGCCTGACAAGCGCCAGGTCGCGGCGTCCTTTTCCAGGGCCGCGTCCAGCTATGACAGCGTCGCCGCGCTGCAGCGCGACGTGGGCGGCGCGTTGCTCGGGCGTCTGCCATCTGGATTCAGGCCGCAACGTTGGCTCGACCTGGGCTGCGGCACCGGCTATTTCAGTCGTGCGTTGAACGCGGCGTTTCCCCAGGGGCACGGCGTGGCGCTGGATATCGCCGAAGGCATGCTCAATCACGCACGGCCCTTGGGCGGCGCCGAACATTTTGTCGTCGGCGATGCCGAGCGCCTGCCGCTGCAGGATGGCTGCTGCGAGTTGATTTTTTCCAGCCTGGCGGTGCAGTGGTGCGCGGATTTCGCCTCGGTGCTCAAGGACGCGCAACGCGTATTGCAGCCGGGTGGTGTGATGGCGTTTGCCAGCCTGTGCGTCGGGACTCTGGATGAGCTGCGCGAAAGTTGGCGGGCGGCGGATGGCATGGTTCACGTCAATCGCTTTCGACCGTTCACTGCCTATCAACAGCTGTGCGCAGCCAGCGGACTGCGTGTGGTGAGTTTGGAGCGACGTGCTCACGTCGTGTATTACCCGGACGTGCGCAGCCTGACCCATGAATTGAAAGCATTGGGCGCGCACAATCTGAATCCGGGGCGTCCTGGCGGCTTGACCGGGCGGGCGCGGATTGTTGCGCTGGTTCAAGCGTACGAGCAGTTCCGCCAGGCCAAGGGCCTGCCGGCAACTTATCAAGTGGTGTACGGCGTGCTGGAGAAACCGCTATGAGTGCTGCGTATTTCATCACCGGTACCGATACTGATGTCGGCAAGACGACGATCGCCGCCGGGCTGCTGCATGCCGCTCGACAGGCAGGCAAGAGCACCGCTGCGGGCAAACCGGTGGCCTCGGGCTGTGAACTGACGCCCAAAGGCCTGCGCAACGCCGATGCCCTGGCATTGCTCGCCGAATGCTCGTTGCCGCTGACTTACACCGAGGTCAATCCGCTGGCGTTCGAGCCGGCTATTGCACCTCATCTGGCGGCGCGGGAGGCTGGCGTGGCGTTGACCGTGCAAGCCTTGTTGACGCCGATGCAGCAGATCCTCGCCAAGCAAGCGGATTTCACCTTGATCGAAGGTGCGGGCGGATGGCGTGTACCGTTGGCCGATCAGGACAACCTTTCGGACCTGGCCAAGGCATTGCAACTGCCGGTGATTCTGGTGGTGGGGGTTCGCCTCGGGTGTATCAACCACGCGCTATTGAGCGCCGAAGCCATCGCCCGCGACGGTTTGCCTCTGGCCGGCTGGGTGGCCAATATCATTGATCCCAAGACCTCTCGCCTGGAGGAAAATCTCGGGACCCTGGCCGAACGCCTGCCCGCACCGTGCCTGGGGCGGGTGCCCAGGCTCAAGCAACCGGCTGCCGAAGCGGTGGCCGGGTACTTGCAGTTGGACCTGCTTGATTGATTTTCTTAACGGTTAAGGCACTGTGCCATTAGTGTTTTTGACGGGCCTTTTGCCTGATTGTCTGCTTCAATAAGGATTCACGCTTTATTGCAAGGCAGGTTCACGCGATGGAAATCTCTGGAAGCAGTGCGTTTTATTCGGGACTGAGCAGTATTCAGGCCGGGCAGAACCGTGTCGACCAAGCCGCCGGCAAGATCGCCAGTGCTGCCACCACCCAGCCGTCGGACGCTCAGAATGATCGGCTGCGCGCGGTTGATCGCGGCCAACCGACCACCTCGGCAAGCAATATGGTGGAAATGGCCGAAGGCAAGTTTCAAGTGGAGCTGGGTGTAAAAGTCGCCAAGGCCTCCGACGAAATGCTCGGTACGTTGATCGATACCTACGCTTGATTCCATACCTCCTTTTTTGTAGAAGCGAGGGAGCGTCTCGCTCTTGCTCGCGAAGAACGCCAAGGCGCCGCGTTCATTCTGAATCCACGCATTAGCGTTGACGTTTTTCGCGAGCACGCTCGCTCCTACAGACCTGCATTAGCCCTACTGGCAGCTTTCAACTTTGAAATTTGATGCGGCATGCGCTGCAGGCCTCGCCGTGCCTGCTATTGATCCCTGTCAAGACAAACGGCAGCCGAAGGGCGCTTGACAAGGATTGGTCGTAAACGTATGTTTCAAACAACTGTTTGACCGCTACAACAAATCCACGCGGTTGTTCATTCCAGGATTCATCAGCAGAGGTTTATCGCTATGCCTGACTACAAGGCCCCCTTGCGTGATATTCGCTTCGTTCGTGACGAACTGCTCGGCTACGAAGCGCACTATCAGAGCCTGCCGGCTTGCCAGGACGCTACCCCGGACATGGTTGACGCCATTCTCGAAGAAGGCGCCAAGTTCTGTGAGCAAGTGCTGGCACCGCTGAACCGCGTGGGTGACATCGAAGGGTGTACCTGGAGCGAGTCAGGCGTTAAAACCCCCGCTGGTTTCAAAGAAGCCTACAAGCAATTCGTCGAAGGCGGCTGGCCGAGCCTGGCCCACGACGTTGCACACGGCGGCCAAGGCCTGCCGGAATCCCTGGGCCTGGCCGTCAGCGAGATGGTCGGCGAAGCCAACTGGTCGTGGGGCATGTACCCAGGCCTGTCCCATGGCGCGATGAACACCATTTCCGAGCACGGCACGCCCGAGCAGCAAGACGCTTACCTGACCAAACTGGTGTCGGGCGAGTGGACCGGCACCATGTGCCTGACCGAACCGCACTGCGGCACCGACCTGGGCATGCTGCGCACCAAGGCCGAGCCTCAGGCCGACGGTTCCTACAAGGTTTCCGGGACCAAGATCTTCATCTCGGCCGGTGAACACGACATGGCCGACAACATCGTCCACATCGTGCTGGCTCGCCTGCCGGATGCACCGGCCGGCACCAAAGGCATCTCGCTGTTTATCGTGCCCAAGTTCCTGCCTGGCGCCGACGGTTCGGTGGGTCAGCGCAATGCCGTGTCCTGTGGTTCCCTGGAACACAAAATGGGTATCCACGGTAACGCCACTTGCGTGATGAACTTTGACGCGGCCACCGGTTTCCTGATCGGCCCGGCGAACAAAGGCCTCAATTGCATGTTCACCTTCATGAACACCGCTCGCCTGGGGACCGCGCTGCAAGGCCTGGCCCACGCCGAGATCGGTTTTCAGGGCGGTCTGAAATATGCGCGTGATCGCTTGCAAATGCGTTCCCTGACGGGCCCGAAAGCGCCGGACAAGGCGGCCGACCCGATCATCGTGCACCCTGATGTACGCCGCATGCTGCTGACCATGAAAGCCTTCGCCGAAGGTAACCGTGCGATGGTGTACTTCACCGCCAAGCAAGTGGACGTGGTCAAGTACGGCACTGACGAGGAAGCCAGGAAACAGGCTGACGCGCTCTTGGCCTTCATGACCCCGATTGCCAAGGCGTTCATGACCGAAGTCGGTTTCGAGTCCGCCAACCACGGCGTGCAAATCTACGGCGGTCACGGCTTTATCGCCGAGTGGGGCATGGAGCAGAACGTTCGCGACAGCCGTATCTCGATGCTGTACGAAGGCACCACCGGGATTCAGGCGCTGGACTTGCTCGGCCGCAAGGTGCTGATGACCCAGGGCGAAGCGCTCAAGGGCTTCACCAAGATCGTGCACAAGTTCTGCCAGGCCAACGAAGGCAACGAAGCGGTCCAAGAGTTCGTTGCACCGCTGGCCGCACTGAACAAGGAATGGGGCGAGTTGACCATGAAGGTCGGCATGGCGGCGATGAAGGACCGTGAAGAAGTCGGTGCGGCGTCGGTGGACTACCTGATGTACTCCGGCTATGCCTGCCTGGCTTACTTCTGGGCCGACATGGCACGCCTGGCCGCCGAGAAACTGGCTGCCGGTACCAGCGAAGAGGCGTTCTACACCGCCAAGCTGCAGACGGCGCGTTTCTACTTCCAGCGCATCCTGCCGCGTACCCGCACTCATGTCGCGACCATGCTGTCGGGCGCCAACAACCTGATGGACATGAAAGAAGAGAACTTCGACCTGGGTTACTAAGCCCTTGCAGGTTCACGCCAGGACCGCCGCTCTTTCGGGAGCGGCGGTTTTTTTTGAGCGAAAAAAACCTGAGTTGCGCGCTCAGGGATCGGGTTTTGCAGCCGTTACAGTGATGGCAATGTGATACAGGTCACAGCGAGTGTGCTTAACTGGCTGAAGTGAAGGCATTTTGCCATTTTTTGTGGGTCGGAGTTCTACCCTTGTCGCGCGCGTCTGCCGTACGTTTCAGCCATTTCCTACCATCGTTGCTGTTATTGCTGGCGGGGGTAGCGGCTGCGTACGCCAAGGACCTCAACGTTTTCTTCACCTCGCTGTTCAACGTGCTGCCGACCCTGGTGTTGCTGCTGGGCGGTGCGTATTGCGCGGTGTACCGCCGTCAGCGTGAACTGTTTCTGATGATCAGCGTGTACATCGCCTATTTCCTGCTGGATACCCAGACCGATTTCTACCGGGATCACGGTCGGGTGCGAGATGACGCCGCCGTGGCGTTCCATCTGGTGTGTCTGCTGCTGCCGCTGCTGTTCAGCGTTTACGCGTTGTGGCAGGAAAAAACCCACCTGTTCCGCGACTTTGTCGCACGGTGTGCCGTGGTGCTTGCCTTGGGCAGTGTTGCACTGGCCCTTGAACAACGTTATCCCCAGGCGCTGCTGGACTGGCTGGCGGAGATTCGCTGGCCGGCGTTGCATGGTTCCTGGATGAGTTTGATCCAACTCTCATACCCGATGTTCGTGTTGGGTTTTATCGCGCTGGCGCTGCAGTACTGGCGCGAACCAAGACCCCTGCATGCGGCACAGTTGGTGGGGTTGCTGGGAATGTTCTGGATGTTGCCCCAGACCTTTATCCTGCCGTTTACGCTGAACATCATGTGCAGTCAGGTGATGCTGATGATCGCTGCGGGCGTCGCCCATGAGGCTTATCAGATGGCCTTTCGCGATGAACTGACCGGCTTGCCTGGGCGACGTGCGCTGAATGAGCGGATGCAGCGCCTGGGGCGCAATTATGTGCTGGCCATGAGTGACGTTGATCATTTCAAGCGTTTCAACGATACCCATGGACATGACGTGGGTGACCAGGTTCTGCGGCTGGTGGCCAGCAAATTGTCGAAAGTCGGCGGCGGCGGTCGGGCCTATCGCTACGGTGGCGAAGAGTTTGCCGTGGTGTTTGCCGGCAAGACCCTGGATGAGTGCATGCCGCATCTGGAGCAGATCCGCGAAGCCATCGCCCACTACCACATCAAGTTACGCAACCTGGACAGTCGACCCCAGGACGATCATCAGGGCCGGCAGCGCCGTGCGGGCAGCGGCGCTACCAGTGTTTCGGTGACGGTGAGCATTGGCGTGGCCGAACGCCAGTCCGAGCAGCGCACGCCGGAAGAGGTGCTCAAGTGCGCCGACCAGGCGCTATACAACGCCAAGGGCGCGGGGCGTAACTGCGTGGTAGCCGCTGGCCAGAACCGCCGTGGTGCAGTGCGCATGCAAAGCGCTGCCGGTTGAGTGATGGTGGTGTATTCAGCGCCTGTACAGTGATTGTCCAGGGTGCCGCGCGGCAGTAGCTTGGAGCCATCTGCCGCCGGAGATATCACCATGCCCGACTATAAAGCTCCCCTGCGTGACATGCGTTTTCTGATCGATCATGTCTTTGACTTTCATGGCCACTACGCGGGACTGGGCGCTACCGACGCCAGTCCGGACATGGTCAGCGCGATCCTCGAAGAAGGCGCCAAGTTCTGCGAAAACGTGCTCTCCCCGTTGAATCGCTCCGGGGATGAAGAAGGCTGCCATTTTGATAACGGTGTGGTGACCACGCCCAAGGGCTTCAAGGAAGCGTTTGCGCAATACGTCGAAGGCGGCTGGCACGGCGTGGCAGCAGACCCGGCTTATGGCGGGCAGGGCTTGCCGTCGTCCCTGGGCCTGGTGTTGAGCGAAATGATCGGCTCCAGCAACACGTCGTGGGGCATGTACCCCGGGCTGACCCACGGCGCCATGTCGGCGATTCACGCCCATGGCAGCCAGGCCCAGAAAGACACCTATCTGAGCAAACTGACTGCCGGCCAATGGACGGGCACCATGTGCCTGACCGAAGCCCATTGTGGCACGGATCTGGGCATCATCAAGACCCGCGCCGTGCCCCAGGCCGATGGCAGTTATGCGCTGACCGGCAGCAAGATCTTCATCTCGGCCGGCGAGCACGACATGAGTGAGAACATCATCCACCTGGTGCTGGCCAAATTGCCGGATGCGCCGGCCGGCACCAAGGGAATCTCGCTGTTTATCGTGCCCAAGTTTCTGCCGGATTCGGGTGAGCGCAACGGAGTGAGCTGCGGCTCCATCGAGCACAAGATGGGGATCAAGGCGTCTGCCACCTGTGTGCTGAACTTCGATGGCGCCGAGGGGTATTTGATCGGTGAGGCGAACAAAGGCCTCAACTGCATGTTCACCATGATGAATCACGCACGCCTGGGCACCGGCATGCAGGGCCTGTGCAATGGCGAAGCGAGCTTCCAGGGCGCGGTCAAATACGCCAATGATCGCCTGCAAATGCGCTCCCTGACAGGCCCGAAAGCGCCGGACAAGGCCGCCGACCCGATCATCGTGCACCCCGATGTGCGGCGCATGTTGCTGACCATGAAAGCCTTCAACGAAGGCAATCGCGCGCTGGCCTATTTCACCGCACAGTTGCTGGACACGGCGCACCTGAGTGCCGATCCGGATCAGCGCCAGGAGGCCGAGGATCTGTTGGCATTTCTCACGCCGATCTGCAAAGCCTTCATGACCGAAACCGGGCTGGAGGTGACCAATCACGGCATGCAGGTGTTTGGTGGCCACGGTTTTATTCGCGAATGGGGCATGGAGCAGTTGGTCCGCGATTGTCGGATTGCGCCGATCTATGAAGGCACCAACGGCATACAGGCCCTGGATTTGCTGGGCCGCAAGGTGCTGGGTAGCCAGGGCAAGTTGTTGCGTGGTTTCACCAAAATCGTGCATAAGTTCTGCGCCGCCAATACCGAGCATCCGCAGTTGAAAGTCCAGGTGGCGAAGCTCAATCAGTTGAATCAGCAATGGGGCGAGCTGACGGCCAAGGTCGGCATGGCGGCGATGAAGAATCCCGATGAGGTCGGCGCTGCGGCCCTCGATTATTTGATGTACAGCGGCTACATCATCCTCGGCTACCTGTGGCTGCGCATGGCCCTGGTCGCCCAGGCGCAGATAGACAATGGCAGCGGCGACCCTGACTACGCCCGTGGCAAGCTGGCCACCTGTGAGTTCTACTTCAAACGCCTGTTGCCGCGCACCGCAACCCATCGAGCGTCGGTGGAAGCGGGCAGCGAATGCCTGATGAGCCTGCCGGCGGAGTTGTTTGCGCTATAACGGTGTATGACCAAAAAATACTAATCAGTCACAAGCAGACCCTATGTGTCGCAAAAGTTGTTCGGTTACACTCGGGGTCTGTGAAACCGATCCTACCGAATCACTTTTAACGTTCTCACGAGGTTTGCCATGGCTGACTACAAAGCGCCGCTGCGCGATATGCGCTTCGTCCTTAACGAAGTATTCGAGGTCGCCAAGTTGTGGGCACAACTGCCGGCCCTGGCAGAAACCGTCGACGCTGAAACCGTCGAGGCGATCCTTGAGGAAGCCGGCAAAGTCACTGCCAAGACCATCGCGCCGCTGAGCCGTGGCGGTGACGAGGAAGGTTGCCGCTGGGACAACGGCGTGGTCACCACGCCGGCGGGTTTCCAGCAAGCTTATAAAACCTACGCCGAAGGCGGCTGGGTGGGCGTGGGCGGCGATCCAGCCTACGGCGGCATGGGCATGCCCAAGGCGGTTTCGGCCCAGGTCGAGGAAATGATCAACTCTTCGGGGCTGGCGTTCGGCCTGTACCCGATGCTGACATCCGGCGCCTGTGTGTCGATCAACACCCACGCCAGCGACGAACTGAAAGCCACTTACCTGCCGAACATGTACTCCGGCGTGTGGGCCGGTTCCATGTGTCTGACCGAGCCCCATGCCGGCACCGACCTGGGGATTATCCGCACCAAGGCCGAGCCTCAGGCGGACGGCTCCTACAAGATCAGTGGGACCAAAATCTTTATCACCGGTGGCGAACACGACCTCACCGAAAACATTATCCATCTGGTGCTGGCCAAACTGCCGGACGCCCCGGCGGGGCCCAAGGGCATCTCGCTGTTCCTGGTGCCCAAGTTCCTGGTCAATGTCGATGGCAGCCTCGGTGCGCGCAACCCGGTGAACTGCGGTTCCATCGAACACAAAATGGGGATTCAGGCGTCCGCGACCTGCGTGATGAACTTCGACGAAGCCGTCGGCTATCTGGTCGGCGAACCGAACCGAGGCCTGGCGGCGATGTTCACCATGATGAACTACGAGCGTCTGGGCGTGGGTATTCAGGGGCTGGCGTCCGGTGAGCGTTCCTACCAGAACGCGATTGAATACGCCCGTGACCGTGTGCAAAGCCGTTCGCCCACCGGGCCCAAGGCCAAGGACAAGATCGCTGACCCGATCATCGTCCACCCGGATGTGCGTCGCATGCTGTTGACCATGAAAGCCGCGAACGAAGGCGGTCGTGCGTTCTCCACCTATGTGGCGATGCAACTGGACACGGCCAAGTTCAGCGAAGACGCGGTCACCCGTAAACGCGCGGATGACCTGGTGGCGTTGCTGACACCTGTGTCCAAGGCGTTCCTGACCGACCTGGGCCTGGAAACCACCGTTCACGGCCAGCAGATTTTCGGCGGTCATGGCTACATCCGCGAATGGGGCCAGGAGCAACTGGTGCGTGATGTGCGCATCACCCAGATCTACGAAGGCACCAACGGCATTCAGGCCCTGGACTTGGTGGGGCGCAAGATCGTGGGCAGCGGCGGGGCGTTCTACACCTTGTTTGCCGACGAAGTGCGCCACTTCATCGCCACGTCCAACCAAGACCTGGCCGAGTTCACCAAGCCGCTGAGCGCCGCGGTGGATGAGCTTGACGCGTTGACCGCGTGGGTCCTGGATCGCGCCAAGAGCAATCCGAATGAAATCGGCGCGGCTTCGGTGGAATATCTGCATGCATTCGGTTACATGGCCTACGCCTACATGTGGGCGCTGATGGCCAAGGCGGCGTTGGGGAAAGAGGCCCAAGAGGATTTCTACGCCAGCAAGCTGGGCACAGCGCGTTTCTACTTTGCCCGTCTGTTGCCGCGCATTCACTCCCTGAGTGCCGCGGTGAAAGCTGGCAGCGAATCGTTGTTCCTGCTGGACGAAGCGCAGTTCTAGAGTAGGAAGGGTTTGTAAGCATTCTCTTACATGACGTGCTGCTGTTCGTCCTCTATCGCCACATTGGATCCACGGTTAATCTACTTCACATGGACGTCGCGCAGGAAGCGCAAAGCAACAACACGGACACGTAGGATTCTGCCAGGATGGCGGAGTGAAATGGATGTCAGGGAAACAGTCTGCAAAGCCCCGCTTCGGCGGGGTTTTCTTTTGTCCGCGAAAAACTTCAGGTCAGCCCGTCCAGTGGCGCCATCGGTCCATGTGGGCCATTCATCACGTCTTCGAGCAAGGTGCGCAACAACTTCAGTGTTGCCTGTTGCCGCTGCACATCCCGACACACCAACCCCACTTTCAATGGCACCCGCGGTTCACTCAAGGGTTTCCATAGCAATGCCTGGTGGCTGTGCTCGTCCTGAGAACGTCCGGGCAGTACGGTGGCCAGCCTGGTATGGGGCAGACTGTCGAGAATCCCGACCATGGTATTCAGCTCAGCCTGTACCTGTGGCCGGCGTCCGAGGTTGGCCAGTTGAGCTTGCCAGATCTGCCTGACCTGAAATTCCTCGCCGAGTAACAACATGGGCAATTCGGCGGCCTGCTTCAGGGAGACTTTCTTGAATTCGCGCAGTGGATGTTCAGCCGGTATCACGACCTTCAGCTCATCTTCGTACAACAAGACCCCGTGCAAGCCGGGTTGGCGTGGCGGCAGGTAACTGATGCCGATGTCCAGCGAGCCATTGAGCAAGCGTCGCTCGATCTCAAGGCCGGTCAACTCATAGATTTGCACGACCAGGTGCGGTTGGGCTTTGCGCACGCGTTCCAGCATTTTTGGGACCAGACTGGTGTGCACGGTTTGCAGCACGCCGATGGCCAAGGTGCGCAACGCCTGACCCTTGAAGTGACGCAGGGCCTCGATCGCCTGTTGCATGCCGTCGAGCAGCGGCAAGGCGTGGTTATACAGGGTGTGGGCAGCCAACGTCGGCAGCAGCCGCTTGCTGCTGCGTTCGAACAGGCTCACGTCGAGGTTTTGCTCGAGCTGGCGGATCTGCTGCGACAGCGCCGGCTGGGAGATCGACAGGCGCTCGGCGGCGCGGCCTACGTGGCCTTCCTCATACACCGCGACGAAATAACGCAGTTGCTTGAAATCCATAAGTAATGCTTATCGAAAAAGCTGGAAAATCGAAATGGCTGTTCGCCCCCGAGGCGCCTAGTCTAGCGCCTAATCACAAGGCTTACAGGGCCAGATCGCGCGATGAATAGCGTTTACGTCGATGGTGTTTACATAGGCAAGACAAAATACCTCAGGGGCGAAGTCTGTACACAAGCGGTTGCCAGGCGGCGCCGGTTATGGGTGGAAGGGGCACGCGTATGAATCTGTTTAACCTGCGTCGCCCCGGCCCCAGCCTTGACGACCTGATCCTGGAGTCCCGGCCAGTGACGCTGCGCGATAACCTTTGCACCCAGTGCCTGATGCCCAGCGTGGAGCGACCGTCCCAGGTATTTGTGCGTGGCCAGGGTTCCTGGCTGTGGGACAGCGATGACTGCGCCTATCTCGACTTTTCCCAGGGCGGCGCTGCCAATAGCCTGGGACACAGCCCGTCGGTGCTGGTCGCTGCCCTGGCGGACCAGGCGCAAGCGCTGATCAACCCAGGTAACGGCCTGCACAATCGCGCTCAGTTGAATTTGGCTGAGCGCCTGTGCCACAGCACTGGCAGCGACCAGGCCCATGTGCTCAACACCGGCGCGGAAGCCTGTGAGGCGGCGATCAAACTGGCGCGCAAATGGGGCCAACTGCATCGCGGCGGCGCTCACCACATCATCACCGCCAGCAGCGCGTGTCACGGTCGCAGCCTGGGTGCAATGGCGGCGTCGGCGGATTCGCGCCAGAACCGTTTCGAACCGCAATTGCCTGGCTTCAGCCATGTCCCGTTCAATGACCTGCCCGCGCTGCATGCAGCGGTGGACGCACAAACCGTGGCAATCATGCTGGAGCCGATCCAGAGCGCGGCCGGCGTCATTCCGGCGAGCGAAGAATATCTCAAGGGTGTCGAACGGCTGTGCCGCGAACTGGGGATCCTGTTGATCCTCGATGAAGTGCAGAGCGGAATCGGCCGCTGCGGCAGTTTGCTCGCGGAGCAGCATTATGGCGTGCGTGCCGACATCATCGCCCTCGGCAAAGGCCTGGGCGGCGGCGTGCCATTGGCCGCTTTGCTGGCCCGGGGCAAAGCCTGTTGTTTTGAGTGGGGCGAGCTGCAAGGCACTCATCACGGCAACGCCTTGATGGCGGCTGCCGGGGTTGCCGTGCTCGACACCGTGCTGGACAGCAACTTTCTAGACCTCGTGCGTGCTAATGGCCAGTACCTGGGCGAAGGGCTGGCACGCCTTGCGCACCGCCACGGCCAGGGCGAACTGCGCGGTCAAGGTCTGTTGTGGGGCCTGTCCGTGTCAGATGATTCGGCAAACGCGCTAGTGAAGGCAGCGCTGCACGAAGGCCTGATCCTCAACGCGCCGCAACCCGATTGCTTGCGCTTCACTCCGGCGCTGACCGTCAGCAAAAGCAATATCGACGAAATGCTCTTGCGCCTGACCCGCGCCTTCGCCCGCGTCCACACCGCCCAAGTGCAATGCCGCAAAGGCATCGCCGTTTAACCCCGGATTCCTGAACCGTCTCGCGGTATACGCGGCGCCCCAGCCTGGTTTGTTTGGCTGGGGCGTTTTTTTGTCTCGAGGGTTTTCCGATCGAAAAGGGTGCTTGAGCGGTGGTGAAAACAATGGCTTTTTGGCGGACATCGGCAAGGACTGCCGAGAGCACTGAGGATGTATCGGTGCTTTAATTCTTTAATTCATACCACTCAGTGGTATATATATGGGAAGGGATTTCCATGACGCCGAGGTTATTCAAGACGCGGCACTTCGCAATCGCGGCCGGTAAGGCCTCGATAGACGATTCAGAGCTTAAGGATGCCTTCAGGGAAATGCTCAAGGGGCAAGCGGATAACCTGGGAGGTGGAGTTTGGAAAAAACGCCTCAAGCAAAACCGGCATCGTTCCATTGTCTTGGCCAAGACGTACGAAGCTTTAAGCGATTCACAGCTCCAGCAGTTACTGGAGCTGAGGGCGTTTGTGGAGATATATCATGAGCAAAAAATATGAAAGTGAAGCACTTGAGTCGATTCATGAATCCGCCACCGCGCTGTATTCAATCGGGGCCATCAGCAAGACCACGCTGCGCCAGTTCGATGCGGCTTGTCTGGCTCCGGTGCCGAAGCAGATTCCTGCGGAGCAAATCAAGCAGATCCGCGAACGTAGCCACGTAAGCCAGCCCGTATTTGCCCGTTATCTGAACACCAGTGCGTCCACGGTGAAACAGTGGGAATCAGGTGAAAAACGTCCCAGTGGCATGGCGCTCAAGTTACTCAGCATCGTGCAGAAACACGGCTTGGAAATCCTTGCCTGAAGAGGACGCTGGCCCCGTGCCGGATTCCACTGAACCCTCACGAATGCTCAAGGTCGATTAGCTGTACGGCTCACACGAGCCGATTTTCAGGAGCTGAACCCATGGACATCATTCGTATCATCATCGCCATTCTGTTGCCGCCGTTGGGTGTGTTCCTGCAAGTGGGTTTCGGCGGCGCGTTCTGGCTGAATATCCTGCTGACGCTGTGCGGCTACATCCCGGGCATCGTGCATGCGGTCTACATCATCGCCAAACGCTAAGCCGTCAGCCTTTCGCAATCAGGCGTGAATTCCGCTCGTTGCGAAAGGCCAGTTGCTCGATGGTCTGCGTGGCCTGTTCGGCCTCGAGGCGGGCGTTGAGGATAATGCCGTGATCGGCGGACTTGCTGCACACCGGGTCGGCATTGCTGGCGTCACCGGTCAGCATGAACGCCTGGCAACGGCAGCCGCCAAAGTCCTTTTCCTTCTCGTCGCAGGAGCGGCACGGCTCGGGCATCCAGTCATAGCCACGAAAGCGGTTGAAGCCAAACGAGTCGTACCAGATGTGTTGCATGGTGTGATCGCGCACATTGGGAAACTGCACCGGCATCTGTCGGGCGCCGTGGCAGGGTAGCGCTGTACCGTCCGGCGTCACCGTCAGAAAGATACTGCCCCAGCCGTTCATACAGGCTTTGGGGCGTTCTTCGTAGTAGTCCGGGGTGACGAAGATCAGTTTGCACGGATGACCTTCGGCTTCCAGTTTGGCGCGGTACTCGTTGGTGATGCGTTCGGCGCGGGTCAGTTGTTCCTGGGTCGGCAGCAAGCCGACACGATTGAGCTGGGCCCAGCCATAAAACTGGCAGGTGGCGAGTTCGACGAAGTCGGCCTCAAGCGCGATGCACAGCTCGATGATGCGGTCGATCTTGTCGATATTGTGCCGATGCGTGACGAAGTTCAGCACCATCGGATAACCATGGGCTTTTACCGCGCGGGCCATTTCCAGCTTTTGCGCAAAGGCTTTTTTCGAGCCGGCCAACAGGTTATTCACCTGTTCGTCGCTGGCCTGGAAGCTGATCTGGATATGGTCGAGGCCGGCTTTCTTGAAGTCGCTGATCTTTTGCTCGGTGAGGCCGATGCCAGAGGTGATCAGGTTGGTATAGAACCCCAGCTTGCGGGCCTCGCCAATCAGCTCGGCGAGGTCCTGGCGCACCAGCGGTTCACCGCCGGAAAAACCCAGTTGCGCGGCGCCCATTTCCCTTGCTTCACGAAATACCTTGATCCATTGCTCGGTGCTCAGTTCCTTGCCTTGCTCCGCAAAATCCAGCGGATTGGAGCAATAGGGGCATTGCAGCGGGCAGCGATAGGTCAGCTCCGCCAACAGCCAGAGCGGCAGGCCAATGTCGGGTTTTTCAGGCAAGTTCGATCCAGTGCTGTGCACGGGCGACCTCCATGAATTGCTCGATGTCGTCACCGAGTTCAGGCACGCCGGGGAATTGCTTCTCCAGTTCAGCGACAATCGCCGCCACATCCCGCTCGCCATCAATCAAGCCGCCAATCAGCGCGGCACTTTCGTTGAGCTTGATCATGCCTTCCGGGTACAGCAGTACATGACCTTTTTGTGCGGGTTCATACTGGTAACGGTAGCCTTGGCGCCAGGTCGGTTTTTTGCTGCGGTCGAAACTCATAGGCTGATCCCCTTATGCCAGACCCGTTGCTCGGTCACGCTGTGATACGGCGGGCGTTTCAGTTCGTAGGCCATGCTCATGGCATCGAGCATGCTCCACAGGATGTCCAGTTTGAACTGGAGAATTTCCAGCATGCGCTCCTGGCCTTCGCGGGTGGTGTAGTGCTGCAGGGTGATGGCCAGCCCGTGCTCGACATCACGTCGAGCCTGGCCCAGGCGCGTGCGGAAATATTCGTAACCAGTGGGGTCGATCCACGGGTAATGCTGGGGCCAGCTGTCGAGCCGCGATTGATGGATCTGCGGGGCGAACAGTTCGGTCAGTGAGCTGCTGGCCGCTTCCTGCCAACTGGCGCGGCGGGCAAAGTTGACATAGGCATCGACGGCAAAACGCACGCCGGGCAATACCAGTTCCTGGGAGCGCAGTTGGTCCGGGTCCAGGCCAACCGCTTGACCCAGCCGCAGCCAGGCTTCGATACCACCGTCTTCGCCAGGTGCCCCATCGTGATCGAGCAGGCGCTGAATCCACTCGCGACGGATTTCCCGGTCCGGGCAATTGGCCAGGATCGCAGCGTCCTTGAGGGGAATGTTGACCTGGTAATAGAAGCGATTGGCGACCCAGCCCTGGATCTGCTCGCGGCTGGCGCGGCCTTCATACATCGCCACATGATAAGGGTGGTGGATATGGTAGAAAGCGCCCTTGGCCCGCAAGGCCTGTTCAAATTCAGTCGGGGACAGCGGTTGTTTGGTCATGGGGTCGCTCCTACAACTCAATGCTCATGCCATCGTAGGCCACTTCAACATTGCGTCGTGCCAGTTCGGCGCGCTCGGCTGAGTCTTCGTCGAGAATCGGGTTGGTGTTGTTGATGTGGATAAGCACCTTGCGTTGCTTTGGCAACTGTTCGAGTACTTCCAACATGCCACCTGGGCCATTTTGCGCCAAGTGGCCCATTTCACGGCCGGTCCGGGTGCCTACGCCGCGACGTTGCATTTCGTCGTCGTCCCACATCGTGCCGTCCACCAGCAGGCAGTCGCTGGCGGCCATGATGTTCAACAGGGGTTCGTCCACCTTGCCCAGGCCAGGGGCGTAGAACAGCTTGCCGCCACTGCGCAGGTCTTCGACGATCAAGCCGATGTTATCGCCTGGGTGCGGGTCGAAACGGTGCGGCGAGTAGGGCGGCGCGGCGCTGCGCAGCGGTAGCGGGGTGAAGCGCAGGTGGGGACAGGCTGGAATGGTAAAGCTTGCGTCCAGCTCGATGCGCTTCCAATCCAGGCCGCCGTTCCAGTGGGCCAGCATGCCGAACAGCGGGAAGCCGGTGCTCAGGTCTTCATGGACCATGTCGGTGCACCACACTTGATGCGGGCAGCCTTCGCGCAGGCTCAGCAGACCGGTGGTGTGGTCGATCTGGCTGTCCATCAGGATGATTGCGCTGATACCGGTATCGCGCAGGGCGCGGCCGGGTTGCATCGGCGCGAAGCTCTGCAATTGCGCACGGATATCCGGGGAGGCGTTGCACAGTACCCAGTTCACCCCGTCGTCGGAAATCGCGATGGACGACTGGGTGCGCGCATGAGCACGCAGGCTACCGTCACGAAACCCCGCGCAGTTCACGCAGTTGCAGTTCCACTGCGGGAAACCGCCGCCGGCGGCGGAACCTAGAATCTGGACAAACATCGCCGCTCCTCTACACAAGACTCAAAATAAAAACGCCCCGGCGAGCCGAGGCGTTGCAGTGCAATACAAAGCCAATCAGCGGCTGGCAAAGTACATGGTGACTTCAAAGCCGATACGCAGATCAGTGTAAGCAGGTTTGGACCAAGTCATGTTCATACTCCTACGAAGGGATGGGATGTTTACTACCAACTAATACATATAGTCCACCTCCTACCGGAGATGTTCAGATGCGTGCAGGGAATATTACGCAATTATTCTCGAGTTAGCGCTGTCTCGACAGAAAAAGCCTGTTGCAGCATCGGCAATGATTAGCCCGCCGGGAGCCACGCGCCTGCCACGGGCGCGCCGTTGGCCACACAGCGCCAGCCGCCTGCGGCTTGGTTGAGCGACTGTGCAGCGTTCAACAGGTCCTCACGGCTACAGGTTTTGATCAACTGTTGGAGCTGTTCCAGGTAATCCGACCGATGGCCCGCCAGATGTGCCTGCCAGAGCAGCTCGGCAGCTTGAGCGGTGGGTAATGCCTGTGGCGAGAACTGCTCGGCCAGGACCAGGCAGCCTGGATCCTCCTGAGTGTCGATCAAGTCAGGCAGATGGGTGAGGAATGTCTGCACCTGTTCGAGTATGTCCTCCAGCGTAACGCTGGGCGATTGCACGCCAAACAGCAGGCCGGTTTGTCCGTTGATTTGTCGGATGCCGCTGAACACCGCGTAGCCCACTTGCTGTTCGACCCGCAGGCGCTGATAGAACGGTGCCTGGAGTACGTGTGCGAGCAGTCGCCAGGCGGTTTCGTCGGCCAGGCTGTGTGTCGGCGCCGGACAAAAGAGTAGTAATGCGGCGTCGCTGGAGTCGGTGCTCACTTCATGCCAGAGGTGTTGGCCGTTGAGGGACCACGGAGGCGCTTCAAGCGCCGCAGGCTGGCCCGGCAGACGCGCCGCCGCATGCCGGATGGCCTGTTCACAAGCCGTCGGCAAACCCGCTGCAAGTCCGTGCCAACGCGCGTTTGACCACATTCCGGGTAGATCACCGAGGTGTGCCTGAGTCGTGCCAGGCTGGACTCCGGCACAACAGGCCGGCAGGGCCTTGAGCAGCTCACGGATTGCAATCATGGGCACAGGGCGGGGCAGCTCTGCTTGCCAACGCTGTTCGTCGGGCTGGACCAGGCTGCGGGCCAGCTGTTCCAGTATGGCCGGCATGGGATCATGAAGTCCGCTCATTTTCAGCTGCCAGGCATTGCCTGACGCCTCGAAGGACAATTCGACGCCTGCCTGACGGGCGTTTTCCCGCAACGGCTCCAAAGTGTGTGCCAGGCGCGGGAAGAAGTCTGTTTGCAGCGGCGAATCCAGCTGCCAGCGCAGGTAAAGCGCGCCTTCGTCGATGTCATCCGGCAGCGCGTGGCTGAAAGTCAGGGCTGTCAGCTCCCGTCTGCCGCGCGAGCGGTCCTGGGCAAAGGTCCGCAGGCCGCGATGGGCGCTGGTCTGGCCGCGAATCAGGCCGGGACGCTCCGCTCTGCTGGCTGGCTGCAGAAACGGGTTGTCGGGTGGGAGCTGCCAACTGACTGTGGCGGGCGCCAGGTGCAGCGCGTTGAGCAATGCCCTGAGCGCGTGGCAATGCTGGTCGGACAGTTGCGGAGCGAGGTTTTCCGTGGCGTGACGCGCCAATGCGAGGGCGCCGCGAATCTGTTGCTGGCGACTGATCAGCCGTGCGTATTCCGCGCGCAGGACGCCCCAGTCGCAGTGTGCGAAAAAGCTGAGCCAGTCGTACAAAAGTGCTTCGATCTCTGTGGCCTGTTGCGCCCCGTTGGCCCCCAAGGTGAAGTCAATATCCAACAGTGCCTGCCCGGAGAACTGGTACAGCACCTTTGCGTCCAGCGCGGTCACCCAGTGTCTGGCCTTCAGTTCGGCAAACAGTCCACCCGGGGCCGAGGCATTGAGCCAGGTACAGAGAAAGTCCAGCGCTTCACGGGGCGCGTTGCAGGCAATGAGCTGGTGCAGGTGCTGTGTGTCCGCATATTGGAAGCTCGATTTATCACCGCTCATCAACGCCGGTGGCGCTTCCTGGGGGCGTCTCGGCCCGGACCGCAGGCCTGCGCTGAACTGCTCGGCCAACGCCTGCAGTGCTTCCAGAGGTTGCGGACCGGCCAGGCTCAAGGTCATTTGTCCGCTCTGATAGAAACCTTCATAAAAACCACGCAGCGCCTGCTGAAAATCCTCACGCGGCACCGGCAAGCTGTCCCGATTGCCAGCGTGAAAGCCGCGCAGCGGGTGATCCGCCGCCAGGCCTTCCAGCACCGTCCGTTGGTGTTGCGCCTGGGCATCCTGGGACCAGGCGATGAATTCCGCCTGCAGCACTTCACGCTCCCGCATCTGATCGTCCAGCGCCAGGCGCGGATGAGTCAGCATATCGCCCAGGCGTTCCAGCGCAGCGCTGAAGGATGAGGAGGGCACTTCAAAGAAAAAATCGGTCGTGCGTTCGCGAGTGCTGGCATTGACCTGTCCGCCATGGCGTTGCACGTAGGCCATCAGCCCTTGATTCGTCGCAAAGCGCTCGGTACCGATAAACAACAGATGTTCAAGAAAGTGCGCCAGCCCCGGCCAGGCCAATGGCACGTCATGGCTGCCGGCAGCGACCCTCAAGGCCGCCGCGCAGCGCTTGAGGCGTGGCGCATGGTGCAGGAAAACCTGCAGGCCGTTGGCCAGGGTCAGGTGCAGGAAATGAGGGTGGGCCGGCGCAGGCATGAGCACTTCCGAAATGTAGGAAGTGCCTATGCTAGCAAACCCGCCGGATCAGGGCTTGTGCAGCGCGCTGTAGAGCTCGGGTCGCCGGTCTTGCAGGTAGTGATTGGCGGCGCGGGCGAGAATGATCGATTGGCGTTCCAGGGTCCCGATTATCAAGGCTTCATCCAGCCCAGCCAGGGCGATGCGATCCCCATTGGGCGCGGCAATGCTGCTTTGCCCACAATATTGAATCTCGCCTTCGTGCCCGCAGTAGTTGGCGTAGGCTACGTAGCACTGGTTTTCAAAAGCCCGTGCCCGCACGGTGACCTCGGCGACAAAGTCGAACGGCACCATATTGGCGGTGGGCACCAGGATCAATTGCGCGCCGGCCAGGGCCAGGCGTCGGGCATTTTCCGGAAACTCCAGGTCATAGCAGATCAGAAAGCCAAGCTTCCAGCCGTTCAGCTCGACAATGGGGAGCTCGTCGTCGCCGGCACTGAACATCGAATGATCAAGGTCGCCGAACAGGTGCGTCTTGCGGTAATTGCACAGGCGCTGGCCGTTGGCGTCGATCAACTGCACGGCGTTGTAGATCTGCCCATCCTCGGCCCGTTCCGGGTAACCGTAGAGAATCGCCAAGCCACAGCTTTGCGCCAGATTGGCAATGTACTGCGCAGACTCGCCATCCCGGGCTTCAGCCAGGGCGCCCACCGCCTCGAAGCCGATGTTGTAGCCGGTCAGGAACATCTCCGGCAATACCAGCAAATCGACATCGCCGGCCTCCAGCGCTATCTGGTGCAGGCGGGTGAGATTAGCCTCCACGTCCAGCGGCAACGGCGGACATTGGTACAGGGCGACACGCATGGCTTGGTTCCTTATTCGGCCAGGGCAATTGGCCCGATGTCGTCGAACACATCGCCTGGCCCCGGGTTCTCTGGGTGGGTGCTGCCACCAAAGTGGGTCATGATTCCCCACACCGCGTTCAGCGAGGTCTGCACCGCGCCTTCGACCCAGGCCGGGGTCCAGGACACGTCGTCACCGGCGATGAAAATCCCCCGTTGCTCCGCCGGCATGTCCTTTTGCATGAAGTGCGCGTACATCCGTTGGTTATAGCGGTAATGGCCCGGCAACGCACCTTTGAACGCGCCGAGAAAGTGCGGATCGGCCTCCCAGGATACGGTGATCGGGTCGCCAATGATGCGCGCCGCAATATCGACTTTCGGGTAGATCTTTTTCAGTGCGTCGAGGGCCAGTTTCACGCGCTTTTCGATGGGTTGCGGCAGCATCTTCAGCGCGTCGCTCATCCACGAGTAGGACAGGCAGATGACGCCCGGCTTGTCGTCGCCGTTATCGAACAGGTAGGTGCCACGAGTCAGGCGATCGGTGAGGGTCATGCTCATCAGGTCGCGGCCGGTTTGCGGGTCTTTGTCCTTCCAGAATGGCCGGTCGACCATGACGAAAGTTTTCGAGGATTGCATATAGCGCGTGCGGTCCAGGGCCATCCACATTTTCTGCGAGAACAGGGTTTCGTCGCATTCGATCTGGGTGGTCAGCAGCCAGCTCTGGCAGGTGGTCAGGACTGCCGCGTATTCCCGGGTGTCGCCGTAGTTGTCGGTCACTGCGAAACGGCCATCGGCGGCGTGGGCAATCCGCTTGACCCCGGCCCGCGGTGCGCCATGGTGCAGCGAACTCAGGCTGGTGCCTTGCGGCCAATGCGCGCAGCGCTCCGGCACGTGGCGCCAGATGCCCATGGGCACTTGCGCCACACCGCCCACCACCAGGTGCTGGTGATCGTCGCAATTGGTCATCACCACGCGGAAGATCTCCAGCATCGAGTTGGGAAAGTCCGAGTCCCAGCCGCCGGTGCCGAACCCTACCTGACCGAACACTTCGCGGTGATGGAACGACAGCTTGGCGAACGCTTTCGAGGTGGCGACAAAATCGTAAAAGGTGCGGTCGTCCCACAACGGAACCAGCTTGTTCCACAGTTCTTTGAGGCGCGGTACGTCGCGGTCGCGGATCGCTTGCTGGATATCGCCGAATTGCGAGCCGGCTTCCAGGGCGTCGGCCCAGGCGTCAGCCACTTCCTGAAACAGCGCGGGAAGATCAGATAGTTTCTGTGCGTAGTGGGTTTGGCCTTCCAGGTCGATCACGGTGCTGCCGGATGCCGGGGTCAGCGGATTTGGGAAAGGTCGGGTCTCAAGTCCCAGCTTGTCCACATAATGGTAGAACGCCGTGGAGGACACAGGGAAACGCATGCCGCCGAGTTCCGCGATGATGCCGTCAGCGCCTTCAAAGGTCTGGGAACGCAGGCGACCGCCCATTTTCGACGCTTCGTACACCACGGGTTTGAGGCCGAGTTTCATCAATTCATAGGCTGCCACCAGTCCGGCGATCCCGGCGCCGACAATCGCCACTTCCGCGCCATGCTGGGCGGCGGGAATACAGCCCAGCCCGGCGGGGTGTTCGATCCAGTCATCGAAGGCGAACGGGAAGTCTGGGCCGAAGATGGTGATGGGTTTTTTACCGTCTGCGGGGTGGCGCTTGGTTTTGCTGAGGGTGCTGGAAGGAATGCTCATGGCTGACCTGGCTGGCGACTCGGCGGGAAATGGCCCGTGGAGTATAGGAAAAGATGGCAGCCAGTTTAGGGAGCGCCTTGCTCGTTAATAAGACACAAAGTGTTGTCGAAATGAATTGTTTTTAGTCAGAGTGACGAATGTGGCGGTTAAATTGGTTGTCCGCGATCCAATTTGTTACTGAGAATGATCGAAGTGGTGGTTTTCTCCACGCCATCGACACTGCCGATCTGGTCCAGCAGTTGATCCAGTTGTTCCGGCGAATCGGTGCGCAGCCAGGCCACATAATCAAACTCGCCGCTGACCGCACACAGCTGTTGAACCTGGGCCATCGCACTGAGGCGCCGCAGCACTTCCTTGCCCGAGCGCGGCTGTACGGTGATCCCCACATACGCCTGCAACCCGCCATCCACCACGCGCTGCCCGAGGCGCACGCCATAGCCGGTGATGACCTGGGTTTTTTCCAGGCGCGCCAGGCGAGACGTCACCGTGGTACGGGCGATGCCCAACTGCCGGGCAAGCATGGCGACGCTTTCGCGGGCGTTGATCTGCAAGGCAGCGATCAACTGACGGTCGATTTCATCAAGGACGGGAGGGCGGTTGACGGACAAGGTGGTCTCCGACGTGGGCGGCAATGGGGCAGCATGTTACAGGCTCATGCTCGGTGGTGCTGGATCTCACGCATATATAGGTGTAAAGCTTTAAAGCCGGTTTGTGTGGCGCCGATGTACCTGCCAGGGGTTTGGATAGGGTGTTTTTCTGCCAATGCTCTTTTGCGTATTGGATACGGTCAAGGTGCTAAGAAGAAAAAGTTCTGAGGAGGATCCTTATGGTCGAATGGCTGTTTTCCGGTATAGGGGCGACTCTCCTATCCGATTGGTTAAAAGAGCGTAGAAGTCGAAAGCAAAACCTGCCTTACCCGCAAGACATGCGGCCGCTTGTATTCCAGGACTCTTCATATGCGTTGGCGGTCGGAGAAAAAATAAGCTTCATACGCACCGATATCTTGAATTTGAGCTTGAGGCAGCTAAGCGAAATCTTAGAGATTAAAAAGGTTTCTGATCTCGAAAAGTATGAGTCAGGTGTCGAAGAGTTTCCGCTTCCACTCTTGAAGAAGTTTGAAGCATGTTTTTCTGTCAGGCCAGAGTATTTGGATGGGGTCAGTGAAAGCATTTTTTCGAGTTTTCACTTGTGTGAATTTGAAGTTGAACGCTACCTCTCGCAAGGTTATAACCCCATTGTGCTGTGCTGTCCTGACGAGAGAAGTGAGCTGTTTTGTAAAATCGCTTTTGAGAGAAGTGAAGGCGCGTTTTCGAAAATTGTAATTGGAGATTTGTTGTGCTCGTTTGCTTCTAGCGGTGGCGGCCAGATAAATATTCAAATATTAATTCATGCTTTATTGAGACGAGGCGCTTCTTATAAGGATGTGAGGATCTTAAAAGTTACGCGCCGTGCCTGGGAGCTGATGCGACGAGGAGCTTACTATCATCAGGATGATTTTCATCGCTGTACGGATTGGGAGTGCCAAGAGGTATTCGTCAAGTGGTTTGGCCAAAGCGAAGCGTCCAATAAGCGCTGGAACTTAAGGTTGTCGGAGAAATGATTTGGGGGGGACCACAAAAGCAATAAGAAAGGGGCGGCACCTTTTCCAAGCAGAAAAATCCGCTCCCCTTTCGCAGTCTATTTTTGGAGTTTTATAAGCTTTAGTGGTTGTGATAAGTTTGCCTAAAGAAAAAGCGTTTTTATTGAAGCGGCTACCGTTGCCAGGTTAGATAGTATGTTGCTTTTTTGTTCGAGTTTCCTGATTTGGTTTATTGCTTCGGCGTCGGCATCTTCTTTTATAAGGTCTGGGCTTCCATCAGACGAGGGGGGTGGATGATTGATGTCAAGATCGAGATCGGGTGATGGAATTCGCGTGTAGCGAGACTTCGATTGAGTAAATAAACTCTCTGGAATCGTGTCGTAGTTTTCAGAGTGCTCCATCGAGATCAGTTTTTCGATGATGTCTATTTCAGAATCAATTCTTATGGCAATGGAGGCGAATGTCGTGAAGCTTATATTGTCGGAGATTATTTTTGAGCGCCAGTTATACTGATCTACTATATTGTTGTATGGGTATAGCAAGTCGAAACCTAACCGAATCATGCGATTTTGCGCACTTGATCCTAACGCTATAAGGCATGCCTGAGCCTCTGTCGCCAGCTCGCACGCCCGTGGATCACCAAATCCTGAATGCTCCGTTATGGGCTGTTTCGTCGGGTAGGTGCTCAATAATAATTTGAAATATTCGTCATGTGCCAGTTTGAGCTTTTTAAGAACGTCTATTCTTTGCATGCTTCAGTCCTTTTTCCTTTTGTCGGTTGGGTATCGAGACTAGCCTTCCAACTAAGTCTTGCATGTCTTAAATGCGTATAAGGTTTTAGCATTTGTAACTGCCTGGGTGCTCGATTAGCTTCTTGGCTTTGGTGATTTCATCGCGTTGGGCGTTAGACCCCTGGGCGGCTGGCGAGCAGGGCTCTACCTAATTTGTACCCGCAGAGCGTAGGGTTGTACCTGGAGCTGGTTCAGAAACGCGAAAGCCGCGCATCGCGCGGCTTTTTGTATGGTGGGCCCACACGGACTCGAACCGTGGACCAAAGGATTATGAGTTGCCGGGCGAGTTGCTATGCCTAGAGAAATCGTTCGAAGGTGAACGTAGGTTGGCATAGCTGGAGACCCCGTAGTTATTGGTGTTGAGCGTAATTCTGAGAAGGTTGCTCAAGCTGAGGACTGTACCGTGGTTGTACTGATTTTGCGGACTTTGAGTTTCGCAATTCGCCCCGCAGTGAAATCTTCGCCCACGATCTTCTGTAGTGCCCCCCGGCTAATTCTCTCGCAGCTCCAAAACCACGTTCCATTCACAGATCGAGAAGCAAAACGCGGCTTGGTCAAGGCATGCGTATAGTCTGACTTTAAAGGTTGGCGATTGCGGTGACCTTTCATGTGCGTTAGATCCGTGCTGTCTAGGATCAGAGTTAGGCCGCGCCCGCAGAGTTGGCGAGGCTGGTCAATGTGGCATTACACATTTCCGACTGCACCTGGCCTGCGTTACAGCCGCCACCCATCATTTAGCAGTGATTTTTAGCGGCATCTAACCTACGTTAGGAATTACCAGTATGTTCAAAGTAACCCCCAATCCGCCGGCAAGGTCCAACGCTAAGATCATCGATCAACGCGCTGTTGATCGACTGTTGTCCCATATGATTTTGGGTCAGAGACAGCACCGAGAAATCGTGGCAGGGCTTCAGTCCCCCTCGGTGAACCGCCGCCGCGTCAGGAAAAGCACCACGCCCAGCGGCACGGCCAGCAGTGCTAGCAGCTCCAGGTCAAAGCCCAGCACCTGCTGCTCACCAACCTTGAAGATGCTGACCAAGCCCGTTGCCAGCAGCGCCAAACCCAGCCACTTGCGCAGCGGGTATGGTTTCAGAAACTGAACGAGGATCGCGCCCAGCACCAGAAGGACGACAGTTTGCATTATGTAGGGCATGTGCAGTTCCTCAGACCTTGATGACCAGCGTCACGGCAGAGCGCTGTGGACCAATCCCGCCATGGACCTCTCCCTCGATGCTGACCAGCACGTCACCTGCATGCAGGTTCGGCAAGGCCCCTTTGAGGTACCAGTTGACACCTGTCGTCACGGCTGCACCTGAAGCCCAGCCAATGAGCGGCCCGCCCAACGCACCTACCCTCCCGGCAACGCCACCTGAGGCCGCAGCAATTCCCTTGGCGACGTTGCCGCGCATAGTACTGATAGCATCGGCCTGCTGCCGGGTGAGGGGATTGGAAATGCAGACTGTCAGCAGGCATGGCAGGTTTCGAGCCTGCATTCGGTCGTACATATCGACGACCATGCTGTTGACTTGGTAATGGGCGCGTTTCGCTTCGCCAAAGTGCAGCTCGCGCAGGCGACCTCGGTCGCTTTCCATGAGGGTGATTCGAGACAGATTGAAGACGATCCCTTCCGCGGACCTGTACTGCGTGGTCTTCTCAAACTTCATGCGCGTATCCATTCGTGCAAAAAGACGATGATTTTCTACAAGCGGTGACTAAGATGCAAACGGTCTTTGATGTGAGGCCCCGGGGAATTTGACGTCTGCACGGGTCTCATCGCCAGCGAGCCAACTCCCCGGTAACAACACATCGAGCGCGTCGGTTTTGGAGACGTTAGGCCGAGGCACTGGCCGGGGTATGCTGTGACCGTGTAAAGCTCTGTCGACAACTTCTGCATTGCGCTGAGGGTTAAGAGCGTGCAATCAAACTGCAATCGCGGAATCCCGCCGCAAGGTGTCTAGAGAATCCGGGGCGATTCACTGAAGCTATTAGGGGAGCGGGCTGGGGATAACCCGCTGGGCAATGTCCGCGGACTCCGGTTTGATGAACTGAGATGGCGTATCTGCTTCTTGAACAGATCGACCCTTTCCTGGAGTGCGTGCAAGCCTTGGACAGTGACACGCTGTTGATCGCCGAAGGAGCCCGCTGGGGCGAGGCAGAGGGCTGACAGCCGCGCCAGGTTCGCCAGCAGCGCATCCAGTACAACAAAACGAAGTCGAGTAAGAATCGTACTGTGCCAATCACCAAGGAGTTGGAGCGGCGTCTGTTGAAGGTGCTACCGTTCAAGCCTTGCTATGACATATTTCGGCGGGCTGTCGAAATTGCAAAGCTGGATCTACCTGCTGGGCAGTTGACCCACGTTTTGCGTCATACCTTCGCCAGCCACTACATGATGAATGGCGGCGACATCATCACGCTTCAAAAGGTGCTCGGTCACGCGACCCTGGCCATGACTCAGAAGTATGCTCATTTCAGCCCTGGTCACATGGCAGAGGGGGTAAGTCTTAACCCTCTGGCTCATTTGACGGCGGCCAGTTTGCCGAAGGTAGGATAGCGATATGTCTGAACGGAAATCTGATCAGCGAAAAATGAATCTCCTTAGCCAAATAGTTCCGGGAGTAGGGGCCGTTGCAGCCTTTGCGATGGCAAACCAAAAGTGGATAAGGACGGCTGTCAGAAGCGGTGCGCTGGCTACATGGAGTGATCAGAACTTCCGAATTCTCGAAGACATGGCCGGGCCTGCAGGTATTGAGGAGTACGCGCGGCTGCTGGATCTCGCGCTTAACAGTTGGCCTTCCGCGTCTAGGTTGTCAGATGTAAACCTGACAAAGCTGTCATCGCTCGTGGGGCGTTCGAAGCTATTCGATAGCCGAATCGAACAGATGGCTCGGGCAATGCCTGCTGCCTTAGCAAACGCAGATAGTCAGCAGCTACAGATGATCGCTAATTTTGATGTAACCCCAGAGATTCAGGAAAAGGCCGAGCAAGAAATCTCTCAGAAAATACAGCAGAACGCTGATGCTCATGGCCTTTCTAGCTCTGCGCGTGAGTATTTAGTCTGGCTCTTGGGGCTCATGCTATTTGTGATGAACTATCTTGATACGCAGAATGCGGTCAGAAGCGAACTCTGCTTTATCGTACCGAAAGCTATGCCGACGATGACTGCCAGCAGCTATGGAAAAGTGGTGAGAGCGGTTATGTGCGAAGCCGCCTTGCCCGCGGTGGAGTTCGCACGTTATCGCATCGTAAAGGGGGAGGGTGTAAGGCTTCGTAATGAACCTGGAATGAAGTCGGAGCTTATTGCGCTATCCCTCCAAGATAGCGATTTGTTGGAGGTCTTAGACGATAGCAATCGAGATTGGCTTTATGTCTCAGTTGTGAATGAGGGCGGGATAACGGGATGGATCTCCCGTAAATATACGCATCGTCTGAATCGATGAGCGCTTGAGGGTGGACACTTTGTGGACACGGCAGCGGGTCGAAGTGCCACTTTTTCTCAGGGAGAAAATACGAAAGCCGCGCAATGCGCGGCTTTGGAGTTGGTGGGCCCACACGGACTTGAACCGTGGACCAAAGGATTATGAGTCCTCTGCTCTAACCAACTGAGCTATAGGCCCTCAGTAGGTCGCGGATTATAGCGATGGTTTCTCTACTGTGCTATCCGAAAAATCCGAATGGGTCATACGAAGGAAGGTTGCGGCGAAGATGTCGGCGGGCAGGGGCAGGCTGACGATGTAGCCTTGCATCTGTTGGCAGCCCTCTGCCGCGAGGAAGGCTTGCTGGGCGGTATTTTCCACGCCTTCGGCGATGATGGTGAATTGCATGCTGTGGCCCAGGGCGATGATGGCGCGCACGATGGCCGCGTCGTGGGGGTCGTCCGGCAGGCCGCGGACGAAGGATTGGTCGATTTTCAGGAAGTCCAGCGGCAGGCGTTTCAGGTAGCTGAGGGACGAGTAGCCGGTACCGAAGTCGTCAATTGCCAGTTGCACGCCCAGGTGTTTGAGTTGGTGCAGCACTTCCAACGCTTCTTCGGCCTGGCTCATGATGAAGTTCTCGGTGATCTCCAGTTGCAGGCAACCAGGTTCCAGGTGGTTGTCTTTCAGCAGTTGTTTGATGCGCCCCAGCAGGTTGGGGTGGCGCAGTTGGGCGCCGGCGAGGTTGACCGAGAGCGTGCCGAAATCGTCATGGGACTTTCTCCAGGCCCGCATCTGCCGGCAGGCTTGTTCCAGTACCCAGTCGCCAATTTGCAGGATGGTGCCGTTCTCTTCGGCCAGGGCAATGAAATGTTCCGCCGGTACATCACCGAACGTGGGATGCCGCCAGCGGATGAGCGCTTCGGCGCCGATCAGTTGTTGGGTGTCCAGGCTCAGTTTTGGCTGGTAATACAGAAACAGTTCTTCGCGCTCTATTGCCCGGCGCAGTTCATGTTCCAGGGCGACGCGTTCATTGGCCTGGGCGGTGAGGTCCCGGGTGTAGCTCTCGACCCGGTTACGGCCTTTGGCCTTGGAGCGGTACATGGCCGCGTCAGCATTCTTGACCAGAGTGGCCACATCGGTGCCGTCCTGTGGGTAGAAGCTGGTGCCGATACTGGCGCTGATAAAAAATTCGTGTTCACCCGCCTGGAACGGTGGCGAGAAACACGCCAGCAGTTTATTGGCCAGGTGCCGGGCATCACTGGTTTGTTGCAGGCCGGGTAACAGGATGATGAATTCGTCGCCTCCCAGTCGGGCTACCGTGTCGATGTCGCGCAACTGATCCTTGAGCCGAACGGCGATGCCCTTGAGCAGCAGATCGCCAATCGGGTGACCAAGGCTGTCGTTGATGTGTTTGAAGCGATCAAGGTCGAGAAACAGCACCGCACCCTGGTTGCCGGTGTCTTGATGGTTATTGAGTACGGCCTGCAGGCGGCTTTCAAACAGGGTGCGATTGGGCAAGCCGGTGAGTGGATCGTGATGTGCCTGGTAGTCGAGCCGCGCCTGGGCGTGCTTGAGGCTGGAAATGTCGGCAAACACCGCCACGAAGTGGGTGATCAGGTCGTCGCGGTTGCGCACGGCGCTGATGGTCAGCCAACTGGGGTACACCTCGCCGTTCTTGCGGCGGTTGGAGATTTCGCCTTGCCAGTGACCGGAGGTGGTGAGTTGATGCCACATGGCGGCGTAGAAGGCGCTGTCATGCAGGCCGGAAGCCAGCAGTCGCGGAGTGTGGCCGAGAGCTTCGGCCTCGCTGTAGCCGGTGATTTCGCTGAACGCGCGATTGACGGCACTGATGTTTTGCCGGGTATCGGTAATCAGCACGCCTTCGGCGGTACTTTCGAAAACGGTTGCGGCCTGTTGCAGTTTTTCCTGCATCAACTGGCGTTCGGTAATATCCCGGGCGATGGTCAACATGCAGTCCTCGTCGCCAATGGGTAATGGGCGGCTGGACACTTCACACAGGCGGATCTGGCCGTCAGTGCGCCGGATATGGCACACAAAGTCACGGACCAGGCCGTCGCGTTGCAGCAGGTCGAGCATGTGTTTGCGTTCGTTCAGATCAACCCAGATACCCAGCTCCAGGGTCGATTTGTCCAGGGACGTCGCGCTGTTGAAGCCGGTGATGCGGCTAAAACCTTCGTTGACTTCAAGCAGCAGGCCGTCTCGCTGGCGGCTCAGTAATAAACCATCGGGCGATGCGTGGAAGGCTTTGGCGAATTTTTCTTCAGAGGTTTGCAGCCGTTGCTGGGTTTCTTTCAATTGGCTGATGTCCCGCACCACCACCACCAGGGCTTTGGTGGCATCGAGCTGGAAAGGCTCGGCGGAAATCAGCCCGGTAAACGCTTGGCCGTTACTGCGCAAGAAAGGCATTTCCAGGTTGCGAAGGCTGGTGGTTTGCACGCGTTTCAGCAGGCTGGGACCGACGTCTTGCACACCCCAGATGTTCAGTTCGGTGGCGGTTTTGCCTATGACCTCTTCGGCACTGAGGCCGATCTGATCTTCAAACGCCTTGTTGACCTCCAGCAGGCAGCCGTCGGAGAAGCGCGCGATCACCAGGATGTCCGGACACTGTCGGAACACCGAGGCGAATTTCTGTTCGGAGAGGCGCAGGGCTTCCTCGGTGTGCTTGGCTTCACTGATATCGATCATCAAGCCACGCAGGACCGGCTCATGCCCATGTTTGATCAGGCTGACAATATCCCTGACCCACAGACAGCGGCCGTCGGCCTTGATCACCCGGTAGTCGAGGCTGTGGTCACGCCTGGCGAGGGTTTCCTGATGACAGAGGCTCTCGACTCGGCTCACGTCGGCGGGATGGATGATGGTGCGCCAGAAGCCGGGGACCAGCCAGTGCGCGCGTGGATACCCCAGCAGTTCTTCGGCGTGGGGCGACACGTAGCTGTAGGTGAAGTCTTTGATGTCGGCTTCCCAGGCGATGGCGGACAAGCTCTCGACCAGGCCTCGGTAATGGTATTCGCTGCTGCGCAGTTTTTGTTCCAGGGTGATCCGGCGGGAGATTTCCGAACTGAGCCGGCGGTTAATCCGAATCACGATGAGCAGCACGCTACTCAGCAGCAGCACCGCGGGAAGGCCATACAGCAAGAGATCTTTCCAGAAAGTCCGATGAACAATGGCGTTGCCCACCCACTGCTGCTGGATCGCCTCGATTTCATTTGGGCTGAGGTCGGCCAGGACCTTGTCCAAAATACCGATCAACATTTTGTTTTCCCTTGGCACGCCCATCGCCAGTTGGTAGCGATAAGGCGTCTCGCCGCTCACGTACAGGCCGTCCAGCTTGAGTTCGCGCAGGCTCCAGACGCTGGAGGCCAGGTCGCCGACCACCGCATCGACTTCATCGGTAGCCAATGCCTGCAACGCTGAACTGACGTTGGGCAAGGCGACCAGGTTCAGGTCGGGATGGTGGGTGCGTAACAGTTCATGGGAGGCGTAGTTCTCCACCACGGCGATCTTCAGGCCATACAAGTCCTTGAGCGAGCGCGGCTGGCTGCCACCTTCATGGGCGAGAATAACGACGGGGAAGTCGAGGTAGGGGCGGGTAAAGGACAGGAAATTCCGGCGCTCCGGGGTCGACATGATGCCGGGCAGCAGGTCGAGCTGGTTGTTCCTGGCTTGCTCCAGCACCGTGCTCCAGTTTGCAGGCTCGATCAATTTGACCCTGACCGCCAAGCGTTTCTGAATCAGGCGCACGTAGTCTGCCGCCAGGCCCTGGTAGCGGCCGTCTTCATCGCGATACTCAAACGGCGGCCATGATGCATCAACGCCCAGGCGTAACTCCGGGTGGTCCGCCAGCCAGTCATGCTCTTCATCGGTGAGAGTCAGCGCACCAGCCGTTGCGGTCCAGGTCAGCAGCGACAGCAGTAGCACAGTCGGCAATCTGGGCATAACGGTCTCGTTATGGCACGGGGAATGTTTCGAGTGTAGACGGGCATTGCGGGAGGAGGTGACGCGGGGGCATTAATCTGCACAAAGCAAAACCCCCGGCAGGGCCGGGGGTTTTGTGATCACTCGTCGAGGAAGGAGCGCAGATGCTCGCTTCTCGTCGGGTGGCGCAACTTGCGCAGTGCCTTGGCTTCGATCTGACGGATCCGTTCGCGGGTCACGTCAAACTGCTTACCGACTTCCTCAAGGGTGTGGTCGGTATTCATGTCGATGCCGAAACGCATGCGCAGTACCTTGGCTTCACGGGCGGTGAGGCCGGACAGCACGTCGCGTGTCGCTTCCTTGAGGCTCTCAACGGTGGCGACATCGATCGGCGACTGCATGGTCGAGTCTTCGATGAAATCACCCAGATGGGAGTCTTCATCATCACCAATCGGCGTTTCCATGGAGATCGGCTCTTTAGCGATCTTCAATACCTTGCGGATTTTATCCTCGGGCATTTCCATGCGTTCGCCCAGCTCTTCCGGGGTCGGTTCGCGACCCATTTCCTGCAACATCTGCCGGGAAATACGGTTGAGCTTGTTGATGGTCTCGATCATGTGCACCGGAATACGAATGGTGCGGGCCTGGTCGGCGATCGAGCGAGTGATCGCCTGACGGATCCACCAGGTGGCATATGTCGAGAACTTGTAGCCGCGACGGTATTCGAACTTGTCCACCGCTTTCATCAAGCCGATGTTGCCTTCCTGGATCAGGTCGAGGAACTGCAAGCCACGGTTGGTGTACTTCTTGGCGATGGAGATCACCAGACGCAAGTTCGCTTCAACCATCTCTTTCTTCGCGCGGCGGGCCTTGGCCTCACCGATCGACATGCGACGGTTGATGTCCTTGATCTCGGCAATCGTCAGGCCTGTTTCGGTCTGCAATGCCGTCAGCTTCTGCTGGCAGCGAACGATGTCGGCCTGGAAGCGACCAATGGCTTCAGCGTATTTGCTTTTGCCTTTGGCCAGTGCGTCGGTCCAGCTTTCGTCAACTTCGTTGCCCGGGAACTGGCGCAGGAAGTCGGTGCGCGGCATGCGCGCATCACGGACACAGAGCTGCATGATTGCCCGCTCTTGTGCACGCAGACGCTCAAGTGCGCTACGCACCCGCTCAACCAGGCCTTCGAATTGCTTCGGCACCAGTTTGATCGGCATGAACAGCTCGGCCAGGGCCAGCAGCTCGGCGGTTGCCTGCTTGCTGCCACGACCGTGCTTCTTCAGTGCCTTGCGAGCCAGTTCCATCTGGTCGGAAACAGCGCCAAAACGCTGGGCCGCGATGACCGGATCCGGACCGCTTTCGACTTCTTCGTCGTCGTCGCTGGCATCAGCTTCGTCGTCGTCGGAGTCGTCGTCAGCCTTGGCCGCCTTAGGATCGACAGGTGCTGGCACTTCAGCCGCAGGCGGCGTAATGCCGTCGTCCGGGTCGATATAACCGCTGAGGACGTCGGACAGGCGGCCACCTTCGGTGGTGACGCGGGTGTACTCGGAGAGAATGTGGTCAACCGTGCCAGGGAAGTGCGCGATTGCGCCCATCACTTCACGGATGCCCTCTTCGATACGCTTGGCGATTTCGATTTCGCCTTCACGTGTCAGCAGCTCTACCGTGCCCATTTCGCGCATGTACATGCGCACAGGGTCGGTGGTGCGGCCGATATCGGTCTCTACTGCAGCCAGCGCGGCAGCGGCTTCTTCAGCGGCGGCCTCGTCGGTATCAGCGTCGGCCAGCATAAGGGAGTCCTTATCTGGCGCAACTTCGAATACGTTGATCCCCATGTCGTTAATCATGCGGATGATGTCTTCCACCTGTTCCGGATCTGAAATATCCTCCGGCAGGTGGTCGTTGACCTCCGCGTAAGTCAGGTAGCCCTGCTCACGACCCAGTGTGATCAACTCTTTGATACGAGACTGCTGTTGCGCTTTTCCGGACATAACACCCTATCCACTGAAGGTCTTGGCGGGCAAAAAACAAGCCGAGGATTATACCCGAGCTATGACCTCACACGCCAGCTGAGGTCGGGTTTGATGCTGAAACATTCTGTTTTAAGAGGTCGCGCATCTGTTTTGCTATCTGAATTTGCTCTTCAGCCGACAATCCCGGCTGTCTTGCTCTCTTGATAAGTTCGTCGAGGGTCTGCGTGTGCTGGCCCGCGGATAACCTAGTAATGGTGTCTAAAAACTGTTGTTCAAGGTTGTCGCCGTCAATTAGCCACTCCTTTTCTGCGAGCGCTCGCAAGAGCCGTCCTTGTTCGGTGCCGTGCCAGCGAGCCATCAGCTGAATAGAGTTTAGCTTAGGATTTTTCTGCACTGCCTCGATCAGGGCGATCAGTACCTGGGCATAAGTGTTGCTTTCGTTCGCAAAATGATCGGCGCTTTCCACCTTGCCCGCCAGCTGCGGGTGATGGATGAGGGTGCGCAGGGCGATGAGCGTCGGGGCTTCTACGGCTACCGGTGTGCGGGGGGCGTAGGGTTCGTCGCGGTCGCCACGCTTGCCGTTCTTGCTCCAGGGTTTTTTATCCCACTTCTTGCCGCCGGCGCCGGGTTTCTTCGGGGTCCACTCGTGTTGAGGCGTGTAGGCTTCTTGAGGTTGGTGAAAGTCCGAATAGTCCGGCATGGCGTCGTAATCGATGCCTGGGTCGTAAGTCGGTGGCGCGTCTTGCGGCGCACTGTGCACCAGTTGGCTGACCGCTTCGCCGCTCAGTCCGGTGATTTCCAGCAAGCGCTTGCGCATCAGGGCCTTAAGGTTGGCGCCAGGCACCTTGTCGATCAGCGGCGCGGCGAGGGTGGCCATGTGAGCCTTGCCTTCGAGCGAGCGCGGATCAGCCTCTTCGGTCAATTGTTGGAAAAAGTAATCGGCCAGCGGCTGCGCATGCTGGTTGATGCGTGCGCGAAACGCATCGGTGCCTTCTGCGCGGACCAAGGTGTCCGGGTCTTCGCCTTCGGGCAGAAACAGAAAGCGTGCGCGGCGCCCGTCCTGAAGGCTCGACAGTGCGGCCTCAAGGGCGCGCCAAGCGGCATTTCGGCCCGCCTGGTCACCGTCAAAGCAGAACAGCACGTTGGGCACGATGCGAAACAGGCGCTTCAAGTGCTCTTCGCTGGTCGCGGTGCCGAGTGTCGCCACCGCGTTACGCAGCCCTTGCTGGGCCAGGGCAATCACGTCCATATAACCTTCAACCACGATGATCTCGTCGAGGTTGCGGTTGTTCTTGCGCGCTTCGAACAGGCCGTAGAGTTCCTGGCCTTTGTGAAACACCGGGGTTTCCGGTGAATTCAGGTATTTCGGCTTGTCGTCGCCCAGTACCCGGCCACCGAAGGCGATGATCCGGCCGCGACTGTCGCGGATCGGGAACATCACGCGGTCGCGGAAGCGGTCATAGCGCTTGCCGGTCTCGGCGTTCTCCACCAGCAGGCCGGCGTCGATCATGGCTTTTTGTTGCAGGGTGTCGCTGCTCAGGTGCTTGTACAGATTGTCCCAGCCGGGCGGGGCAAACCCGAGGCCGAAGTCGCGGGCGATTTCCCCGGTCAGGCCGCGGCCCTTGAGGTAGTCGACAGCGGCTTTGCGCTGCGGATGGCTTTTCAGTGCCTGGCGGTAGAAGTCGGCGGCGGCGGTGAGCAGCGGGTACAGCGGCGAGTCGGTGGGTTGGCGCGGCTTGTGCGGGCGGCCACTTTCTTCGCGGGGGATTTCCATGCCGGCGGCTTTCGCCAGTTCCTCGACGGCCTGGGGAAAGTCCAGGTTGTCGTGGTCCATGATGAAGCCGAGGGCGTTGCCACCGGCGCCGCAGCCGAAGCAATAGTAGAACTGCTTGTCGGGGCTGACGCTAAATGACGGGGTTTTTTCTTTGTGGAACGGGCAGCAGGCGGTGTAATTCTTGCCGGCTTTCTTCATTTGCAGGCGCGAGCTGACGACATCGACGATGTCGGTGCGGTTCAGAAGGTCGTCAATAAAGCTCTGGGGAATCAGCCCGGCCATGGCGTTCTCGTCATCACTGCGTATAAATGCGGGCCCGCGACGCATTCAAGGCACGCATGTCGGCGGCTCGATCATTTGTCGTCTGCTGGGGCTTCAGGGAGTGTATCTGTCGAGCATTCACTGACGTTAGTTCCAATCAGCCTTCGACGTGCTTGAAAGTGTTGCCCAGGCGTCCGGTCACGGCCAAAGATGGCCTCGGAAGCTCAGTGTCGGGCACAGTCGATCTGTTGATCGCCTGTTGGAAAATTAAGGTGTGCTCGTCAGTAGCCTTGATAGGCTCGTCAGAAGAGACGTGCACCGCTGGCAAAAGAGCCAGGTCTGACGCGTGAAGCAGTTTGTCGCGGTCGCGTGTGCGGCGTTGACGGTGAAGCATCAAGCGATATCCGCAAATGCCAATAGCCCGGCTGAGGGCCGGGCTTGGCAGAAGCTTGCTACGAACGTCTGTGTATTAGTACAGACGAACGGCGCGGCGCTGCTCGCGCTGAACTTTCTTGGCGTGACGCTTAACAGCGGCTGCTGCTTTGCGCTTACGCTCAGAAGTTGGCTTCTCATAAAATTCGCGGCTACGAACTTCAGCCAGAACACCGGCTTTTTCGCAGGAGCGCTTGAAACGACGCAGAGCTACGTCGAAGGGTTCGTTCTCTTTTACTTTGACGGCTGGCATCCAGAGCTACCTTCTTTCATTACCGGGAATCAACGTTCTCGTCGCAAAAAATTCGCGGCTGAGGTCGTCGGTTTTTAAGGGTTGCGGATGTTAACCCCTCATTGCCCGGAATGCAAAGCCTCTGATCGAAAACCGCTAGTCGGGAGGGGGAGTGGCGACTATTATGCGCGCCTTCGAATTCAGCCGCTACAAGGCGCAAACCCATGCTAGTTCTGGGCTTAGAAACCTCCTGCGACGAAACCGGCGTCGCACTTTACGACAGTGAACGCGGGCTTTTGGCCGACGCACTGTTCAGTCAGATCGACTTGCACCGCGCCTATGGCGGCGTGGTGCCGGAGCTGGCGAGCCGTGATCACGTAAAACGCATGCTGCCGTTGATCCGACAGGTGTTGGACGAAGCGGGGTGCGTGCCGACCGAGATTGATGCGATTGCCTATACCGCGGGCCCGGGCTTGGTTGGGGCCTTGCTGGTGGGGGCTTCCTGTGCCCAGGCGCTGGCCTTCGCCTGGGGTATTCCAGCCTTGGGCGTGCACCATATGGAAGGCCATTTACTGGCGCCGATGCTGGAAGAAAACCCACCGGAGTTCCCGTTCGTCGCTTTGTTGGTTTCAGGCGGGCATACGCAGCTCGTTCAGGTCGACGGTATTGGTCAATACACCCTGCTGGGCGAAACCCTGGACGATGCTGCCGGTGAAGCCTTCGACAAGACCGCGAAAATGATGGACCTCAATTATCCCGGCGGTCCGGAAATTGCGCGCCTGGCTGAAAAGGGTGTCGCGGGTCGTTACACGTTCCCGCGCCCGATGTGTGATCGGCCCGGCCTGATGTTCAGTTTCAGCGGCTTGAAAACCTTCGCGCTGAACACCTGGCAGCAGAGTGTCAGCGCCGGAGACGACGGCGAACAAGCCCGTTGCGACATCTCACTGGCGTTCCAGCAAGCCGTGGTAGAGACTTTGACCATCAAGTGCAAGCGGGCGTTGAAGCACGCGGGCATGAAGCGCCTGGTGATCGCCGGCGGCGTCAGCGCCAACCGCGCATTGCGCGCCTCGCTGGAGAAAATGCTCGGCGACATGCAGGGTGAGGTTTTTTACGCGCGCCCCGAGTTCTGTACGGATAACGGCGCGATGATTGCCTTTGCGGGTTGTCAGCGGCTGCAGGCCGGTCAGCAGGAAAGCCTGGCCATCAGCGTGCAGGCGCGCTGGCCCATGGAGCAACTGTCAGCGTTGTAACCGGCGAATGTGAGTCGGGCTCGGCGGGTGTATTTAAAAATGCCGTTCGCGCCCGGCAAACAGGTCGCGTAAATTGCCGCGATGGCGCCAGACGATCAGCAAGGTGAGCGCGCTCATCGGTACCAGCGCCGCGGGCTCTTGCCAGGCCAGTAATGGCAGGGTCAATGGCGTGGCGATCAGCGCGGCCAGGGAGCTGGTGCGGGTCAGGTAGAACGTCAGCAGCCAGGCGGCCACGGCCAGCAGGGCGGCGGGTGGGTAGATGCCCAGCAACATGCCGGCGGCCGTTGCGACGCCCTTGCCTCCACGGAAGCGAAAGTACAGCGGGAACAGGTGGCCGAGGACGGCACACACGCCTACCCAGGCTTGTTGTTGCAGGGAAAGACCGGCGAGGTGGGCGATCAGTACCGGCAGCAGGCCTTTGCAGGCGTCGCCCAGCAGCGTCAGGACAGCAAGTTTCCTGCCGGCCAGGCGCAACATATTGGTGGCGCCAGCATTGCCTGAACCACTCATTCGCGGGTCGGGATTTCCCGTCAGGCGGCTGAGCAAGATGGCAAAGGACAGAGAGCCGAGCAGGTAGGCGAGGATCGCCAGTAACCAAAACATGCTAACTATTCCGGGCGAGGACGCCTTGATTCTAACGGGGCATTGCGCCCTTGTCGTGCTGTGGAGAAGAGTGCTTGGACAGAGTGTTTATCGAAGGCCTGGAAGTCGACACCGTGATCGGGGCCTACGACTGGGAGCGAGGTATCCGGCAATGCTTGCGTCTGGATCTGAGTTTCGCCTGGGATAACCGTCCGGCCGCTGCCGGAGACGACCTGAGCCTGGCGCTCGACTACGCCAGCGTCTGTGCACGGATTCAGGCCTTTGCCGAACACGCGCAATTCCAGTTGGTGGAAACCTTCGCCGAGCGCTTGGCCGAGGTGTTGATGAGCGAGTTCCAGATTCCCTGGCTGCACCTCAAATTGACCAAGCCCGGCGCCGTTGCGGCAGCCAAAGGCGTGGGCGTGGAGATCGAGCGCGGATGTCGCTAACTCAGGTTTACCTTGGCCTTGGCAGTAATATCGAACGCGAATCCCATTTGTGTGCAGGTCTTGATGCGCTGGGCGGATTCTTGACCGATCTGCGCTGTTCGGCCGTATTCGAAAGCCAGCCGGTTGGCATCAAGAGCGGACCGTTTTTCAATCTGGTGGTCTCGGCCTATACCGATTTGCCGTTGAAGGAACTGGATCGCCGGTTGAAGCTCATTGAAGCCGACAATGGTCGCTACGCACCGGACCGCAAGGGCTTGCCCCTGGATATCGATGTGCTGTTGTATGGCGACCTGACCGGTGATTTCGACGGGCTGGTGTTGCCTAGGGCGGAAATCCTGAAAAACGCCTTTGTATTGTGGCCACTCTCGTTGATGGCGCCAGAGCGCTTGCACCCTGAAGCCGGTAAGACGTTTGGCGCATTGTGGCGCGATGCACAGATCGATCAGGTGCTGGCACCCGTGGCGTTCGAATGGCGCGACCAGCAACTGACGCCTGCCACACTCCTGTAGCCGCGAGGGCGCGCCTGGTTCTTGCTTGCGAAAAAGCCTGAGCGCACCGCGTTAAACCGCAGGCCCGTGTAATCGTTGATGTTCTTCGCGGGCAAGCTCGCTCCTACAGTGGGTGTTGCGCCTTGTAAGCTTTGAGCGCGTTGAGTCGTTCGCGCTTGAGTGCCTCGCCGAGCGCCGGGCCTTTGAAGCCTTTCTCCAGCAGCGGCGCCACGGCCACGCCGCGCGCCACCAACGCAGCCCCACGTAAATAGTCCGCTTGTGGATAACTTCTCTGCTCAAAGCCCTGGCGGCCTCGCGCGTCCATTTCGCAGGCGACGACAAACTCCTCAAAACGCTGCGGACGGCGATACACGTCGAAACTCTGCAACAGCTCCAGCAATGTCGAGGCCTTGAGCTCCAGCGCCCGATGGCCGTGGGTATGATATTCACCCACCAGCAGGGCCAGCTCCTGGCAGTCTTTCGGTACTTTGAAGCGCTCGTTGACCGCTTTTATCAGCTTCAGGCCCTTCTGCTCGTGGGCAATATGCCGCGGCAACTTATCCACAGGCGTCAACCCTTTGCCCAGATCATGCAGCAAGCAGGCCCAGCGCACGGTCAAGGGTTGGCCATGACGCGCTGCCTGCTCCAATACGCTCAAGGTGTGCACGCCGGTGTCTATTTCAGGATGGTGAGCTTCGGGTTGCGGCACGCCGAATAGCGCGTCGACTTCTGGCAGCAAGGTTTTCAGCGCCGCGCAATCACGCAGCACCTGGATAAACACCTGTGGCTGATCTTCCATCAGTGCTCGAGAAATTTCTTTCCAACTACGTTCGGGCGTCAGCGCCTCGATTTCCCCTGACTCGCTGAGTTGACGCATCAGCGCCAGGGTTTCGGCGGCGATGCTGAAACCGAGCCCCGCATAGCGTGCGGCAAAGCGGGCAACGCGCAGCACTCGAAGGGGATCTTCGGCGAATGCGGGGGATACGTGACGCAGAATGCGTGCTTCAAGGTCCCGTTGGCCGTGATACGGATCGGTCAGATTGCCGTCGTCATCTTCGGCCATCGCGTTGATCGTCAGGTCGCGGCGAATCAGGTCTTCTTCCAGCGTGACGTCGGGGCTGGCATGAAACACAAAACCGCCATAACCGCGGCCACTCTTGCGCTCCGTGCGGGCGAGGGCATATTCGTCGCCGTTTTTCGGATCAAGGAACACCGGAAAGTCAGCACCTACGGGCTTGAAGCCCTTGGCGAGCATTTCCTCGGTGGTGGCGCCTACGACGACACGGTCGATATCGGTGACAGGAATTCCCAGCAGACGATCACGCACTGCTCCGCCGACTTTGTAGATTTGCATGAAAAAGCCTCCATTAGCCTTACAGGATAACGCCTGTGTTCGGCCAAGGGAGGCTTTGCCGCATCAAAGGTGGATAACGGCCAAGTCCAGGCGCCCGTATTCGTTGTCGCTGGATTCATTGCGCGGCGGCACATGGTGGGTTTTCATCACCTGGTCGCCTTGCAGTGTCTCCAGATGGATATCAAACCCCCACAGTCGGTGCAGATGCTTGAGAACTTCGTCGGTGGAGTCGCCCAGGGGCTTGCGGTCGTGTTGTTGGTGGCGCAGGGTCAGTGAGCGATCGCCGCGCACATCGATGCTGTAGATCTGCACATTCGGCTCGCGGTTGCCCAGGTTGTACTGGGCGGCCAGGGTCTCGCGGATGGTGCGATAACCGACCTCATCATGAATCGCCGGCACCAGCAGGTCGTCCTTGAGGTCGTCATCCAGAATGCTGAACAGCTTGAGGTCGCGAATCACCTGGGGCGAGAGGTACTGCAGGATAAAACTCTCGTCCTTGAAACTGCTCATGGCGAACTTGATCGTCGACAGCCAATCGCTTCCGGCGATTTCCGGGAACCAGCGACGGTCTTCCTCGGTGGGGTGTTCGCACATGCGTCGAATGTCCCGATACATGGCAAACCCCAGCGCATAGGGGTTGATGCCGTTGTAGTACGGACTGTCAAAGCCGGGTTGAAACACCACGCTGGTGTGGGAGGTCAGGAATTCCATCATGAAACCGTCGGTCACCAGGCCTTCGTCGTACAGGTCATTCATCAGGGTGTAGTGCCAGAAGGTTGCCCAGCCTTCATTCATCACCTGGGTCTGGCGCTGTGGATAAAAGTACTGGGCAATCTTGCGCACGATCCGCACGATCTCGCGTTGCCAGGGCTCCAGCAGCGGCGCGTGTTTTTCGATGAAATACAGGATGTTTTCCTGGGGCTCGGCGGGGAAGCGCGCATTGTCCTTGTCACTGTTCTTGTCGGCGCGTTTGGGAATGGTGCGCCACAGGTCGTTGATCTGTTTTTGCAGATGTTCTTCACGTTCCTTCTGGCGCAGCCGTTCTTCCTCGGCGGAAATCGGATACGGACGCTTGTAGCGATCCACGCCGTAATTCATCAAGGCATGGCAGGAGTCCAGCAGGTCCTCCACCGCATCGATGCCATGGCGCTCTTCACACTGCATGATGTACTGCTTGGCGAACACCAGATAATCAATGATCGAGCTGGCGTCGGTCCAGGTGCGAAACAGGTAATTGCCCTTGAAAAAGCTGTTATGGCCATAGCAGGCGTGCGCAACCACCAGCGCTTGCATGCAGATGGTGTTTTCTTCCATCAGGTACGCGATGCAAGGGTCGGAATTGATCACGATCTCATAGGCCAGGCCCATCTGGCCGCGGCTGTAGGACTTTTCGGTGCTGAGAAAATGTTTGCCGTAGGACCAATGGTGATAACCCAACGGCATGCCCACCGACGCATACGCGTCCATCATTTGCTCGGCGGTAATCACTTCGATCTGGTTGGGATAGGTGTCCAGGGCATACCCGGCCGCGATGCGGCTGATTTCCCGGTCGTAGGCCTGGATCAGTTCGAAGGTCCATTCGGACCCCGTGGAAAGGGGTGGGCGCTTATGCTCTTTGGCGGTCATGTCACTAACCTGCGCTGGAAGAGTTCACGGAAGACCGGATAGATATCGCCGGCCGAGATCAGTTGCTGTTGGGCAAACGTATCAGCGAAGGCTTCGGCGATGCGCTCGTATTCGAACCACAGGGCCTGGTGTTCGCGGGGGGTAATTTCCACATAAGTGTAGTACTGCACGAACGGCATGATCTGGTTGATCAGGAGGTCGCGGCAGATAGGTGAGTCGTCGTTCCAGTTGTCGCCATCGGAGGCCTGGGCGGCGTAGATATTCCATTCGTTGGCCGGATAACGTTCGGCCATGATCTCTTGCATCAGCTTCAGGGCGCTGGAAACGATGGTGCCGCCGGTTTCTCGCGAGTAGAAGAACTCTTCTTCGTCGACCTCGCGGGCGCTGGTGTGATGACGAATGAACACCACATCGATTTTGTCGTAGTTACGCTTGAGAAACAGGTACAGCAGGATAAAGAAGCGCTTGGCGATGTCTTTGGTCGCCTGGGTCATGGAGCCGGAAACGTCCATCAGGCAAAACATCACGGCCTTGGAGCTGGGATTGGGCTGCTTGACCAGCAAGTTGTATTTCAAGTCAAAGGTATCGAGGAACGGCACGCGATGAATGCGCGCGCTGAGTTTCTCTATTTCGGCCTCGAGTTCCTGTATATCGCCGAAGTTATCCGGCTCTTCGCGCTTCAGGCGCGCCAGCGCTTCCTTGGCTTCCCGCAACTTGGCGCGACTGCTGCCCGATAGCGCGATGCGTCGGGCATGGGCCGAGCGCAGGGTGCGGATGATGTTGATCCGCGAAGGGTTGCCTTCACTGCTGATCCCGGCGCGTACGGTCTTGAAGGTATCGGTGCCGGTCAGGTTACGTTTGATCAGGTTGGGCAGCTCCAGGTCCTCGAACATGAACTCGAGGAATTCCTCCTGGGTGATCTGGAACACGAATTCGTCCATGCCTTCGCCGGAGTTGCCGGCCTTGCCAGGACCCTTGCCGCCAGCGCCGCCTTGGGGGCGCTGGATATGTTCACCGGTCGTGAACTCCTTGTTTCCCGGATGAACCACGGTCTGTTTGCCGCCGCGCCCATGGTGCAGCACCGGTTCATCGATATCCCGCCCGGGAATGCTGATTTGTTCGCCATGCTCCATGTCGGTAATGGAGCGACGGCTGACGGCCTCTTCGACGGCCTTTTTGATGTGGTCACGGTAGCGCCGCAGGAAACGCTGGCGGTTTACCGTGCTCTTGTTCTTGCCATTGAGACGTCGGTCGATCACATAGCTCATAGGCCCCTCCGGGGAGCTTCAAGTCGTAAGCTTCAAGCCGCAAGCGAAGAACCGTCGAGCCGGATGCTCAACCGCTTTTTCCTTGCAGCTTGTAGCTGGAAGCTTGCAGCTGTTTCACTGCGATTTCCGGACCCGTAGGTACCACTCGGAGAGCAGGCGCACCTGTTTGTCGGTGTAGCCACGCTCGACCATGCGTGTGACGAAGTCGTTGTGTTTTTGCTGATCCTCCTTGCTGGCCTTGGCGTTGAAGCTGATGACCGGCAGCAAGTCCTCGGTGTTGGAGAACATTTTCTTCTCGATGACCACCCGCAGCTTCTCATAGCTGAGCCAGGTCGGATTCTTGCCGTTGTTGTTGGCCCGTGCGCGCAGGACGAAGTTGACGATTTCGTTGCGGAAATCCTTCGGATTGCTGATGCCCGCCGGTTTTTCGATCTTCTCCAGTTCTTCGTTGAGTGCCACGCGATTGAGGATTTCGCCGGTTTCCGGGTCGCGGTATTCCTGATCCTGGATCCAGAAGTCGGCGTAGAGCACGTAGCGGTCGAAAATATTCTGGCCGTACTCGCTGTAGGACTCCAGGTAAGCGGTCTGGATTTCCTTGCCGATGAATTCGATATAGCGCGGTGCCAGGTATTCCTTGAGGAAGCGCAGGTAGCGTTCGCGGGTTTCGGCCTGGAACTGCTCCTGTTCGATCTGCTGTTCCAATACATACAGCAGGTGGACCGGGTTGGCGGCGATTTCGTGCGGGTCGAAGTTGAATACCTTGGACAGGATCTTGAAGGCAAAACGCGTCGACAGGCCGTTCATGCCCTCATCAACCCCGGCCGTGTCGCGGTATTCCTGGATCGATTTGGCCTTGGGATCGGTGTCCTTGAGGTTTTCACCGTCGTACACGCGCATCTTCGAGTAGATATTGGAGTTTTCCGGCTCCTTGAGACGTGACAGCACGGTGAACTGCGCGAGCATTTTCAAGGTATCGGGTGCGCAATGTGCCTTGGCCAAAGAGCTATTGAACAGCAACTTGTCGTAAATCTTGATTTCATCACTGACACGCAGGCAATACGGCACCTTGACGATGTAGATCCGGTCAATGAAGGCTTCGTTGTTCTTGTTGTTGCGGAAGGTGTGCCATTCCGATTCGTTGGAGTGGGCCAGCAGGATCCCGCTATACGGAATGGCGCCTAAACCTTCGGTGCTGTTGTAGTTGCCTTCCTGGGTGGCGGTCAGCAGTGGGTGCAGCACCTTGATTGGCGCCTTGAACATCTCCACGAACTCCATCAGGCCCTGGTTGGCCCGGCACAGCGCCCCCGAGTAGCTGTAGGCATCGGCATCGTTCTGCGGGAATTCCTCGAGCTTGCGGATATCGACCTTGCCCACCAGCGCCGAGATATCCTGGTTGTTCTCGTCACCCGGTTCGGTCTTGGCCACGGCGATCTGGTTAAGGATCGACGGATACAGCTTGACTACCCGGAACTGGCTGATATCCCCGCCAAACTCGGCCAGGCGCTTGGTGGCCCAGGGCGACATAATGGTGTTGAGGTAGCGACGGGGGATGCCGAAGTCTTCTTCGAGGATCGCGCCATCTTCCGTGGCATTGAACAGGCCCAATGGCGATTCGAACACCGGGGAGCCCTTGATCGCGTAGAACGGCACTTTTTCGATCAGTTGCTTGAGCTTTTCGGCCAGGGACGATTTACCCCCGCCCACCGGGCCGAGCAGGTAAAGAATCTGTTTCTTCTCTTCCAGGCCTTGGGCGGCGTGGCGGAAGTAGGAGACGATCTGGTCAATGCACTCTTCCATGCCATGGAAGTCTTCAAACGCCGGATAACGCCGGATCACCTTGTTGGAAAAGATTCGCGACAACCGCGAGTTGGCTGCGGTGTCCACCAGTTCCGGTTCGCCAATCGCCAGTAGCAAGCGCTCAGCGGCAGATGCGTAGGCGCTGCGGTCCGCTTTGCACAGCTCAAGGTATTCCTGAAGCGAGAGCTCTTCCTGGCGTGTGGACTCGAAGCGTTGTTGGAAGTGGCTAAAAATACTCATGACGTCGTCACCTCGCTCGATACGTGGAGCCGACGCCGGATCAATCAGTCGATGCTGGCAGCCACGGGTGTTGACCGTGGCTGTTTTCCCCCCAGAACACCTTGAAAATGCTACCGATGACCCGTACGCCGGTGTACCGGCTCTCCCCTGTTTTGGATGGCCTGCGCTTAAGGATAGTTCGGAATCCGGGAGTTCAAGGCGAGATACGCAATTAGTTTTCGCGCACCGTTCGTCAGAAGCGGCGCTAGCCCAAGCATCACGGGGGCTAGCGAGGTTTGAAAAAAATTATTGTGAATCGATCGAGGCAATTTCCTCGGGATACGTCGTCCGCCACAACTCAAAGCCGCCATCCAGGCTGTAGACATCGGAGAAGCCCTGGCTGACCAGATAGGCCGCCGCGCTTTGGCTGGAGTTGCCGTGGTAGCAGGCCACGATCACCGGCGCATCGAGGTCGGCGGCACGGATGAAGTCGACGATGGAATGGTTATCCAGATGCCGGGCGCCGCTGATGTGGCTCGCAGCATAAGTGGCCGGGTCGCGGATATCGACGACCACCGCGCCTTGTTCGCGCAGCGCCTGGGCTTGTTCGGGAGGGATACGTTTGAATTCGCTCATCACGGGATCCTGGGGTCTGAGTGAAAGCGCCGTCTAGCGCTTCGTCGTGGCCTGCGGTTGTTCGAAAAGGAGAGTGTCGCACTGGCAGTCCAGGCGCTCACCGGTGTCGATGTTCATGAGGGTCATGGCGCCACCCCAGACACAGCCGGTATCGAGGGCGAACACGCCGGGCTCATTGCATTTTCCTTCAAGGGCTGCCCAATGACCGAAGATGATCCGGGTCTCAGCGGTCTTGCGCTCCTGGTGCTCGAACCAGGGCTTGTAGCCGGGCAGCGCGGTATCGGCGCCTTCCTTGCTCTTGAGGTCGAGTTTGCCATCGGCGGTGCAGAAGCGCATGCGGGTAAAGTAGTTAGTGATGACCCGCAGCCGCGCAACGCCGGCCAAGTCGTTGTCCCACTTCACCGGTTCGTTGCCGTACATGCCGTCCAGATAGGTTGCGAACAGGTTGTCATCGGCCAGGGCCGCTTCGACTTCGGCTGCGCACTTGAGGGCTTTCTTCAGTGTCCATTGTGGCGGAATGCCGGCATGGACCAGCACGGTGTTGCGGCTTTCATCGTAATGTACGAGTTTTTGCCGGCGCAGCCAGTCCAGCAGCTCGGCGCGATCGGGTGCTTCAAGTATTTCGCGCAGCGTATCGCCCTTTTTCAGGCGCTCGATGTTCCTGTCGACTGCCAGCAGGTGCAGGTCGTGGTTACCCAGCACGCACACCAGGGAATCGCGCATGCCATATAGAAAGCGCAGTGTCTCGAGGGACTTCGGGCCGCGGTTTACCAGGTCACCCACCAGCCAGAGACGGTCTTTCAGTGGGTCGAAGGCTACACGGTCCATCAGGCGCTTGAGTGGCTCCAGGCAGCCTTGCAGATCACCGACGGCATACGTCGCCATCAGTGCAGGGCTCCGGGCACGGCCAGGCGGAAGGGCGCGATGATGGCGTCGAAATGTTTGCCATCGTCGGCGAGCATTTGATAGCTGCCTTGCATGTTGCCCACGCGCGATGTCATCACCGTGCCGCTGCTGTAGGTGTGGCTTTTGCCGGGGGCGATGAGCGGTTGCTGGCCGACGACGCCGGCGCCGCGGACTTCTTCCACCTGACCATCACCATCGGTGATGACCCAGTGGCGGGACAGCAGCTTGGCCGGGATCGAGCCGTTGTTCTTCACGGTTACCGTGTAAGCGAAGGCGAAGCGGTTCTGTTCGGGTTGTGATTGTTCCGTCAGGAAGCGGGTGACGACGCTGACGTCGATCTGATAACGAGGATCGGACATGCGAGAGGCCTTAAAAGCAAAAGCGGGGGAACAACTGATGTCGATCAGTCTAGGCCAATTATCAGGCGCTAGACCAGACATGTAGTAATGCACGCCTGCCAGATGAACACGTTCTGCGGTTCAAGGTGGGAGCGGGCTTGCTCGCGATGGCGGTGTATCAGTCGAGGTATCCGGTGACTGACACACCGCCATCGCGAGCAAGCCCGCTCCCACATTTTGGAGCGCGTCGAGGGGTTGCCCTACGCCTTATTCCGCTGCCGGCGCGGGCTGGATCGCGAGTTGATCGGCCAGGCGCACGAAGGCAGCCAAGTCCAGTTGCTCGGGGCGCAGGCTGCCGTCGACGCCCGCAGCCTCGATCTCGGCGTTGCTGAGCAAGGCCTTGAGGGTGTTGCGCAGGGTCTTGCGGCGCTGGTTGAAGGCTTCACGCACCACGCGCTCGAGCAGGCGGTGATCCTTGGCCGGGTGCGGCAGGACGGCGTGAGGCACCAGGCGCACGATGGCTGAGTCGACCTTGGGCGGCGGATTGAATGCCCCTGGGCCGACATTGAACAGATGCTCAACCCGGCAATGGTACTGAACCATGATCGACAAACGGCCCCAATCGCCACCCCCAGGACCGGCTGCCAGGCGCTCGACCACTTCCTTTTGCAGCATGAAGTGCATGTCGCGGATGATGCCGGCGTTGTTCAGCAGGTGAAAGATCAGCGGTGTGGAGATGTTGTAAGGCAGGTTGCCGACCACCCGCAGGCTGTTCGGCGCAGCGTTCAGGCTGGTGAAGTCGAACTTCAGCGCGTCGCCCTGGTGCAGGTTGAAGTTGGGTTTGCCGGCGAACTGCTGGTTGAGAATCGGGATCAGGTCCTTGTCCAGCTCAACCACGTCCAGTTGGCCGCCGCTGTTGAGCAAGCCTTGGGTCAAGGCGCCCTGGCCAGGGCCGATTTCCAGCAGACGGTCTTCGGGCTTGGCATGGATGGAGCGCAGGATGCGGTCGATCACGCCAGCGTCGTGCAGGAAGTTCTGCCCGAAACGCTTGCGCGCGCGGTGTTGGTAATGCTCGGTCATATACGGGTCTCGGCCATCTGGTAGGCGGTTTCCAGGGCCACGTGCAGGCTACCGGTGTCGACTTTTCCACTGCCCGCCAGATCCAGGGCGGTGCCATGGTCGACGGAGGTGCGGATGATCGGCAGGCCAAGTGTCACGTTGACTGCGGCGCCAAAGCCTTTGTACTTCAGTACGGGCAGTCCCTGGTCGTGGTACATCGCCAGCACTGCATCACAGTGCTCCAGATATTTGGGGGTAAACAGAGTGTCCGCAGGCAATGGGCCACGCAGGTCCATGCCTTCGTTGCGCAGGCGCTCTAGTGTCGGTTCGATGATGTCGATTTCTTCATGGCCCAGATGACCGCCTTCGCCGGCATGGGGGTTGAGGCCACAGACCAGGATGCGCGGATGGGCGATGCCGAATTTTTGTTGCAGGTCGGCATGCAGGATGCGCGTTACGCGCTCCAGGCGTTCGGCGGTGATGGCGTCGGCGATATCGCGCAGCGGCAGATGCGTGGTCACCAACGCGACTCGCAGCCCGCGTGTAGCCAGCATCATGACCACTTGTGCGGTGTGCGTCAGCTCGGCAAGAAACTCGGTATGGCCGGAAAAGGCGATGCCGGCATCGTTGATCACACCTTTGTGCACGGGCGCGGTAATCATCCCGGCGAAGTCGCCCTGGAGGCAGCCTTGCCCGGCGCGGGTCAGGGTTTCCAGGACAAAGGCCGCGTTGGCCGTGTCCAGTGTCCCGGCGGCGACCTTCGCCTGAAGCGGGGTGTCCCACACATACAGGCTGCCCGCCGGGGCGGGCAGGTCGGGCCAGTTGCCGGGCGCCACGTCCAGTAGATCGACAGCCACACCCAGCTGCGCGGCCCGCTCGAGGAGCAGGTCGCGGCTGGTAATGGCAATCAGGGGATGTGGCTGAGGTTGCGTGGCGAGCAGCAGGCACAGGTCTGGACCAATGCCGGCCGGCTCGCCGGGTGTTACCGCGAAACGCTGGGGTTTCACTGAACAGCCTGGTCGGTGCCCGTCTGCTCGGCGCCAGGAAGCTTGTTTTCCACGTAGGCTTCGTCACGGATCTGACGCAGCCAGGTTTGCAGCTCTTCGTCGTATTTGCGGTTACGCAGCACGTTCAGCGCCTGTTGTTCGCGGGCCTGACTGGTGTTGTCGGTGGCGCGGCGGCCAAGGACTTCCAGGACATGCCAGCCATATTGAGTCTTGAAGGGTTTGGACAATACGCCTTGCGGGGTCTCGGCCATGACTTGCTGGAACTCCGGCACCAGGGCTTTTGGATCGACCCAGTTGAGGTCGCCGCCATTGAGGGCGGAACCCGGGTCTTCGGAAAAGCTCTTGGCCAGGGTGGCGAAGTCTTCACCGCCTTCAATACGCTCGTAGATCTTCTGGGCCAGTTCCTGGGTTTGCGCTTCGGTGCGGATTTCGCTCGGCTTGACCAGAATGTGACGAACGTGCACCTCGTCTTTCAGCGAAGTCTCGCCGCCACGGCGCTCCAGCAACTTGAGGATAATGAAACCGCCTGGCGTACGAGCAGGCTGGGTGATATCCCCGACTTGCATGGCGCTCAGCTCGCGGTCAAACGGCGGGGGCAATTGAGCCGCTTTACGCCAGCCCATGTCGCCGCCTTCCAGCGCGTTGTCGCTACCGGACTGGGCAATCGCCATTTGCGCGAAGTCGGCACCGGCTTTCAGTCGCTCATAGATCGCCTGGGTTTTTGCCGCGGCCGCGTTGAGTTGCTCGGCGTTGGCGCTGTCCGGCGTCGGGATCAGGATGTTGGCCAGGTGCAGTTCTTCGGAAAGCTGCATTTTGCCCAGGTCTGACGCCAGGAAGTTCTTCACTTCCTGTTCCGATACTTGAACCCGCTCGGCCACCCGACGCTGGCGTACACGGCTGATGATCATTTCACGGCGAATCTGGTCGCGGGCGTCCTCATAGGACAGACCGTCGCGGGCCAGGGCGGCGCGGAACTGATCAATGCTCATGTTGTTGCGCTGGGCAATTGTGCCGATCGCCTGGTTCAGCTCTTCGTCGGTGATGCGGATGCCGGAGCGTTCGCCGATCTGCAATTGCAGGTTTTCGACGATCAGGCGTTCCAGGACTTGCTGGTCCAACACGCTGGTCGGCGGCACGCCACCGCCACGCTTGGCGATGGTTTGCTGAACCTCCTTGACCCGATGGTCCAGTTGGCTCTGCATGATCACGTCGTTATCGACGATGGCCACGACCTTGTCCAGCGGTTGAACGGCAGCCTGTGCCGTTGCAGTACCCAGGAACAGCGCGCCCAGCATCAGCGGGCGCAGACAATCAGAAAGCTTGATCTTCACGTTTACGATAACCTTGGATGCCTTTGTCGAGGAAGCTCTCTACCTTGGCGCCGGTCAGGCCGCCAAGTCCCTTCAGGACAATTTGGAAGAAGAGCCCATGGTCGCCTTTTTCGTTCAGCGGGGCGAGCTGGGTGTATTCGTCGTTGGAAACCCAATAACGGTTGATCACACGCAGTTTCCAGCAGCAGTTGTCATACTCGAAACCACCGAAGGCTTCCAGCGTGCGGTTGCGGGCGTAGTCGTACTGCCAGCGGGTGATCAGGTTCCACTGCGGAATGATCGGCCACATCATCGAGAAGTCGTGTTGCTGGATTTTGTAGTAATCCTTCACGTAGTTCGCTTGGCCGGGACGCCCATAGTCACCGCCAAACTGCCATTCACCCGTCAGCTGGTTGTAGACCACCTGGTCGTTGCGATAGCGATAACCGACGTTGATGATCTTGTTCGGGTTGTCTTCCGGCTGGTAGTGGAACATTGCACTGCCCGAACGCGGGCTGTGGCTTTCGGTGTCCCAGTTGTAGTCGGCAGTGGCGCGCCAGTCGCGGTTGAAGCGGAACTCGTAGTCCAGGGCGATCGGCGAGACATTTGCCTGCGCATCGGCACGATCAGCGGCAAGGACGCCTGGCAGTTGCACTTCACGATCCTTGAAGTACACGGCCTGGCCGATAGCCACGCGCTGACGTTCAAAGCCATTCTCTTCAATCCAGCGGCTGGTCAGGCCAAACGACAGCTTGTTCTCGTCGCCGATCCGATCGCCGCCCGAGAAGCGGTTGTCACGGAACAGCGAGGCGTAGCTGAAGGTTGTTTCACTGGTGTCGAACACCGGAATGTCGGTCTGATCTTTCTCGGGTACATAGAGATAGAACAGACGCGGTTCCAGGGTCTGATTGTAGTTCTTGCCGAACCACTGAGTGGTGCGATCGAAGTAAAGACCACTGTCGATACTGGCAATCGGAACGGCGCGATCCGGGGAACTATTGAACTCGCCAGGTGCGAGACCGCTCTTGCCCTTGTTATCCAGATCGAGATCGTACTTGGTGTAGACGTACTTGAGCTTCGGCGTGATGTAGCCGTAGGACGCATTCATCGGCAGCGAAATGCTTGGCGCGAAGTTCAGACGAGTACCGTTGGCGCGTTTCAAGCCTCGAACGTTTTCATCCAGGCGCAGCGACGTCAGGCCGTCCTCATCGGTAAAGTTGCCAGTCTCGAGGTCACGATCGAAGCGAACGGCTTCGGTTTGATAATCGAAGTTCAAACCGCCTGGATGGTACGGCAGCGCACCGCTGAAGGTGATCTGCGGCAAGCGGTTGTACGGTGTGATCTGGGAAATCGTCGCCAGCTTGTAGGCCTGGACGTTCAAGCGCGCGGTGTAGTTGTCGCCACGATAGCTGACGGCACCTTGCTGATTCAGGACGTCCCGGCTCTCGACGCCGATCTGATCGCTTTTCAGGTCCTGGAAGTAGTACGGATCGCTGATGTCGGTGTAGTCGACTTCAGTCAGTACCCGTGAATCCAGGCCACCCTTGTGCTGCCAGTTAAGCATCCAACGGGTTTTTTCGTAGTCGGTCTGCTTGCTGCGCTCGTCGTTGTCGTCGTTCAGGTACGCGCCGCCGAACTGACCTTCGCTGGACTTGGTGAGGTAGCGGAATTCGCCTTCCATCAACAGGCCGCGCTTGGTCATGTAGTGCGGGTACAACGTGGCGTCGTAGTTTGGCGCCAGGTTGAAGTAGTACGGCGTAACCAGGGTAAACCCGGTTTCGCTGCCGGTGCTGAAGCTTGGCGGCAGGAAGCCGGACTGACGACGGTCGTCGATCGGGAAATAGATATACGGGGTGTACAGGATCGGAATGTTCTTGACCCGCAACGTCGCGTTGGTGGCGGTACCGAAACCGGTCGCCGGGTTCAACGTGATGTTGTTGCCCCGCAGCTGCCAGGCATTGCTGTCTGGTTCGCAGGTGGTGTACGTACCGTCCTTGAGACGGATAATCGCGTTTTCGGCACGCTTGGCGTACAGCGCGTTACCGCGGATGCGCGATTTGTGCATGACGTATTCGGCGTTGTCGATCTGCGCCGCACCGGTGTCCAGTTGGACCTCGGCGCGATCACCGACGATCAGCGCACCGTTGTCGCGCAGACGGACTTTGCCGTTCAGCTCGCCACGGTTCTCGGCCTGGTACAGGTTGGCCTCGTCGGCCTCGATCTGCATGCTGCCTTGACGCATGACCACGTCGCCGGCGAGGGAAGCGATCTGCTGCTCCTGCTCGTAACGGGACGCCTTGGCACCGATGAAGGTCGGTGCGTCGCTCTTGTCCGTCTTGTCGTTCATGCCGGGGCGGATCGGCTCGATGTACGCACCGGCGCAATAAGGACCGGTTTCGGCCAGTTGCGCAGCGGTGAGTTTCTCGCGCGGGACCCAGTCCAGGTGGCTGTAGTCGGCGCTGCGCGAACGCAGGCCACGGCCCTTGGATTCGGTGACCAGCAAGGTCTTGGGTTCGGCCTCGGCACTGGCAGCCTCGCCTTGCGGCGTGCTGTTGGCCGAGCTGACGGCGCTGCCGTCATGCACCGGACGCGGTGGTAGTGGGGCGGCGCTGGTTTTCGGCGCACAATCCCAGGCACCCGAAGCAGAGACTGAGCAGTCATACTGTTCCGCGGCGACCACGAATGAGGTGGCGAAGGGTTGCATGGCCAGCAGACTGCCGGTTACCAGCAACGGAAATTTTCTACGAAACGCGGGGGATTTCAATGCCATCTTATTAGTCCGGGCTTCCTGCGTGCCATCTGCCCGCGGTGTGGGCCGCACGCCTCTCGATGGTCTGAAAAAGATGCGTGATAATAAAGCATGACCCGCTTGACGGCTAGCGCCGTCGGAGACCCTTGTAATGCCCGACCAAGATCTACGTTTGCAATACCTGAAAGTCTGGCTCGATGAGCAGTTGCCGATCCTTTTCAATGCCCAGGGCTGGGGTGCCGTACCCCCGGCCACGTTGACCGCGGCCAGCAGCGACGCGAGTTTCAGGCGTTACTTCCGCTGGGAGGGTGGTGGCCGCAGCCTGGTGGTGATGGACGCGCCTCCCCCCCAGGAAAACTGCAAACCTTTCGTCGAAATTGCGCAAATGCTGGCGAAATCAGGAATTAATGTTCCACAAATTTATGCAGAAGATTTGCCGCGAGGCTTTCTTTTGCTCAATGACCTGGGCAAAAAAACCTACCTGGACGTGATTGACGACGTAAATGCCGAGCAATTATTTGCCGATGCCATCGACGCCTTGCTGGCATTCCAGCAGTTGCCGATGGAGGCTCCACTGCCCAGCTATGACGTGGCTTTGTTGCGCCGGGAACTCGAACTGTTCCCCGAATGGTATGTACGCCGGCACCTGGGCATTGAGTTCGACACTCAGCAGCAGGCGCTATGGCAGCGTGCCAGCGATCTGCTGATCGACAGCGCGCTGGCCCAGCCCAAGGTGCTGGTGCACCGTGACTATATGCCGCGCAACCTGATGATCAGCGAACCGAACCCGGGCGTGCTGGATTTCCAGGACGCGGTCTACGGACCGGTGACCTACGACATTACCTGCCTGTTCAAGGATGCGTTCCTCAGTTGGCCCCAGGCCCGCGTGCGCGAATGGCAGCACGGCTATTGGGCACGTGCTGGCCAACTGGGTATTCCCGTGCAGGCGGATTTTGAAGCGTTTCTGCGCGCCAGTGACCTGATGGGCGTGCAGCGTCACCTCAAGGTGATCGGTATCTTTGCGCGTATCTGCCACCGTGACGGCAAGCCGCGCTACTTGGCGGATGTACCACGCTTCTTCGCTTATATAGAGGCGGTGCTCGCGGAGCGGGCGGAACTGGCCGACTTGGCTGAGTTGCTGGCGAGTCTGCGTCAGCCGGCGGAGGTGGGTGTATGAAGGCCATGATCCTGGCCGCCGGCAAGGGTGAGCGGATGCGTCCGCTGACCTTGCACACTCCGAAACCGCTGGTTCAGGCGGGAGGCAAGCGCCTGATCGAATATCACCTCGAGGCGCTGGCCAAGGCCGGTTTTAGCGATATCGTCATCAATCATGCCTGGCTCGGCCAGCAGATTGAACGCTATCTCGGCGACGGTGCGCAGTTTGGCCTGCGGATCCGCTACTCCCCCGAGGGCGAACCGCTGGAAACCGGTGGCGGGATCTTCAAGGCCTTGGCGCTGCTGGGAGATGAGCCGTTTCTGGTGGTCAATGGCGACATCTGGACCGATTACGACTTCGCCCCCTTGAAACGCCCGTTGCAAGGCCTCGCCCACCTGGTGATGGTCGATAATCCGGCTCATCACCCCTCCGGCGGCGACTTCTACATTCAGGACGGTGTCGTTCATGATGCCGTGGCCGGTGCCGATAACCTGACCTTCAGTGGCATTTCAGTGCTGCACCCCAAGCTGTTCGAGGGCTGCAGTGCCGGTGCCTTCAAGCTCGCGCCGTTGTTGCGTGCGGCGATGAGCAAAGGTCAAGTGACGGGAGAACACATGGACGGACGCTGGATCGATGTCGGTACGCTGGAGCGGCTGGCGCAAGTCGAAACCCTGCTGACCGCGGGGCAGTAAGATGCTCTGGCCAGGGACTCTGATTGGCGCCGGGGCGGGCTTTGCCATTGCCAGTATCCCCGGGGCCATGCTCGGCGCACTGCTGGGCCAGGCGCTGGATCGGCGCTTGCAACTGCACAGTTGGGCACAATTGCGTGAGCGCTTGGGCGGCCGTCCGGCGCTGCGCAATGACGAATTGTTGTTTGTCTTGTTGGGCCGCCTGGCCAAGAGCAATGGGCGGATAGTGGATGGGCATATCCAGCAGGCGCGGGTGGAAATGAGCGCTCTGGAGATGTCCGAAGCGGCTCGGCGGCGGGCGATTGCCGCGTTCAATCGCGGCAAGACGGGATCGGACCGGGTGCGTGGTTACCTGCGGCTGCTCAAGGTTCAACCCCATGCGGCGGAAGGCGTGTTGCGCGCTTGCTGGCGTATGGTCTGGGCCGATGGCAAAGCCAGCACCGCCGAACGCGAATTGATTTTGCTGTGGGGCAAATGGCTGGGCTGGACACCGCAACAAGTCCAGGCACTCGCTCACGACTACGAGCCCGAGCGCAAACCGCTGGCCAACCGCGGCGGGAGTTATCAGGAGGCGCTGCGGATCCTCGGCGTGACGGCCACCACGGAGTCTGCGGTCATCAAGCGGGCGTATCGACGGCTGCTCAGCCGCCACCACCCGGACAAGGTTGCCGGCAGTGGCGCGAGCCCCGCGCAAGTGCGCGAGGCGACGGAGAGAACCCGTGAGCTGCATAGCGCGTATGCGCTGATTCGGCAGCGGCGGGATTTGCGCTAGGGATGATCAGCTCCCAGTGTCTTGGGGGCTCAACCAGCCGCGCACCCGTCGATAGAGCTGTTCCTGCCCGGCCGGGCTGTTTTCGGGAAACGCATTCAAGGACACTTGTTGATACGTGTCATTCTTCAAGCGTTTGCTGGCCTGGGCCCGCTCCCGGGCATTTTTGCGCGCCAGGGCATGGTCCTGGTAGAAAAAGTCAGCCGTGGGCAGTTTCAGGGCCGGTGCCAGCTGTTGCAGGTCCGGCATGCGTCCCGCCGGCGTCCGGGCCGCAACCATGATGAATTTCTGCACCTGGCTCGGTTGTTTTTCGCTCAGGTAGCGGGCCGCCCACCAGGCACCTGTACCGTGCCCAAGCAGCACCACACTGCGGGCATTCTGGGTCTGGGCGTAGGCGACGGCGGCATCGATGCGGGCGAAGATTCGCGTGGCGTCGGTCTTGTCTTGCTCATCGGCGCCGGCCACCACCGCCGGGTCGGTGCCTTCGGCTTCGGCACTGGCGGCTTGTTCTATGGGTTTGGGCGCGGCGTTATCGGCGTCTTTGGCGCTGGTATCCACCGCGGCGTCGGGTGCTTCGATCACTCGAGGAGGCAGCGTGTCCAGGCTTCGGTCCGGCAGCGTCAGGCTCAGGCTGCTCCAGGCGGCGTCTGGCAATTTTTGCCGCAACGGCCCGATTGCTTGAGGCCAGTCCGCTGTTTCCCCGGCTCCCGGGACGATGATCACCACACCTTCTGCTTCGGCGCTATTGGCCGGTTTCCAGAGTGCCAGGAAAGAATCATCCCCCGCCTGCAGTTGTTGCTGCTCCTGCTGCGGAAGTTGCCGCTCGAGCGCGCGCGCTTCTTCCTGGCTGCGTTCGGGCAGCGGCTGGCGTTCCAGCGGTTTTTCCGCGGCAACCGGTGCTGTGTCGGCGGCCTGGACATAAAAGGTGCTGGTAAAGAGTAACGACAGGCACAATGCTGGCAGTGTCGAACGGTGAAGAAACGGCATCGTGGATTCCCGGCCAGAAGTGGTTCCGGCAGCCTAATGGGTTGGTCAGTATTTGTCAGTGATGTGAGATGTGAATCATGATTTTTCGCTGTCTGCTGATTATCGGCTGGCTGTGCTTTCCCTTGATGGTGGGGGGCGCGCCTGCGTCTGTCGTGCCCCCGGCCGTGCTCAGCCCGCAACAGCGCGAGTGGTTGGCCGAACACCCGCAATTGCGGGTCGGCCTGGTATTGCAGGCGCCCTATGCGCAGTACGACAGACGCTTGCAGCATTTGTCCGGGGCGAATGTGGAGTTGATACAGTCGCTGGCCAAGGCGCTGAATATTGAATTGATCTGGCGCCACTTCGCTAATCAGGAGCAGTTGGACGCCGCCGTGCGCAACGCTGAGGTGGATGTGGCCCCTGGGCTGCTGCAAACCCCGGACGGCCTGCACTTGTGGCGATTTTCCGACCCGTATATGCGGATTCCCCAGCTGATTGTCGGGGTCCGCGACGGCAGTGGAACGGTGGACCTGGAAAACCTCGACGGACGGTCTCGAGTCGCCGTGCGCATGCCCAGCACCGTGGCCGATTACCTGCGCGGCAATTACCCAGCCCTGAACCTGCAAGGCGTTCCGCGGGAGCGCGAGGCGTTGCAGTTGTTGTTGAGCCAGCAAGCGCGCTACGCGGTGATTGACGAGGCGCAGTTGAGCCGGTTGTCCGCCGAGCCTGAGTTCGGCGGATTGGCGGTGGTCGGTGATATCGGCTTGCCCCAACTGTTGCGAGTGGCCACCCGCCGCGACTGGCCGCAGTTGGCCGACATCATGCAGAGCGCCCTGCAGGCAATCCCGGCGCGTGAGCTGGATCAGTTGCATGCGCGCTGGTTGCAGCCCAAATACCCGCGCCTGACGCAATCTCCCGGGTTCTGGCAAAACCTGAGTCTGTTGCTGGGCCTTTTGTTGCTGAGCTGCGCGGCGATTGTCGCGTGGCAGCGCCGCCATCAACGTGCCCTGGAGCAGGAACTGTTGGCCACGCGGGAAGAAAGCGCGGCCCGTGCTGCCGGCGCTGAAGCGTTGCGCCTGACGCAGTTTTCGATTGATCAAAGCACCGTCGGAATCCTCTGGGTCAATTGGGACAGTCACGTGCGCTACGCCAACGTAGCTGCTGAAAACATGCTCGGTTATGCCCCCGGTGCATTGATCGAACGGCCGCTGGTCGAGTTCGAGCCCAACCTGAGCATGGACCGCTGGCTGAACCTGTGGAAGCGCGCCCGCGCCAGTGAGGACGGGCCGCAAAGTTACGCCACGCAGTGCCTGCGGGCAGACGGCAGCCTATTGCCCACGGATGTCTCACTGAGCTTCCTGCGCTTTGCCGGGGGTGAATACCTGGTGGTTTATCTCAATGACGTCACCGAGCGGCGCCGGGCATTGGCGGCGCTGCAGGAGAGTGAAGCGCGTCTGCAAGGGATCGCGGCCAATGTCCCGGGGCTGGTATTCCGACTGGAGCGCGCGTCTTCAAGCGCCGCAATCGAATTTGCCTATATCAGCGAAGGCAGCGAGCGTCTGGTGGGCTATTCCCCGACGGTGCTCAGGCATCATGACGTGGGCATCCGCAGCCTGGTGCATCCCGACGACCGCGCCAGTTATCACCGCACCCAGGACCAGGCGATCGACACGGAGAGCAACTGGTCGTGGCAAGGGCGCATCCTGACGCGTCACGGTGAGCAGCGTTGGGCGGATATCAAGGCCGTCACCCGCCGTCAGGAGGATGGCTCGGTGGTGTGGGACGGGATTGTCTGGGACATCAGCGAAAGCAAGCGTATCGAGTTGGAGCTGGACGCCTCTCGTGCGCAATTGCGCGAGCTGTCAGCCCACCTGGAGAGCGTGCGGGAAGAAGAGAAGGCGCGCATTGCGCGTGAAGTGCATGACGAATTGGGGCAGATGCTCACCGTGCTCAAGCTGGAAACCTCGATGTGTGAGCTGGCGTATGCACAACTTGACCCTGGCCTGCACGAACGCTTGAACAGTATGAAGCGCCTGATCGCCCAACTGTTCCAGTTGGTCCGTGATGTGGCCACCGCATTGCGCCCGCCGATTCTCGACGCCGGGATTGCCTCGGCCATTGAGTGGCAGGCACGACGGTTTGAGGCGCGCACGCAGATTCCCTGTCTGGTTCAAGTGCCGGATAACCTGCCCGCGCTCAGCGATGCCAAAGCCATCGGGTTGTTTCGCATCCTGCAAGAAGCGCTGACCAATGTCATGCGGCATGCCCAGGCGCATACTGTCGAGCTGACCCTGGTGGTGGAAGGCGATGATCTGCGGCTGACCATCAGCGATGACGGCGTCGGTTTTGTGCCCGCGCCAGGTCGTCCGGTGTCGTTTGGCCTGGTGGGGATGCGCGAGCGGGTGCTGATCATGGGCGGACAGTTGGCCCTCGACAGTGAACCGGGGGAGGGCACTATCCTGAGTGTGACGGTGCCGTTGGATGCATCATTATAAAAAGAGGAAAACCCCGTGATTCGTGTACTGGTAGCCGAAGACCACACCATCGTCCGTGAAGGTATCAAGCAGTTGATCGGCCTGGCCAAAGACCTGTTGGTGGTGGGGGAGGCGAGCAACGGCGAGCAGTTGCTGGAAGCCTTGAGGCATGTGCCGTGCGAGGTGGTATTGCTGGATATCTCGATGCCGGGTGTCAACGGGCTGGAAGCGATTGCGCGGATTCGCGCGCTGAACAATCCGCCGGCGATCCTGGTGCTGTCCATGCACGACGAAGCGCAAATGGCCGCCCGTGCGCTAAAGGTCGGCGCGGCCGGGTATGCCACCAAGGACAGCGATCCCGCACTGTTGTTGACGGCTATCCGCAAAGTGGCGGCGGGTGGGCGCTATATCGACCCGGACCTGGCCGACCGGATGGTCTTTGAAGTCGGTCTCACCGATGCGCGGCCCCTGCATTCATTGTTGTCGGAGCGCGAGTTCTCGGTATTCGAGCGGTTGGCCCAGGGCGCCAACGTCAATGAGATTGCCCAGCAACTGGCCCTGAGCAGCAAAACCATCAGTACCCACAAGGCACGGCTGATGCAGAAACTCAATATCACCTCGCTGGCGGAACTGGTGAAGTACGCGATGGAGCACAAACTGCTGTAGGACCGTATCTGTTTGCGACATCCCCCGCACACCGCCGGACCCATGCTTGCAGCGTGTTGCTTGAAACTTGCCACTGCACTGTCCCATGCCCGCCATCCGTGTAGGGCGATCCCTACCCCAAACCTTCCAACAAGCTGATGTGAATCTCTCCTGCACCCCGATTTCCGGGGGGCTTGCCCCTGGACTACGCTGGCTGTACAGCAGTCCAAAACAAAAAGGTGCAGGTATGAACGAGGTGGATTCAAATGATGTGCTGGTCAGCTTTCGTGGTGTGCAGAAGAGCTACGACGGCGAGAACCTGATCGTCAAAGACCTCAACCTGGAGATTCGCAAAGGCGAATTCCTGACCCTGCTGGGCCCTTCCGGTTCGGGCAAGACCACTAGCCTGATGATGCTCGCCGGTTTCGAAACACCGACCGCCGGCGAGATCCAACTGTCCGGGCGCTCCATCAATAACGTGCCTCCGCACAAGCGTGATATCGGCATGGTGTTCCAGAACTATGCGTTGTTCCCTCATATGACGGTGGCTGAAAACCTGGCCTTCCCGCTGTCGGTGCGGGGTCTGAGCAAGACCGATATCAGCGAGCGCGTCAAACGTGTACTGAACATGGTCCAGCTCGACGCTTTTGCCCAACGCTATCCGGCGCAACTCTCGGGCGGCCAGCAACAGCGGGTGGCGCTAGCCCGGGCGTTGGTATTCGAGCCGCAGCTGGTGCTGATGGACGAACCGCTTGGCGCCCTCGACAAGCAACTGCGTGAACACATGCAGATGGAGATCAAGCACCTGCACCAGCGCCTGGGCCTGACCGTGGTTTATGTGACCCACGATCAGGGTGAAGCGCTGACCATGTCTGATCGTGTCGCGGTGTTCCATCAAGGCGAGATCCAGCAGATCGCTGCGCCGCGCACCTTGTATGAAGAACCGAAAAATACCTTCGTTGCCAACTTTATCGGTGAGAACAACCGTCTCAACGGCCGGTTGCACAGCCACACCGGTGAGCGTTGCGTGGTCGAGCTGGCGCGGGGCGAGAAGGTCGAGGCGCTGGCGGTGAATGTCGGCCAGGTCGGCGGCCCGGTCACCCTGTCGGTGCGCCCGGAACGGGTCAGTCTCAATGGCACCAGCGAGCATTGTGTCAACCGCTTCTCCGGGCGGGTGGCGGAGTTTATCTACTTGGGCGACCACGTGCGGGTGCGCCTGGAAGTCTGCGGTAAAGGCGACTTTTTTGTGAAACAACCGATCGCCGAGCTGGACGCGACGTTGACGGTTGGCGATGTGGTACCGATTGGCTGGCAAGTCGAGCACGTTCGCGCGCTTGACCCACTTTTAGAGGCGAATTGATCGCCCCCTTGGCTTCATCCAACCCTGCACGTGGAGAGAACAAGAAATGTTGAAATCCCTGAAATTGACTGCTTTGGCCATCGGCCTGGCGGGTGCTTCACAGGTCATGGCGGCTCAGGACCTGACGGTGGTGTCGTTCGGCGGCGCGAACAAGGCCGCCCAGGTCAAGGCCTTCTATACGCCGTGGGAAAGCGCGGGCAACGGCAAGATCATCGCCGGGGAATACAACGGTGAGATGGCCAAGGTCAAAGCCATGGTCGACACCAAGAGCGTGTCCTGGGATTTGGTGGAGGTCGAATCGCCGGAGCTGTCCCGCGGCTGTGACGAAGGCCTGTTCGAAGAGCTGGACCCCGCGTTGTTCGGCAAGACCGAGGATTACGTGAAGGGCGCAATCCAGCCCTGCGGCGTAGGCTTCTTCGTGTGGTCGACCGTCATGGCCTACAACGCTGACAAGCTGAAGACCGCGCCGACCAGTTGGGCGGATTTCTGGGATACCAAGAAATTCCCCGGCAAGCGCGGCTTGCGCAAAGGCGCCAAGTACACCCTGGAATTTGCCTTGATGGCAGACGGCGTGGCGCCCAAGGACGTTTACAAGGTCTTGGCCGGCAAAGACGGTCAGGATCGTGCCTTCAAGAAGCTCGACGAACTCAAGCCGTCGATTCAATGGTGGGAAGCCGGCGCCCAGCCGCCGCAATACCTGGCCTCGGGCGACGTGGTCATGAGTTCGGCCTATAACGGCCGGATCGCTGCCGTGCAAAACGAAAGCAACCTGAAAGTGGTGTGGAACGGCGGCATCTATGACTTTGATGCCTGGGCTATTCCAATGGGCCTGGACAAGGACCGCGCAGAAGCGGCGAAGAAATTCATCGCCTTCTCGGTGGCGCCACAGCAGCAGAAGACCTATTCGGAAAACATCGCCTACGGCCCGGCCAACACCCAGGCGGTGCCGTTGCTGTCCAAGGACGTGTTGAAGGACATGCCGACCACGCCGGAAAACATCGCCAACCAGGTGCAGATCGACGTCAGTTTCTGGGCGGACAACGGTGAGCAACTGGAACAGCGCTTCAATTCCTGGGCCGCCAAGTAATACGCCTCACTGCATAACCCATTGTGGGAGCGGGCTTGCTCGCGATGGCGGTGTATCAGTCATACATAAGTCAACTGACACGCCGCCATCGCGAGCAAGCCCGCTCCCACAGGGAAGCCGCTGTGTTTTGCAGAGTGCATTCATGTTGTAGAACCGGAGTTTGCCATGGCCATTGCCGTTCCCTCGAACCAGGTCACCACACCCAACTTGAAGCAGCGCCTGGCGCGTGCCGAACGGCTCAACCGCTGGAAGGCCCAGGCATTGATTGCACCGCTGGTGGTGTTTTTGCTGCTGGTGTTCCTGGTGCCGATTGTTGCGCTGCTTTACAAAAGTGTGGGTAACCCTGAAGTGGTGGCTGGCCTGCCGCGCACCGTGGTCGCGGTCACGGCCTGGGATGGTCGCGGCTTGCCTGGCGAACCGGTGTACCAGGCGATCACCGAGGATTTGGCGCAAGCCCGTAAAAACCAGACCCTGGGCGATTTGTCCAAACGCTTGAACATGGAGTTGGCGGGTTATCGCAGCCTGCTGACCAAAACCGCCCGGGCGCTGCCGTTCAGCGAAGCGTCGGGCTCCTCCTATAAAGATGCGCTGGAAAACTTCGACGAGCGCTGGGGCGACCCGGCGTACTGGCAGGCGATCCGGCGTAACACCAGCAGCTTCACGCCTTACTACCTGCTGGCCGCGGTCGATCATCGTATCGACGACCTCGGTGAGGTGGCACCCGCGACCCCGGACCAGGCGATTTACCTCGACATCTTTGTCCGTACGTTCTGGATGGGCCTGGTGATCACGGTCTGCTGCCTGTTGCTGGCCTATCCGCTGGCTTACTTGTTGGCCAACCTGCCTGCGCGGCAAAGCAACCTGCTGATGATTCTGGTGCTGCTGCCGTTCTGGACGTCAGTGCTGGTGCGTGTGGCCGCCTGGATTGTGCTGTTGCAATCCGGCGGGTTGATCAACGGTGCGCTGATGAGCCTGGGGATCATCGATAAGCCACTGGAACTGGTCTTCAACCGGATGGGGGTCTACATCTCCATGGTGCATATCTTGCTGCCGTTCATGATTTTGCCGATCTACAGCGTGATGAAGGGTATTTCCCCCACCTACATGCGCGCGGCCATTTCCCTGGGGTGTCACCCGTTCGCCAGCTTCTGGCGCGTGTATTTCCCGCAGACCTATGCCGGTGTCGGTGCCGGTTGCCTGTTGGTGTTCATTCTGGCGATCGGTTACTACATCACCCCGGCCTTGCTGGGCAGTCCGAACGACCAGATGGTCAGCTATTTCGTGGCCTTCTACACCAATACCAGCATCAATTGGGGCATGGCCACGGCGCTGGGCGGCTTGCTGCTGCTGGCCACGGTCGTGCTGTACCTGATCTACAACTGGCTGGTGGGCGCCAGCCGCCTGCGCCTGAGCTGAGGAAGTCTTGAGATGACGAGCGCTTACATGTCACCCATAGAGCGGATCTGGTACTACAGCCTGCGGATACTGTGCGGCCTGATCCTGTTGTTCCTGATCCTGCCGGTGCTGGTGATCATTCCACTGTCGTTCAACTCCGGGAGTTTCCTGGTGTATCCGCTGCAGGGCTTTTCACTGCAGTGGTACCAGGACTTCTTCGCGTCGGCGGAATGGATGCGTGCCTTGAAAAACAGCATCATCGTCGCCCCGGCGGCGACGGTGCTGGCGATGGTCTTCGGCACGCTGGCGGCGATCGGCCTGACCCGTGGCGATTTCCCCGGCAAGGCGTTGGTGATGGCGCTGGTGATTTCGCCGATGGTGGTGCCGGTGGTGATTATCGGGGTGGCGAGTTATCTGTTCTTCGCGCCGCTGGGGCTGGGTAACAGTTTCTTTTCGTTGATCGTGGTACACGCGGTGCTCGGCGTGCCCTTTGTGATCATCACGGTGTCGGCAACATTGCAGGGTTTCAACTATAACCTTGTACGGGCGGCGGCCAGCTTGGGGGCGTCGCCGTTGACGGCTTTTCGCCGGGTGACCTTGCCGCTGATCGCGCCCGGTGTCATCAGTGGGGCCTTGTTCGCGTTCGCCACGTCGTTCGATGAGGTGGTCGTGACGTTGTTCCTCGCCGGTCCGGAACAGGCGACCCTGCCTCGGCAGATGTTCAGCGGCATTCGCGAAAACCTCAGCCCGACCATTGCCGCGGCGGCGACCTTGTTGATCGCCTTCTCGGTGGTGCTGTTGCTGACCCTGGAATGGTTGCGCGGACGTAGCGAGAAATTGCGTACGGCACCGGTTTGACGACCATTCAGCCGCTGAATGGCAGACAACCCTGAATTCGGAGTTACTCTTGTGCCAGCCCCCCACTTATAAGAGGCCGCGCACATGAGTACTTCCTCATTCAAGATTGCCCATAAACTGCTCACCGGCCCAGGTGCCATCGAGCAATTGGCTGACGAATTAACGCGGCTGGATGTGGACAACCCGCTGATTGTCACCGATGCGGTATTGGTCAAGTCTGGCACCGTGCAGTTGGCGCTGGCGCAGTTGGGTGACCGCAGCTACGAAATTTTCGATCGGGTGCTGCCCGATCCGGAAATCGCGATAGTCGAAGACTGTATGCAGGTCTACCGCGAGGGTGGGCATGACGGCCTGATCGGACTGGGCGGTGGCAGCGCCATCGATATTGCCAAGAGTGTCGCCGCCTATGCCGGTTATCACGGCGCGCTGGCGGATCTGTTCGGGGTTGATCAGGTGCCGCGCAAAGGCCCGCCGTTGATCGCCATTCCCACCACGGCCGGGACCGGTTCGGAAGTCACCAATGTGGCGATTCTTTCGGACAAGGTCGCGCAACTGAAGAAAGGCATCGTCAGCGACTTCCTGCTGCCGGATGTCGCGTTGATCAGCCCGCAAATGACCTTGACCTGTCCCCGCAGCGTGACCGCCGCCAGCGGCGTGGATGCCTTGGTGCATGCCGTCGAATCTTACCTGTCGCTTAACGCCTCGCCGATTACCGACGCCCTGGCGATTGGCGCCATCAAACTGATCGCCAATGCGTTGCCCAAGGCGTACGCCAACCCGGTCAATCTGCAGGCGCGTGACGATATGGCCACCGCCAGCCTGATGGCCGGCATGGCCTTCGGCAATGCCGGGGTGGGCGCGGTGCATGCCTTGGCCTACCCGCTGGGCGGACGTTTCAATATCGCCCATGGCGTCAGCAATGCCTTGCTGCTGCCCTACGTCATGCAGTGGAACAAGCTGGCCTGTGTCGAGCGCATGCAGGACATCGCCCAGGCGATGGGCGTCAATCTCCACGGGTTGAGTGTCAATGATGCCGCCGATCAGGCCGTCGAGGCGATGGCGCGACTGTGTGCCGCAGTCGAAATCCCCTCGGGGTTGCGCAGTTTCGGCGTTCCTGAAGAGGCCATTCCGGCCATGGCCGTAGAGGCGGCGGGTATTGAGCGCCTGATGCGTAACAATCCGCGCCAGCTCAGCGCGGCGGATATCGAGAAAATCTATCGCGCTGCCTACTAGGCATTGAGTCAGGTCACGGTGCGCGCGACAAAGCATGAGGTATACAATGCGCGCCATCGTGATTTAGCTCAGAAAAGGTGCGTCATGCAGCCCTTCGTTATTGCTCCATCGATCCTCTCCGCCGACTTCGCCCGCCTGGGCGAGGAAGTGGACAGCGTATTGGCCGCCGGTGCCGATTTCGTCCACTTCGATGTCATGGACAACCACTACGTGCCGAACCTGACCATTGGCCCAATGGTCTGCGCGGCCTTGCGCAAGTACGGTGTGACCGCGCCTATCGATGTGCACCTGATGGTCAGCCCGGTAGACCGCATCATCGGTGACTTCATTGAAGCCGGTGCGACCTATATCACGTTCCATCCGGAAGCCACGCTGCACGTCGACCGTTCCCTGCAACTGATCCGCGAAGGCGGTTGCAAGGCCGGCCTGGTGTTCAACCCGGCAACCCCGCTGGACACGCTCAAGTACGTGATGGACAAGGTAGACATGGTGCTGCTGATGAGCGTCAACCCAGGTTTTGGCGGGCAGAAGTTCATCCCGGGCACGCTCGACAAGCTGCGCGAAGCCCGTGCGCTGATCGATGCCAGCGGCCGCGATATCCGCCTGGAGATCGACGGTGGCGTCAACCTCAACAACATCCGTGAGATCGCTGCCGCTGGCGCCGACACCTTTGTCGCAGGTTCGGCGATCTTCAACACTCCGGACTACCAGGATGTGATCGGCAAAATGCGTGCAGAGTTGGCGCTGGCACGCCCATGAGCGGTTTTGAGCAGTTGTTTCCAGGCACAATGCCTCGGCTGGTGATGTTCGACCTGGACGGCACCCTGATCGACTCGGTGCCGGATCTGGCCGCTGCGGTGGATGACATGCTGCTCAAGCTGGGGCGTGCGCCGGCGGGTATCGAGTCGGTGCGCAATTGGGTCGGCAACGGTGCGCCGATGCTGGTGCGCCGGGCCCTGGCCAATAGCCTGGACGCCGAGCATGTCGATGAGGTCGAAGCCGAGCATGCCCTGGCGTTGTTCAACGCAGCCTATGAACGTGGCCACGAATTGACCGTGGTCTATCCCGGCGTGCGCGACACCCTCAAATGGCTGCACAAGCAGGGCGTGGAAATGGCCCTGATCACCAACAAGCCGGAGCGTTTCGTCGCGCCGTTGCTGGATCAGATGAAAATCGGTCGTTATTTCCGCTGGATCATCGGTGGTGACACCTTGGCGCAGAAAAAGCCCGATCCGGCGGCGCTGTTTTTCGTGATGAAAATGGCCAATATCCCGGCGTCCCAGTCGCTGTTTGTCGGTGACTCACGCACTGATGTGCTGGCAGCGAAGGCGGCGGGTGTGAAGTGCGTGGCCTTGAGTTACGGCTATAACCATGGCCGGCCGATCGCCGAAGAGTCGCCGGCGTTGGTGATTGATGACCTGCGCCTGCTAATCCCCGGTTGCTTGGCGACGGGCGCTGAGATAACGTTGGCCGACGCTGTTCCTCCCCCTTCTGGAAATGCCATCGTGGTGGTCACTCGCAAACTCTGGATGAAAGTCATCAAGGCCCTGGCCCGCTGGCGTTGGCGCGCCTGACCGATCCTCGCCGCGCTGCGGCACGTTTGCATACCTGACTGTCAGATCCTCAAGCCACGAGGCACCTCATGATCCGCGAAGAATTCCTGCGTTTGGCCGCTGCCGGCTATAACCGTATTCCCCTGGCCTGCGAAACCCTGGCCGACTTCGACACACCGCTGTCGATCTACCTGAAACTGGCCGACGAGCCGAACTCCTATTTGCTGGAGTCGGTACAGGGCGGCGAAAAGTGGGGGCGTTACTCGATCATTGGCTTGCCGTGCCGCACGGTGCTGCGTGTCTATGACCATCACGTCAGCATCAGCCACGACGGCGTCGAGATCGAAAGCCATGATGTGGAAGACCCGCTGGCCTTCGTCGAGGCTTTCAAGGCTCGGTATAACGTGCCGACCATTGCCGGGTTGCCGCGCTTCAATGGCGGTCTTGTCGGCTACTTTGGCTACGACTGTGTGCGGTATGTGGAACAGCGCCTGGGTAAGTGCCCGAACCCCGATCCGCTGGGCGTGCCGGACATTCTGTTGATGGTGTCCGACGCGGTCGTGGTGTTCGACAACCTCGCCGGCAAGATGCACGCGATTGTGCTCGCGGATCCGTCCCGTCCGGACGCTTTCGAGCAGGGCCAGGCCAGCCTCGAAGCCCTGCTGGAAAAGCTGCGCCAGCCGATCACCCCGCGGCGCGGCCTGGACCTCAGCCGTCCGCCGGCCGCCGACCCGGTGTTCCGTTCCAGCTTTACCCAGGATGATTACGAGCGCGCCGTCGACACCATCAAGGAATACATCCTGGCCGGTGACTGCATGCAGGTGGTGCCGTCGCAACGCATGTCCATCGATTTCAAGGCTGCGCCGATTGACTTGTATCGAGCGCTGCGCTGTTTCAATCCGACGCCGTACATGTACTTTTTCAACTTTGGCGACTTCCACGTGGTGGGCAGTTCGCCGGAAGTCCTGGTGCGTGTCGAAGACAACCTGATCACCGTACGCCCGATTGCCGGCACGCGCCCTCGTGGCGCGACCGAAGAAGCGGATCTGGCGCTGGAAGAAGACTTGCTCAGCGATGACAAGGAAATCGCCGAGCACCTGATGCTGATTGACCTGGGCCGCAACGACACCGGGCGCGTCTCGGAAATCGGTTCGGTGAAGCTCACCGAGAAGATGGTGATCGAGCGTTACTCCAACGTGATGCACATCGTGTCTAACGTCACCGGAGAGTTGAAGGCTGGCCTGACGGCGATGGATGCATTGCGTGCGATTTTGCCGGCGGGCACATTGTCGGGCGCGCCGAAGATTCGTGCGATGGAGATCATTGATGAGCTGGAGCCGGTCAAGCGTGGCGTCTACGGCGGCGCCGTGGGTTATTTCGCCTGGAACGGCAACATGGACACTGCGATCGCGATCCGTACGGCGGTGATCAAGGACGGTGAGCTGCATGTGCAGGCGGGCGGCGGGATTGTTGCCGATTCGGTGCCGGTCCTGGAATGGGAAGAAACCCTGAACAAGCGCCGTGCGATGTTCCGGGCCGTGGCGTTGGCCGAGCAGACGCCGCAGGACTGAAACTAAATGCAGGTCAAAATGTGGGAGCGGGCTTGCTCCCACATTGGTCAGTGGTTGGGCTAGAAGTCCAGTGTCACGCCGACACTGACCCCTTGCTGGGTCAGGCTGTCATCCTTCCTCAGGTTATACGCGGCGGTCAGCGCCAGTTCCTGCGTCAACTTGTGGCTGACCCCCAGGCTCAGGCGATCCGAATTGCTCTGCGGCGTATACCCGTCCAGTTTGAAATCAATCCCCGGCACGCTGTTGAGGGCGATGTTCACCCGCTGGGTATCGTTTTCAAATTCATGCTCATGGGCCACTTCGCCGAATACCTGGGTGTGGGGCGTGAGGCGATAACGTCCTTGCAGGCCCACGCCAAGGCGCTTGGAGTCACGTTGTTGGTCATCAAGCGTCAGGGCGGTGGAGCGGCTGTCTTTTTCCGCGTAACCCTCGACTTCGATCCGCGAGTAATCGGCGCTGATGAAGGGTGACAGATGCCATTCACTGCCCGGCTGGGCAATGTCATACCCGACCCGACCACTCAAGGCCCACAGCCAGCCGTCGGTGTCGCCTTTCTCCGCACCTTCACTGACGCCCAGGGCGAACCTGCGCTTGAGGCTGTCGAAGTCCAGTTTGCCAGCGCTCAACGCCGCATCGGCCCACCAGTGGTTTTGCTGATACTGGGCAAACGCGGTGCCGATATAGCTATTGAGTTTGTAGTCCGAATCGCTGGCGCCGGCTTCCAGGGTTTGGCGGTAGAAGCCCGCGGCGACGCCGACGCGCCAGGCTTCGTTGAGTCGGTAGCTGCCACCGATGTTCAGGTTGTAGCCGCTGCCATCACCCTTGGCGCCACTGCTTTGCTCATCAAAATCCAGATGCTGGCCACCGCCGGCGACAATCGCGCGCCACTGGCCCACGGCTTGCCAGTTGCCCGAGTCGGCTTGCCATTGATTGCGCAGTTCGTCCTGATGGGCGCGCAGCGTGCCCTGGGCCATTTCCGGTAACAGGGTCACTTCCCAAGGCGCGGCCAACAGTGAATAGGCATAGTCGGCAATCAAGCGTTGACCGGCTTCGGTGGGGTGGACCGAGTCGTTGTAGATCAGTTTGCTCGGATCCGGATCAGTGCCACCCATGCCATGGGTGGGGTTGGCGGTGCAGCCATTGCCGCTGAAGCAGGTGCCGGTGAGATTCTGTCCGGTGGCAAGACCAAAACGGCCAGGGTCGGCGAAGGTTTCGTTGAGCAACAGCGGGATGTTCAGTGGGATGACTTGGGCGTCGACCTGCGCCAGGCGCTGCACCAGCGCCTGATTGAACACGTTGCTCAAGGCGCTGCTCGCCGCTTGCGTCGGTGTACCGCTGATGGCTGGGGTCAGGCCCAGGTCGGGCAGCATCCAGACCATGATGTAGCGTGCGCCGGCCTGTTGCAGGACTTGAGCGCTATCGGCCAGGCGTGCACCGGCGGCAACCGCTTGCGCCGGGCTTTGGACCCGCCCCTGGAGGAAATCATTGCCGCCGCCGGAAAGAAAATACAGCGCATTGGGGTCTGCCCGTCCGCCATTGGCGGGCAGGTAGCCCTGGCGACTGCGCAGCACGGTGCCGGCCCCCGGGTTACCGGGTGGAATCGCGGTGTTGGATACCGAGGTGATGGAATCAAGAATGTTATCGGTGCGGTAACCGCCCACCGCCCAGTTGTTACCGTCCGGGAGGCCTTGGGCGGCGCGGACCACAGAGGTGGAGGCGTTGAGGTCGTTGGCGGCAACCCCCAGTTTCGCTCCCAGCAATGTGGAGGAGACCAGAGCAAAGTGCTCTGTCCCGTTGCTCAGGTAGGTTGGGCCGGTGCGGTTGGTAAACCGCAGCGAGGCACCTGCCGGGCCGGCAGCGTCAGGAAACTGGCCCGCATCGGCCAGGCTGTCGCCGAAAACCACCATGGTTGAATAGGGCGACGGTCCCGCAATCACCTGGCTACAGGCCAGTGACAGGAGGCAGCCGGCGAGCGGCACAAAGAACGGTGGTCTGAGCATGAAATCGTCCATTTAATTATTTTGGGGACAGGCAGCCAAAACCTTAGCAAAGTATTTGCGCTTTTCTTCAGCGCAAAAGCGCTTTCGACGGCAAATAACCCGGGCGAGGTTTTCCCCGTATTTGCTGCTCCATATTGCACCGCTGACGAGGCTACGTTACTGTGCCTGAACGTATGAACGAGACCCTCCCCGTGTTGATCATCAGCAAGCTCTTGATGCGAGTAATCAAGGCACACGCCCGTTGGCGTTGGCGCGCCTGAGTTTTCTTTGCCGGCTCGACCGGACCTGTACCGATTTACCTTCTTCACCTTTTGTTTGACGCCCCTTGTCGGCCCAACCCGGCAACCGGAAGTGCGTCTGGCAGCGGGTAATCCATGGAAGGTCGTCATTAGAAGTCAGTGAATTCAAGAGGTTTTAACCCGCATGTTGCTGATGATTGATAACTACGACTCCTTTACCTACAACGTCGTGCAATACCTGGGCGAGCTCGGTGCCGACGTCAAAGTGGTGCGCAACGACGAAATGACGGTTGCCGAAATCGCCGCCCTGAATCCAGAGCGGATTGTGGTTTCTCCTGGCCCGTGTACCCCGACCGAAGCGGGTATTTCTCTGGAAGCGATTAAATTCTTCGCTGGCAAGCTGCCGATTCTTGGCGTGTGCCTGGGGCACCAATCCATCGGCCAGGCGTTTGGCGGCGACGTGGTGCGCGCCCGCCAGGTGATGCATGGCAAGACCAGCCCGGTGTTCCACCATGATCAGGGGGTTTTTCACGGGCTGAATCTGCCGGTGACGGTGACCCGCTACCATTCATTGGTAGTCAAGCGCGAAACCTTGCCCGAATGCCTCGAGTTGACGGCCTGGACCCAATTGGCGGATGGCTCGGTCGACGAGATCATGGGCCTGCGGCACAAGACACTGAATGTCGAAGGGGTGCAGTTTCACCCTGAATCAATTCTGACCGAGCAGGGCTACGAGCTGTTCGCTAATTTTCTCAAGCAAAGCGGCGGCACGCGCTAAGGACTTTCCATGGATATCAAGACTGCCCTGAGCCGTATCGTCGGCCATCTGGACCTGAGCACCGCTGAAATGAGCGACGTCATGCGTGAAATCATGACCGGTCAATGCAGCGACGCGCAGATTGGCGCCTTTATGATGGCCATGCGCATGAAAAGCGAAAGCATCGACGAGATCGTCGGCGCGGTGTCGGTGATGCGCGAACTGGCGGATAAGGTTGAACTCAACACCCTCGACGGCGTGGTCGATGTGGTTGGCACCGGCGGCGACGGTGCGAATATTTTCAACGTGTCCACGGCCTCTTCCTTTGTGGTGGCGGCAGCCGGCTGCACCGTGGCCAAACACGGTAACCGTGCCGTCTCGGGTAAAAGCGGCAGCGCCGATCTGCTGGAGGCGGCGGGGATCTACCTGAACCTGACGCCTGTGCAAGTGGCACGCTGCATCGATAGCGTCGGTATCGGTTTCATGTTCGCCCAGTCCCATCACGGCGCAATGAAACACGCGGCCGGCCCGCGCAAGGAACTTGGCCTGCGCACCCTGTTCAACATGCTCGGCCCGCTTACGAATCCGGCCGGTGTGAAGCATCAAGTAGTGGGTGTGTTCAGTCAGGCGCTGTGTCGTCCATTGGCTGAAGTCCTGCAACGCCTGGGCAGTAAGCACGTGCTGGTGGTGCATTCCAAGGATGGCCTGGACGAGTTCAGCCTGGCGGCACCGACCTTCGTGGCGGAGCTGAAAAATGATCAGGTCACTGAATATTGGGTCGAGCCTGAAGACCTGGGCATGAAGAGCCAGAGCCTGCACGGGTTGGCGGTGGAAAGCCCGGCGGCTTCCCTTGAGTTGATTCGTGATGCCTTGGGGCGTCGCAAGACCGAAAATGGTCAGAAAGCCGCGGAGATGATTATTCTGAATGCTGGCGCGGCACTGTATGCGGCAGATCACGCTTATAGTCTCAAGGAAGGCGTCGCCTTGGCCCATGATGCTTTGCATACCGGGCTGGCGCGTGAAAAGCTCGAAGAGCTGGGAGCATTCACCGCGGTATTCAAGATGGAGAATGAAGGATGAGCGTTCCGACAGTTCTGGAAAAAATCCTCGCGCGCAAGGCCGAAGAGGTGGCCGAGCGCCGTGCTCGTGTGAGCCTGGCGGAGCTGGAAGGGTTGGCGAAAAGCGCCGACGCGCCACGTGGTTTTGCCAACGCCCTGATTGCGCAGACCAAACTCAAGCAGCCGGCGGTTATCGCTGAAATCAAAAAGGCTTCGCCAAGCAAGGGTGTGATTCGCGAGCACTTCGTGCCGGACGAGATTGCCCAGAGCTACGAGAAGGGCGGGGCGACCTGTCTTTCAGTGTTGACCGATATCGATTACTTCCAGGGTTGCGATCTCTACTTGCAGCAGGCGCGCGCCGCGTGCCGGCTGCCGGTGATTCGCAAGGACTTCATGGTCGATCCGTACCAGATCGTCGAAGCGCGGGCGCTGGGCGCCGATTGTGTATTGCTGATCGTCTCCGCGCTGGATGACGTGAAGCTGGCCGAACTGGCGGCTGTGGCTAAAGGTGTAGGGTTGGATGTGTTGGTCGAAGTGCATGACGGTGACGAACTGGAGCGTGCACTGAAAACCCTCGATACACCGTTGGTGGGCGTCAATAACCGCAACCTGCACACCTTTGAAGTAAGCCTCGAAAACACCCTGGACCTGTTGCCGCGCATACCCCGCGACCGAGTGGTGATCACCGAAAGCGGGATCGTCAATCGGGCTGATGTAGAGCTGATGGAGATCAGCGGCGTCTACTCGTTCCTGGTGGGCGAAACCTTTATGCGTGCCGAGAATCCGGGCGCTGAACTGCAGCGCCTGTTCTTCCCGGAGCGTGGTGTTCCGGTGAGTGGTTCGACGCTGGATTGAGCATGATCCAGCCCATCGCCATGAGGGTCGAGGCCGGCTTGCAGGCCGAACAGGATCTGTTGGCCGCCGTGTGTGCGGGTGAACAATCCTTTGGCCTGCTGTTCTGGCAGCCTTGCGATCAGGCGTTGGTCATGCCCCGACGCTTGAGCCGCCTTCCGGCTTTTGACGCCGCCAGTAAGGTCTCCGCCGATCACGGCTGGCCGGTCTTGCTGCGGGAAACCGGCGGCGAGCCAGTGCCGCAGTCGGCGGCCACGGTCAATATCGCGCTGGTCTACGCGCCGCCGCGCAGCGAGGGCGACCAGGGGCGAATCGAAACCGGGTATCAGCGACTGTGCCAGCCAATCTGCGATTTGCTCATCGAGTTGGGGGGCGATGCGTCCGTGGGAGAAATCGACGGTGCGTTTTGCGACGGTCGTTACAACGTCAATCTCGACGGTCGCAAAATGGTCGGTACTGCCCAGCGCTGGCGCCAGAGTGGTGGGCGTCCGGTAGGGTTGGTGCATGGCGCGCTATTGTTGGATGACGATCGCGTCGAGTTGATTGCGGCGGTCAATCGTTTCAATGAAGCGTGCGGTCTTGAGCAACGGGTGCGTGCTGAAAGTCATATCGCGTTGCATGAAGCCTTCTCGGCACCGGACGCCATTGGCCGGCTCGATACCTTGTACCGGCGAATGCTCGCAAGCTTCCTGGGGTCTTAACGCGTACCAAACACCACCATGGTCTTGCCTTTGACGTGAACCAGGTTGCGTTCTTCCAGATCCTTGAGGACCCGTCCGACCATCTCTCGGGAACAGCCGACAATACGCCCGATTTCCTGACGCGTGATCTTGATTTGCATGCCGTCCGGATGAGTCATTGCGTCCGGCTGCTTGCACAGCTCTAGCAGACAACGGGCGACGCGTCCGGTGACGTCGAAGAACGCCAGGTCGCCGACCTTGCGAGTAGTGTCACGCAGGCGCTGGGCGATCTGACCGCTCAAGGCATACAGAATATCCGGATCTTGCTGAGCCAATTCGCGGAATTTGGTGTAGCTGATTTCGGCAACTTCGCACTCGATCTTGGCCCGTACCCAGGCACTGCGTTCCTGTTCCCTCCCGGCTTGCTCAAACAACCCCAGCTCACCAAAAAAATCACCGGAATTGAGATAGGCGATGATCATTTCGCGACCGTCGTCATCCTCAATCAGGATGGTTACAGACCCCTTGATAATGAAGAACAGAGTCTCTGAGCGCTCACCCGCGCAGATGATATTGTGCTTGGCCGGATAGCGGCGGCGCTGACAATGCATGAGGAGCTTGTCGAGGTTCTTGATCTTGAGTGTGGGAGTAATGGCAACCATGGTTGTATCCCGAAAAGACGGCAGGGTGTGGTAGGACTTGTATTTTTATCGAGCACAATCAACGGTTACACACTGCTGCGCAGTAGCTGGCCATGCGTCATTGATTTGGCGCCAGCTTAACAGACGCGTTCTGACACGATCAGGGAATTTACCTCTGTATCCCGTTGCATGATCGTTTTCAGGCTAAACACTGCTGCTTCAAGGCCCTGTGCTAAGCTGGCGACCCTTTTTTAGCAGTGGAGTCTGGGCGATGAAGGCACGCATCCAATGGGCGGGCGACGCCATGTTCCTCGGTGAGTCGGGTAGTGGTCATGTGGTGGTCATGGATGGCCCGCCGCAAGCCGGTGGCCGTAATCTGGGCGTACGGCCTATGGAAATGCTCCTGCTGGGTGTCGGCGGTTGCAGCAATTTCGATGTGGTCAGCATCCTGAAGAAGTCCCGTCAGGCGGTGGAAAGTTGCGAAGCCTTTCTCGAAGCCGAGCGCGCCACGGAAGATCCGAAGGTGTTTACCAAGATCCATATGCATTTTGTGGTCAAGGGACGGGCGTTGAAGGAAGCCCAGGTCAAGCGTGCTATCGAGTTGTCGGCCGAAAAGTATTGCTCGGCCTCGATCATGCTCGGGGCGGCCGGCGTGGCCATTACTCATGACTACGAGATCATTGAGTTGGGTTGATCGAACGATTTTCAGGCAAAAAGACAGGGTGCTCTTAGCGCATAATGCCGATCAGATTAGCAATCTGTAGGAGCGAGCTTGCTCGCGAAAAACTTACAAGCGCCGCGTTATCCCGGATGCACGTTAACGTTGACGGTTTTCGCGAGCAAGCTCGCTCCTACAGGGGGCTGACTGATCGGCATTAGCGCCTTGAGCGCCGTTTTTTTCGCCGTTCAGATGCGGTAAGTGCTTTTGGTCATGACCTTGGCCATCAGGCTCATGCCGAATTTCACCGGTGCGGGAAAACGCAAGCCACCGGCATCCAGCGCGCTTTCGGCATGAAGTTCTTCGTCAGTGCGCATCTGTTCGAGAATCGCCCGGGATTTTTCGTCTTCGGCCGGCAATTGTTCCAGATGTTCATTCAGGTGTTTGCAGACCTGGTGCTCAGTCGCCGCGACAAAACCGAGGCTGACCTTGTCGCTGATCAGTCCGGCAGCCGCTCCAATGCCAAATGACAAACCGTAAAACAGCGGGTTCAACACGCTTGGGTGGCTCCCCAATTGGCGGATACGTTGCTCACACCACGCCAGATGATCGATTTCTTCCTCGGCGGCATGCTCCATGGCTGCGCGCACCTGCGGCAGCTTGGCGGTCAGGGCCTGTCCCTGATACAGCGCCTGAGCACACACTTCGCCGGTATGGTTGATACGCATGAGGCCGGCGACATGACGGCTCTCGGTTTCGCTCATCTGTGCTTCGGGCTGCACGATGGCGGGCGAGGGACGCTGCGGCTGGCCACTGAAAGGCAGCAATGTGCGCATGGCAGTGTCGGCTTGCAGCAACAGACGGTCAATGGGCGAGTAGTGACGCTGGGTAGTCATGCTGACCTCCGGGAAAAATCTCGACGAGCAGTTTACCGCAAGAGCGAGGCACGCGTTTGCGCTGGGTCAGGATCGTGCGTGCTTTCTGCAGGCGCTGGCGAGGTAGCGCCTGCAGACGGCGGGGTATCAGCCCGGTGGCCAGTTCATCTGGCGTTGCCCCAGTACATGCATATGAATGTGATAAACGGTTTGCCCGCCGTCTTCGTTGCAGTTCATCACAACGCGGAACCCCTTCTCGCACCCCTGTTCCACGGCCAGGCGTTGGGCGGTGAACAGAATATGTCCCGCCAGGGCCTTGTCGTCCTCTGTCAGGTCGTTGAGTGTGCGGATGGGTTTCTTCGGGATAACCAGAAAGTGTACCGGTGCCTGTGGGGCGATATCGTGGAAGGCCAGGACCTGATCGTCCTCGTAGATGATCTTCGCAGGTATTTCTCTGTTGATGATCTTGGTGAACAGAGTATCCACAGCTGTTTCTCCGTAGTGAAAGTGCCGGGTGAGTGTACTGCATGCACACAGCCCTTGGTGCGGGTCGCTATCAGCGTGAGCAATAGGCCTTGTTGACAGCGCCGGCGATTTTGCGGGTCAGCCAGCGTGGGCTCAAGCGCGGACTGAACGCCAGCCAGCGGTTCCGGCGACCGGGAATGATGATGGCTTTGTTCTTTTCCAGGGCGCGCACGGTGTAGAGGGCAACCTCTTCGGGGCTCATCAGGTGCTGGCTGCGCTCGAGTTTGGCGGTATCCATCTGTGCGCTGCCGAAGAAAGCGGTGCGTGTCGGGCCCGGGCAGAGTACCGAAACCTGTATGCCACAGGTTTTCAGCTCCTCGCGCAAGCCTTCGGAAAAGTGCAGGACATAGGCTTTGCTGGCGTAGTAGGTGCTCATCCACGGCCCAGGCTGAAAGGCCGCAACCGAGGCAACGTTGAGAATCTGCCCGCCGCCTTGCAGGGCCATGGCGTTACCAACGGCATGACACAGGCGGGTCAAGGCCAGGATGTTGACCTCCATCAGGTCTTGCTCGGTCATCCAGTCCTGGGCCAGGAACGGACCGCTGGTACCGATGCCGGCGCAGTTGACCAGTAAGTCGATCTGCCGCTCGCCTTCTTCCAGCTCCAGCAAAAAGCCGGAGAGGCGCAACGGCTCGCCCAGGTCACAGGCGCGAAACAGTACGTCGACGCCAAAGCGTTGGGTCAGCTCGATGGCAATACTTTCCAGCTGATCACGCTGGCGGGCCACCAGAATCAAGCTGCGACCACGCCGCGCGAGTGCTTCGGCCAAAGCCAGGCCAATGCCGCTGGAAGCACCGGTGATCAGAGCGTAACGGGTCATGCATTTCTCCATCGCAACGCCGCCGCACCTGTAACAGAGGCATCACAGGTGCGGCGTGTTTCTTCATTCTTGCGCAGAGTCTACAGGTTCGGCCACGTCATCAGCACTTTGGCCATCTTCTTCGCCGACGATAACGCTCTGCTCGGTACCGTCATAAGTACTCATCGAGCTGCTTTCCAAGTGAGTGTCCATCTCGTCCAGCATGCCGCTCAAGCCGGAGACCAATACAGCGGAGAACAGCAACGGTATGAATGCCAGCCACATCACGGCCAGTACTTTGACGGCAGTGCTATTGCGTGGCGGTGGCGCGCCATACTGGTTGGCGCCGCCGTTGCCTGGCAGCACCATCAACAGGATCGGGAAAATACTGCCAACGAACGGCACCAGATTAAGGAACCACAACCAGCCGGACCAGCCGAGGTCATGCAAGCGCTGCACGGTGATCTGCACGCTGACCCAGATAAATGCGACAAAGAGTACGAAGCCCACCAGGCTGCCGAGGACGATGGCCGCAGTGGAAGAAACCGCTGCGATCCCCAGGCCAACGCTAACTGCCGCGCCCAGGACGGCAAGCATGACCAGCGTCAGCACCAGCGTCCACGCCAGAAAGCGCAGTCGGCCGATACGGCCGTTGATGGTGAAGACTTTCAGCGTCGAGAACTCTGGCAGGTCGTCGCCCACTGTGGCGCGGGGTGGCGCGTAAGGCGACGTTGCCGAGGTGCTGTGTTCGGAATGGGTTTCGTGTGTCTCCGCCAGACTGAAGGCCACCGGTTGTTCGGCCTCGATGCGCGCTTCGATGCCGGTTTTGGTCAGCGCTTCAAGATAGGTTTGAGCGTCGGCGTGGGCCAGGTCGCGTTTAAGGGCGACCGGGCGCCCGGTAAACAGCTTTTCGATTGCCTCGATATCGCTTTTGAACAGATCGGCGAGGTTCAGTTTGGCGGTGGTGGGTTCGACACCGGGCAGCAATGCGCCCTCAAACACGATCTTGAAACGGTTGTCGCTCATGCGGGCATCCTTGTCACTTGAAGTAGGTAAGTGGGGTGTCGGGAGTGTAGCGCCTGCCCCGATGGGCAGGCGATGGATCATTGCTCAATCAACGCGGCCAGTGTTTCGACAATTGTGCCGTGTGTTCGAGCGCCTTGCGGTATTCGGTATCCAGCCGCGCGACGAGCTCAGCCACGCTGGGCAAGTCATCTATTTGTCCGACGCCCTGGCCTGCCGACCAGACCGTCTTCCAGGCCTTGGCTTCATCACTCAATGGCTTGAGCTTGGAGCCGAAATTGACTTCGCCCTTGCCTTGTAGGGCGGCGAGGTCGAAACCGGCGTTTTCCAGGCTCTGGCGCATAAAGCTTGCGGGTACACCCGAAACGGCCGGCGTGTGCACGATGTCCGCGGCGCGCGATGTGAGCAGCATCTCTTTATACGCATCCGGGGCATGGCTTTCGGTGGTGCCGATGAAACGGGTACCGAAATAGGCGAGGTCGGCCCCGAGCAATTGCGCCGCCAGAATTTCGTGCCCGTGATTGAGACAGCCGGCCAGCAGCAGGGTTTTGTCGAAAAACTGACGGATTTCGGCGACCAGCGAGAACGGGCTCCATGTGCCGGCGTGGCCACCAGCGCCCGCCGCGACCGCAATCAGGCCATCGACACCGGCTTCTGCGGCCTTCTCTGCGTGGCGCCTTGTGGTGACGTCATGGAAGACCAGTCCACCGTAGCTGTGTACAGCGTCCACCAGTTCTTTCACTGCTCCCAGGCTGGTGATGACAATTGGCACCTTGTGCTCGACACAAATCGCCAGGTCAGCCGCAAGGCGCGGGTTGCTGTTATGCACAATCAGATTGACCGCGTAGGGCGCGGGGTTGTCCAGCAGCGCCAGGCCCGTCTCGATTTCTTCCAGCCAGGCCTTGAAGCCACTGCTTTCCCGCTGGTTGAGAGCCGGGAAGCTGCCGACCACGCCGTTGCGGCAGCAAGCCAGGACCAGTTGCGGGTTGGAGATCAGGAACATCGGCGCTGCCACTACGGGCAGCCGTAAACGTTGTTCAAGCAAAGCGGGCAGCGACATTGGAAGTACCCCGGATAAGGTGCGGCTGATGAGAGTTAAAACGGCTTTACGACAACCAAAATTACAATCGCCAGCAATATCAGAACTGGCACTTCATTGAACCAGCGATAAAAGACATGGCTGCGGGTGTTTTCGCCACGTGCGAAGCGTTTCACTTGAGCGCCGCACATATGGTGGTAGCCGATCAGGAACACCACCAAGGTCAGTTTCGCGTGCATCCAGCCGCCTTGGCTGAATACGCTCGGGTTGAGGCTGATCAACCAGATACCGAATACCAGCGTGGCGATCATCGAGGGCAGCATGATGCCGCGGTACAGCTTGCGCTCCATGATGCAGAAACGCTCTTTGCTGGTGCTGTCCTCGCTTTGCGCGTGATAGACGAACAGGCGCGGCAAGTAAAACAGCCCGGCAAACCAGCAGACGATGCTGACGATATGAAAGGCTTTTATCCATAGATAGAGCATTTTTAGTTATCCCAGGTTCACGGTAACTGGGGATAGTAGAGGTTAGCGCGCCCGCACGTCACCTTGGCGGTTGTCGCAGAACGATACGGCCCCTATTATCGACGGCTTTCCAGTGGTTCGTTGAGGGCAGGTTTATGGTCAAGGTCGGTATTGTCGGCGGCACGGGTTACACCGGTGTCGAATTGCTGCGTCTGTTGGCCCAGCATCCGCAAGCGGAAGTGGTGGTCATCACTTCCCGATCCGAGGCCGGCATGGCTGTTGCCGATATGTACCCCAATCTGCGCGGCCATTACGACGGTCTGGCGTTCAGCGTTCCGGATATCAAGACCCTAGGGGCCTGCGATGTGGTGTTCTTTGCCACGCCTCACGGTGTCGCCCATGCCCTGGCCGGTGAGTTGCTGGCGGCTGGCACCAAGGTTATTGACCTCTCGGCGGACTTTCGTTTGCAGGATGCGCAGGAATGGGCCAAATGGTATGGCCAGCCGCATGGTGCCCCAGAGCTGCTTGACGAGGCGGTCTATGGCCTGCCGGAAGTCAATCGCGAGCAGATCCGGCAGGCGCGCCTGATTGCCGTGCCGGGTTGCTATCCGACCGCCACGCAGTTGGGGTTCCTGCCTCTGTTGGAGGCGGGACTGGCAGACGCTTCGCGCTTGATTGCTGACTGCAAGTCGGGTGTCAGTGGTGCAGGTCGCGGCGCGGCCGTGGGATCGTTGTACTCCGAGACGTCTGAAAGCATGAAGGCTTATGCGGTTAAAGGGCATCGTCACTTGCCGGAAATTCGCCAAGGCCTGCGCCGTGCCGCGGGCAAGGATGTCGGCCTGACGTTCGTGCCGCACTTGACCCCGATGATCCGCGGGATCCACTCGACGCTATATGCAACTGTCGTGGACCGCTCGGTAGATCTGCAGGCGTTGTTCGAGAAGCGTTATGCCAACGAACCGTTCGTCGATGTGATGCCGGCCGGCAGCCACCCGGAAACCCGTAGCGTGCGCGGTGCGAATGTCTGCCGCATTGCCGTGCACCGCCCGCAGGACGGTGACCTGGTGGTGGTGCTTTCGGTCATCGACAATCTCGTCAAGGGCGCGTCCGGCCAGGCTGTGCAGAACATGAATATCCTGTTCGGGCTGGATGAGAAGCTGGGCTTGTCTCACGCGGGCATGATGCCGTAAGGCCTTGGCTGCTGTGCAAAAGGCCCGTTGATCGGGCCTTTTGTGTTTTTAAGGGTCGATGCGCAGATTGATATACCGTAACAATAGTTGACCGCTTTTCTAGGAGAAGCGGATAATGTCGGCCATCACGCATATGGCGGCGTTACGCCGGGAGATTATCAGCATGAGCGTTGAATCCTTCACCCCCACGGCTTTGCAATTCACCCACGGTGCCGCGCACAAGGTGAAGAGCCTGGTCGATGAAGAGGGTAATGATCGGTTGAAGCTGCGCGTATTCGTTACGGGTGGCGGTTGTTCCGGGTTTCAGTACGGTTTCACCTTCGATGAAGATGTAGCCGATGACGACACCATCGTCGAGCGCGAAGGTGTCAGCCTGGTTGTGGACCCCATGAGCTTCCAGTACTTGGCAGGCGCCGAGGTGGATTACCAGGAAGGTTTGGAAGGCTCGCGCTTTGTGATCAAGAACCCGAATGCCACCACGACCTGTGGTTGCGGCTCGTCGTTCTCGATCTGATCAATATCGGGCTGGAAAAGGCGCCGGTTGGCTCTCATGGAGCCAACCGGCGTTTTGCTATCTGCGGATCAGGCGGGGTAGATCGCGCCGAGCACGCGAAGACCACGCGCACCGGTCACGCCAGGCCGGTTGGCGGCGATACCTTCAAGGCAGCAGTGGGCCAGCCAGGCAAAGGCCATGGCCTCGACCCAGTCGGGGTCCACACCGTGAGTGGCGGTACTGCTGACTCGTGTGCCAGGTAGCAGGGCGCTGAGACGGTGCATGAGTGTGGTGTTATGGGCGCCTCCGCCACAGACCAGCAGGGTGTCGGTCTGAGGCTGTGCGGCTTTCAACGAGTCGACGATGGTCAGGGCTGTGAGTTCCAGCAGCGTCGCTTGTACGTCTTGAGCACTGAATGCCGGCAGCCGGCCAAGGTGGTGCTCCAGCCAGACGAGGTTGAAAACTTCGCGACCGGTGCTTTTCGGGCCTTTGGTCAGGAAAAATGGGTCGCTGAGCAGTGCGCTGAGTAATGCAGGCTCAACTTTTCCACTGGCAGCCCATTGGCCATCGCGATCGAAATTTTCGCCGCGCTGCTGCTGAATCCAGGCGTCCAGCAGGACGTTGCCGGGGCCGCAGTCGAAGCCGGTGACCGGTTTGCCGGTTTCAATCAGGCTGAGATTGCTGAAGCCGCCGATATTCAACACTGCCCGATGGCCGCTGTGGGTGTCGAACAAGGCTTCATGGAAGGCAGGTACCAGGGGCGCGCCTTGGCCGCCGGCGGCGACATCGCGACTGCGAAAATCACTGACGACGGTTATGCCGGTCAATTCGGTGAGCAGTGCCGGATTCCCGATCTGCACGGTAAAGCCGCGTCCTGGCTCGTGGCGAATGGTCTGCCCATGGCTGCCAATCGCCCGGATGTCGTGGGGAGCGAGTCCCTGCTGCTCAAGCAGTGCGTGAATACCTTGTGCGGCAAGTGTTACCCAGCGCTGTTGGGCAGTTGCCGAGCGGGCAATCTCATCCGGGCCACTGGTGCACAGGTCCAGCAACTCGGCCCGCAGCGACTCGGGCATCGGGATGTAGTGAGTGGCAATCAGTTTGATCGCCGGGTCCTGGTCAATCAGCGCAATGTCCAGGCCATCAAGACTGGTCCCGGACATTACCCCTATATAGAGCGGCATGACTCAGCGCTTCGCCGAAGCCAGCATGGTTGCCCGTTCCTGGTTCATGCGTGCCATCAGTGGCTGGCTTTGTTGCATGAAACGCGCGCGTTCGGCCTTGGCGATCGGGTCGGCCATGGGCAGCTTCCGGCCCAATGGGTCGACGTGGACGCCGTTGACCTGGAACTCATAATGCAGGTGCGGTCCGGTGGACAGGCCGGTGGTGCCGATATAGCCAATGATCTGGCCTTGCTTGACGTTGCCGCCGGTCTTGATGCCTTTGGCAAAACCTTGCATGTGACCGTAGAGCGTGCGGTAGGTATTGCCGTGCTGAATGATCACGGTATTGCCGTAGCCGCCACGGCGACCGGCCAGCAGCACCTTGCCGTCACCCGCAGCCTTGATCGGTGTGCCGCGAGGCGCGGCATAGTCCACACCTTTGTGGGCGCGAATTTTGTTCAGAATTGGATGCTTGCGGCCCATGGAGAAACGCGAGCTAATACGAGCGAAGTCAACGGGAGTCCGAATGAACGCCTTGCGCATGCTCTTGCCGTCGGCCGTGTAATAGCTGCTATTGCCTTGCTTGTTGGTGTAGCGCACGGCGGTATAGGTTTTGCCGCGGTTGGTAAAGCGTGCCGAAAGAATATTGCCGGTGCCGACCACTTTGCCCTTGACTACTTTCTGCTCGTAGATCACGTCGAACTCGTCACCTTGGCGAATATCCTGGGCGAAGTCGATGTCGTAGCCAAACACGCGGGCCATGTCCATGGTCATGCTGTGCGACAGTCCCGCGCGGGCGGCGGACTGGGAGAGGGAGCTGTTGATTACGCCGTGGATATAGGCGGAACGTACGACAGGCTTGGTGGTAATGCGATTGAAGGCAAAGCCCTTGGGGTCTTTGGTCAGCGTTATGCTTTCGAGGTCGCTGAGATCGGTCTGCAGGCTGGTCAGTTGGCCCTCGGGGCTCAGTTCGAAATTCAGCTTTTGGCCACGCTTGAGGTGGGCGAATTGCTTGGCCTGCTTATCACTGGCCAGTATCTCACTGACGGTCGAGACCGGCAGCCCGACTTTTTCGAACAGTGTCGACAGTGTGTCGCCACTGGCCACGATCACTTCGCGGTGTTGCGGGCCAGTTGGCGCCTGAACGGTTTCCTTGGCGTCATCCTGGCTGTCTTCAATCTGTGCAAACGGGGTCTCGACTGCATCGGTTGTGGCTTGTTGGGCGTCGGAAGCGTCTTGATCTTGTGTCAGTTGTTCAGCCGGGCTCTCCAAGTCAAGACTCAGGGTGGTCCGTTTGGCTTCTACGTCGCTGGAAGGGAATACCAGAAGTGCCAGGCTGAGAAGGGCGGCGATACCACTTGCGGCGAGCAGGTGGGTCTTCGGGTAAAGCGGTGGCGCTTTAGATGGTTCAGTGGTCATAGGTAATTTTGACTTTGAAAAGATGAAATGGAAAAGATGAATGACATGATGAAGATGAAATAACTGTATAAAATATAACCAAATCATCTGTGGTGCAAGCTCGCGAACGCTGGGCTTGCTGAATGGTGTCCGTTTGCAGGGCAAAACTTGTAATTAGTCCCTGATCTTGTATGGTTGGTTCCCTTTGAATCTGAGCCTTGCGGGTCTGTTATGAAGTCGGTTGAAGAGCAGCTAGCGCTGATCAAACGTGGTGCGGAAGAATTGTTGGTTGAGGCCGAGCTGATTGAAAAGCTCAAGCGTGGTCAGCCGCTGCGTATTAAGGCTGGCTTTGATCCGACGGCGCCGGATCTGCACCTGGGTCATACCGTGCTTATTAATAAGCTGCGCCAGTTCCAGGAGCTGGGGCATCAAGTGATCTTCCTTATAGGTGACTTCACCGGGATGATCGGTGACCCTAGCGGCAAGAGCGCTACCCGTCCACCGCTGACGCGGGAGCAGGTCCTCGACAATGCCGAGACCTATAAGAGCCAGGTATTCAAGATTCTTGATCCGGCCAAGACTGAAGTGGCATTCAACTCCACTTGGATGGATCAGATGGGGCCTGCGGATTTCATCCGCCTGACGTCCCAGTACACCGTCGCTCGTATGCTCGAGCGTGACGACTTCGATAAGCGCTACTCGACCAATCAGCCGATTGCGATTCACGAATTCCTGTATCCGCTGGTTCAGGGGTATGACTCGGTGGCGTTGCGTGCGGACGTCGAGCTGGGTGGTACCGACCAGAAGTTCAATCTGCTGATGGGGCGTGAGCTGCAGCGTTCGTACGGGCAGGAAGCCCAGTGCATTCTGACCATGCCGTTGCTGGAAGGGTTGGACGGCGTGAAGAAGATGTCCAAGTCGCTGGGTAACTATGTGGGTATCCAGGAAGCGCCGGGCGTCATGTACGGCAAGCTGGTATCGATTCCCGACGCACTGATGTGGCGTTACTTTGAGTTGCTGAGCTTCCGTTCGATGGATGAGATCAATGCGCTGCGTGCTGATGTAGAAGCAGGCGCCAATCCGCGTGACGTCAAGATCAAGCTGGCTGAAGAGATTGTTGCGCGCTTCCATGGTGAGGAGGCGGCGGCCAATGCTCATCGGGCGGCGGGCAATCGTATGAAGGATGGTGAGTTGCCGGATGATTTGCCGGAGATCGAGTTGAGTGCTGCAGAGGCGATGCCGATTGCCGCGGTCCTTAATAAGGCGGGGCTGGTGAAGAACTCGGCGGTGGCGCGCGATCTTCTCGGCTCCGGTGGTGTGCGTATAGATGGTGAGGTGGTGGATCGCACCTTTATGTATGAGCTGGGTGCTACCCACGTTTGCCAGGCCGGAAAGAAGGCATTTGCGCGGATTACGCTTAAATCCGAGTAATCCTGAAATTAACGGTTGACGGC